>CAUCIO010000020.1 GCA_958442925.1 uncultured Clostridium sp. | reverse complement strand
ATATGCGCCTTTAGCTCAGTTGGTAGAGCAGTAGACTCTTAATCTATTTGTCCGGGGTTCGAGCCCCCGAAGGCGCACTGAAAAGCACTGATTTTGACGACAGAGAGCGTTGGGGTCGGTGTTTTTTTATTGTACTGAAATACAAAGGCAAAACAGAAAGGAAGGAGCTGTGTTCCTTCCTTTCGCACTTTCACATATTTACACTCCCAGGCGCATTCTCATCTGCTCTGGATTTGGGCTGTAGTTAACGCAGGTCTCTTTGGTGATAAGCCCCAGCTGAAGATATTTTAACAGGCTGTTGTCCAGACTCACCATGCCTTCTGCCATACTGGTGGAGATAACATTCTGAATCTGATGGATTTTAGACTCCCGGATCATACTCCGGATAGCCTCGTTGACGAACATAATCTCAAAAGCCGGGATTAGGGATCCATCCGTTGCAGGGATCAGCTGCTGAGATACTACTGCTTTCAGCACCATGGCCAGCTGGACGCGGACCTGCTGCTGTCCGTCGGCTGGGAACACGTCGATGATTCGGTCGATGGTATTGGCTGCGCCGGTAGTGTGCAGGGTGGAAATTAAAAGATGGCCGGTTTCGGCAGCCGTCATGGCCGTCTGGATGGTTTCGTAATCTCTCATCTCTCCCAGCAGAATAACGTCAGGAGCCTGGCGGAGAGAGGCCCGCAGGCCGTCTACATAGGAGGCTGTATCGTGTCCGATCTCACGCTGGGTAACTACAGATTTCTGATGGTGATGCAGATACTCGATGGGATCCTCCAGCGTGATAACGTGAGCGTTTCTGGTCTGGTTGATTCGGTCTATGACGCAGGCGAGAGTCGTGGATTTTCCGCTTCCTGCTGCGCCTGTTACAAGAACCATGCCCTTTTTCATGGAGGCGATGTTCAGAACCGTCTCCGGGATGTGGATGTCTGCCGGATTGGGCAGATCGAACCGGACGATTCGAATGACAGCCGCCAGAGAGCCTCTCTGTTTCATCACGCTGGCGCGGAATCGGGACAGTCCCACAATAGAAAAGGAGAAGTCGTCGTCTCCCTGTTCCTGAATACGGGTCATATCCCTGTTTCCGCTGATGGCGTAGATTTCCCGGATATAATTGTCCATTTCGGCCGGGAATACTTTTTCTTCACCTATGTGCTCAATTCTGCCGTTGATTTTCATAGCCAGAGGCATTCCTGGAATCAGGAAAATGTCAGAGGCCTGTTTGTTTACGGCATCCTGAAAAAATTCTTTAATATCCATAATGAAACCTCTTTGATTAAAGCTGTATTAGGACGGATGATTTGTCTCTGTTTCTGTGCTGTCTGGTCCCGTCCATACAGGCAGCCGCGTGTCGATGGCATAGTCCTCACTGTTAAAAATGCGGGAGGAAATCAGCTGTCCGTCAGACAGCCTGTATTCGGCTGACAGGGACTGTCCCTGGGACAGGGGGATGGTGAGCTTTATGGTACTGCCGTCCTCTGACGCCTCTGCAGACGCCCCGTCCGGGACAGAACCCTGAGTCAGGGCGCTGGACAGGTCCAGACCGCGGATACTGTCAGCCCAGGTCTGAGCCTTTGCATCTGCCTGATAGAAGGCCTGTACTGATTCTGCCCGCCGCCTGGCAAAGGACAGAGAAGCCTGGGCGTCGCTGAGGCTTAAAAGGGAAAATACAGCCAGGCACAAAATCAGGAGAATCAGCACAATAGAGGCGGTTCCGATATTAATTCTGCCGGTTTTCACTGTCTCTTTCATGGTCTGCCTCCTTTCTGTCTGTCATATGGCTGCCCTCCAGCGTGTAAATTGTTTCCTGAATAGGCTCTGAAACGTGGGAGTCTACCTGAACAGAGACATTTAAAAGCCCGCCGTCTGCCTGGCTGGAAACGCGCAGAACGGCATAGGTTCCTTCTGGAAACGGGCCGTCAGAGCCTGGCAGGCGGTGATCCGGTTCCATGGAAACTGGTTTCCAGTTCTGATCCAGGCAGACGCTCCAGGTTCCCTCTCTCTCAGTGAGAAAGGCCTGTTCCATCTCCTGTTCTGCGGCCATGACAGCCTCGTTCAGATCCTGAGCCTTCCGGCTCATGGTATCAGCCTTTGCGAAAGCCATAACGAAAATGCAGGCAGCTATGGCGAAAAAGCCGCAGACCCACAGCATTTCCATCAGAAAGGCATAGGAAGGCCGTTTGTTTGTTACTGTGTATTTTGTGTGCAGCATTGCCCTCCTCCTTTATTCGTTCTGGCCGGGCTGGCCATCTGTTGTTTCAGGCGTCTCTGTGCCGCCTGGTGTCTCCGCTGGAATGCCCAGATAGGAGAGATCGCGGGAGATTTCTGTCTCTGGCTCAGACTCCTCTGCTGTCGGAGAACTGCCCTGAATAAGAAATTCTCCGGAAGCGCTTCGAAGGAGCAGGGAGATACTTCGCCCGTTTTCCGGTGAAGCTTCGTCAGAGGAGGCCTGGAAGATAGTTAAAAGGCGTTTTCCGTCTGGCTCGTCTAAAGAGAAGGCAAGCTCAGGACAGGCGCAGATTTCCAGTCCGTCTTCTACGGACAGACCGCTTCCCATAGGAGTAAAGAGCTCCCGGAGATGGCCGTCCATGGTGTAAATCCAGGTTTCGTAGACTGTTCCGTCTGTCTGGGAAGTGAGAAGCAGGAAAGAGATGCCGCTGTCAGTCTCTCCTACTGTTACGCCTCCGCTCTGGTCTGCCTGCCGGATTTTGTTTATTACATAGCTTACAGCCGTGTCCTGGTAAAAGGAGTCGTTGTCCCTCTCGCGGATGTTTTCATAGACGCGGCTGCCTATGAGAACCGTAAATACGGAGCAGAAGAGGAATACAAAAAACAGAAGCATGGAAAACAGAAATCCTGTTTTTCCTGAAGAGGGAGTTTGTTTTCTCATGATGTTCCTCCCTTCTCCTGGCTGTCAGGCTCTGCGGGAAGCACAGTGATATCCGGCATTACGTTACTGGCCCATCCGTCATAAAATACGTGATACCGGTTTCTGTCAATGACAATGCCGTAGTGCTCCTCCAGATATTCTACGCTGGGCGGGTAGCGCCCCTCGATAGCGTAGCACTGGACGCAGGCCCTCTGAACGGCGTTTCTGAGAGACGCCAGGCTTTCCTCCTCACTTTTGGACTCCATGGCCCTGACGCTGAAGAGGAAGATAAAAAGAATAGCGAAGAAGAGAAGAAAGGACAGCAGATATCCGGCCGCGCCTTTCTTTTCTTTTTGAACTTGTACGTGCAGCATATAAATCCTCCTGTGTATTCACTGTTTAACCGATGGAGGAAAGAATTCCAGCAAGAGGCAGCATGACAGACAGAAGTACGAGACCTACCGCAACGGCCAGAACAGATACAATGGCAGGTTCAAGTCTTGCAATCAGGCTGTCGAGAGCGTCGGAGGAGCGCTCGTCATAATCTGCTTCCAGCTCCTTCATGACAGTTTCCAGCTGTCCGGCTCTGCTTCCGATGCGGATCATCTGCAGATCAAAGCCTGAGAACAGGCCGGAGGGCTCAATGGAGTCATAGAAGGCTTTTCCGGAGGCCAGCTCTTTCTCGCAGGCTTTTACGCCGGGCAGGACAGAAGCGTTGTCCACCAGGGAAGCGGCCATGCGGCAGCCCTCGGCCATGTCCATGCCGCAGTGAAGTGTCATAGCCATAACAGAGCAGAAGCGGCGCAGGGCAGAGAGCCGGGCAATGCTGGAACGGTTCTTAATCAGAGCCAGAAGGCGGGATGACAGGCTGTTTTCCTGTCCGGGCCTGCTGGTCAGCCGAATCACAGCGAACACTGCAATCAGAACAGCTGCGAAGATAAGGGCTCCTCCGCTTAAAATGCCTCCAAACCGGATGGCCGTCTGGGCAGCCGGCGGAATCGAGGTTCCCAGCTGCTCGTAAACGCCGGAAAAGACAGGCATGACTTTTGTGAACAGAATAAACAGGATGGCTAACAGCATGATAATCATAATAGCCGGGTAGGTAACGGCGCGGCGCAGATTTTCACCCAGACGGTATTCCCTTTCATAAAACCGGGACAGATGCTCCATGACGGCGTCCAGAGTTCCCGTGCGTTCACCCAGAAGCGTCATCTGGGTAACATAGGCAGGGAAACATTCAGCCTCAGCGACAGCCTGGCTGAAAGGAAAGCCCATGCGCAGCTTGTCAGCCATGGCAGAAAGAACTTCTTTCTCTTTTGGAAGGGAGGCGTCCTCCGCCATGACGGAAAGTCCCTCGTAAAGAGGGACTGCAGATTTCAGCAGGATGGAAATCTGCATACAGAAACCGGACAGTGAAAGACCGGTAAACGGAACGGATTGTTTCATAGTCAGAATTCCTCATAAAGCCCTGGAAATCAGGGCCGCCTTTCTTGTACGTGAAATAAATCAGCCATTAATAAGTAAATTTAGCCTGGTAGTTGGCCTGATTGGAAATGTAGCTGGAGATGGCTGCGTTTCCCTTGCCGCTGGAGGCGAAAGTGGGATCCATGTAGCGCCAGTTGGCTCCGTCAAAGTAGATGATATTGTCCACCCAGCCCTGGCCAGTCAGATATACGCTTACCCAGGCGTGGTAGGTTCCGCCGGTATAGCCGATGACAAGCTTTGTAGGAATGTCCTGAGAGCGGAGCATGGAAGTCATTACAGCCGCATAGTCGAAGCAGATGCCCTTTCCGGAAGCCAGGGTGGCGTCTGGAACAGGAAGGTAGCCGCTCTGCACAGTGGCGGCCTTCTGGTAATCATAGGAAATATGATCGATGGCATAGCGGTAAACAGCCTGTACTTTTGCCAGCGGATCTGCGATTCCTCCTGTCAGCTCAGCTGCCTTGGATACCACGGCGGAGTTCGCGTTAAAATTGCAGAACTGGTTCGGGTACAGGAAGGGGGACTGGCTGTCTGCGATATTTGCCGTGACAGACTGGCTCATCACCTGGGCGTAGGAAGTGCCCTGAACCTGCTGGAATACCTTGATCGTGTAGGTTCCGCTTCCCTCTGTCAGAGGAAATACCTCGTAGTTTCCGGCAGTATTCAGATCGTAGGTGTATTCGGTTCCCTTGGAGATGCGAACCTTAATACGGGAGGTTCCGCCGGAATATTTGACCATCACATAGCCCTGGGAGGAGTTGGATGCGTCAATTACAGCGCCGCCGTTTGAGAAGACGGTTGTGCCTGAGGCCTGCGGAGTCCTCACCTCGGCGAAGGCGGGGACAGACAGGAGAGCGGCGGACAGAAGACCCAGAATCAAAGCCTTTTTGCCCTGCTTCAGACGTCTTCTGAAGCGGTGCGTCATTGCAGATGAAATCATAGTTTATTACCTCATTTAAATGTATATTTTGTATGGACAAAGCGGCCTGCAGCATTATTTTGCAGGCATGCCGTTTTCTTTTAAGACCCAGCGGGCCACAGCCTGGTTCGTGTCAATCCAGGCGCCGCGGGACAGCATGTACCCAATCAGCTCCTTGAGCATATTGACGCGGCTTACGCGGCCGATAAACTGGGGATGGAGAACAAAATTGATCATTCTGCCCTCGTCTGCCAGAGTGTCGAACTCTTCTTTCCAGATTTCAAGCATCTCCTGAGGTGATTTCAGCTCATAGCGCTCCGGCGCGCTGTCTGTATAGAAATCGTAGGCAGTATCGTCAAAAATGGAATCCTTGGGAACCTCCACCAGGGGAATTTTTACTCCATCCAGCTCATGGATGAAGGGGCCGTCGCTGTTTCTCCAGTTGGAGCTGGCAATGTAGCCCCGCTCGGTAAAGAGGCGCAGGCTGTAGTCATGGATGACTCCGCCGGGAGCCCGGTGGCTGACCATCTGCTGGCCTGTCAGTTCTCTGATCAGTTTCTCGCACCGTTCCATGGTGGCCTTCTCCTGCTCATAAGTGGTAGTGGAAAATTCCTCGTGGAAATAGCCGTGGAAGCCGATTTCATGGCCTCTTGCGGCGATTTCCTTTACTACATCAGGGTATTTGTCCGCTACTACGCCAGGTACAAAGAAAGTGGCCTTTAAGCCGAAGCTGTCTAACATGTTTAAAATTCTGGGTACGCCCTGCACAGGGCCGTAGGCTCCTCTGGACAGATTTGTTATGTGATCTGCATTTCCGTCGCCTCTGGTGGTCCACATGGTCTCCGCATCCAAGTCAAAGGCCAGCATGACGGCAATCCGTTTCCCGTCCGGCCAGGAGACCTTCAAATCGCCGGAGAATTCGGCTGGAAATACCTTGTCAAAACGGCTGGAATCCATTTACAGCGCCTCCTTTCTCTGATGTTTTGCCTGTTCGCCGCCCAGCATGCCGTTCTGGCTCAGAACGTACCGGGCCACCTCCTCGCAGGTGGTAATCCAGGCTCCGTGTCCTTTCATATAGGAAATGAAATCTCCAACCATGGCAATGCGGCTGGCCCGGCCAATCATCTGGGGATGAAGTTTTAAGATGAAAATTTTATCCCCTTCTTCAGCCAGACCGTCAAATTCAGCCTTCCAGTTTCCAAGCACTTCCCGGTTGGTGTACATAGCCCGGACAGCAGGATCGCTGAAGGTAAAATAGTAGTAGGTGAAGTCGTCCATGGTAATATCGTTTGGAAGTTCTGCCAGAGGAAGCTCTGTTCCATCCTGCTCCCACAGATAGGCGTAATCGCAGTCTTTCATGGAGGAGCTGTAGAGATAGCCCCGTTCTGCCAGAAGTTCGTGGGTAAAGGGATGGATAATGCTCTCCGGTCCCCTGTGTCCTACTGGCCGTTTTCCTGTGACAGCCATAAGGGCAGCTTCGCTTTTCTCAAGGATAGCTTCTTCCTCTTCACGGGAAATGCCCCGGACGGATTCGTGGCGATAGCCGTGGCAGGCCAGTTCGTGGCCTCTTTCGTGGATCATGCGCACCTGATCGGCATATTTCTCCGCCACGATACCTGGAACGAAGAAGGTAGATTTAATCTGGTGTGCATCCAGCATGTCGAGACATCTTAATAACCCTGTGTGCGGGCCGTACTGGCCTCTGGAAAAATCGGTAAAGCCGATGGACGTCCCCTTTGATTCGGCTCTGGAAATCCTTAAAAATTCGGCGTCAAAATCAAAGGTAACCATGACGGCGATCCGTTTTCCGTCCGGCCAGCAGATGCCGGGACCGTTGGTTTTTCCGTCAGTAAAAACAGACATAGGTTCCTCCTTTATAAAAAATAATTGAGTCTGCATATATAATCAATACTGGAGATCCGTCAAAAAAATACTCCCTCTGAGAAAAAACGAAGCTTTAAAGAGAGGACAGACCCGGCCTGAAAAGAGGCAGGCAGACCTGAAATATGCCTTTGAACCGCTTCAGCATTGAAAAAAACTGCTAAACAATTCTATTATACCACGGCGGAGACTGAATGGAAAGGATGGAATAAAAATGAAGGAGGAAAAGATGGAATGTGTCGAAAAATGAAAAAAACAATAAAAAAAGAATTGCATAGAATGTATATTTATGCTATGATAGGTGTCAGAAAACCAAGAAACTGAAAAAGAAAATATTTAAGTGGAATGAGGAGAATGATTATGAAAAAGATAGCATTGACATTACTTACAGCGCTTACAGTCAGCGTTCTGGCAGGATGTTCAGGAAGCGGAACCCCGGCTGAGACGACGGCAGCAGGCACAGAGGCAGCCGAGACGACAGCTGCCGCAGAGGAAACTGAGGCAGGAACAGAAGGGGAAGAGGCAGAGGTTTCTGCAGATAATCCCTTTAATGGAAAGACCGTTAAGGTTGGCTGCTCCTCCACATTCGTGCCTTTTGAGTCTATTGAGATGGATGCAAAGGGAAATAAGACATATGTGGGAATGAACATTGACATCGTAACAGAGATTGTAGAGAAGAACGGCGGAACCGTAGAATTCCAGGATATGCCTTTTAAGAGCCTGACAGCGGCTATTCAGGCCGGACAGATTGATTTTTGCAGCGGCGGTATGGCTCCTACAGAGGAGAGACAGAAAACCCTGGATTTCTCAGAAATCTTCTTCTATCCGCGGAACGGCATTGTATACAGAGAAGGGGATAATTATACAACCCTCGATTCTCTGGCTGGCAAGACCGTTGCATATGTATTCGGAACCAACTATCAGCAGGTGGCTGAGAGCATCGAAGGCGTGAATGCAGTGGGCATTCAGGGAAGCCCGGCCTGCATCGAAGAGGTTAAGAGCAAGAGAGCGGACGCCTGCATTATAGACGGCGCCGGCGCAGTAGAGTTTTTAAAGCAGAATACAGGACTTGAGTTAAGCCTGTTAGACAAGAACGAAGCAGACTGCTTTGCGATTGGATTCCCCAAGGATTCACCGTATTATGAGACCTTTAACAATACTTTAAAAGAGATGATGGAGAATGGGGAGCTGGATGAAATTATTACTGAGCATTTAAGCGAGGAGTTTATTGCCGACTAGGCGGACCTGCGGCAGGGCGGATACTACGTCCTGCCGTTCGCTGTGCCGGAGGATATGCTGAACGGTGAAAATAATTTCAATATTTAGTGTATTCAATTTTAAAAATAAGAAAAATTCAGACAGAAAGGATAACAGATATGAACCTTGATTTTTCAAGCGTATGGCAGTACTGGCCGTTTCTGTGGCACGGAGCAGTCCTGACGCTTCAAATGACGTTTTTGTGCCTGATCTGCGGTTTTGTGCTGGGCGTAATCTTATCATTAATTAAAATCAGTAAATGCGCGCCTCTTGTATGGTTTGGGCGCTTTTACACCTCGATTTTCCGTGGAACGCCGCTTCTGGTGCAGCTGTGTATTGTACATTTTGGACTTCCCCAGCTTCTGGGCGTGACGTTCACAGCCGTGCAGTCGGGAATTTTAACCTTCTCTCTGAACTCGGCAGCTTATGTGTCTGAGATTTTCAGGGGAGGTATTCAGGCCATTGACAAGGGCCAGTATGAGGCGGCTGCGTCCTTAGGAGTCAGCTACCGGGACATGATGAAAGATATTATTCTGCCTCAGGCGGTGAGACATGTGCTTCCAAGCCTTGTAAACGAGGCAGTAGCGCTCTTAAAGGAAACTTCTATTCTCTCCTATATTGGAGCAGTAGAGCTTTTAAGAGCCGCAGACCAGATTACGGTTATGACATACCGGTTCTTTGAGCCGTATCTTGTGATTGCCTTAATTTACTACATATTTGTAATGGTTCTGTCCACGCTGGCAGGCCGTCTGGAAAGGTGGGTGAACAGAAGTGATAGAGTTTCATAACGTGCATAAGAGCTTTGGAAAGCTGGAAGTTTTAAAGGGAATTGACTTTAAGATTGAGAAGGGACAGGTAGTAACCCTCATTGGCCCTTCCGGTTCGGGAAAATCTACGATTCTGCGGTGCATTAACCTGCTTGAGAAGCCGGACAGCGGAGCTGTACTCATTGAGGGACAGGATATTACGGAAAAAAAGGCTGACATTCAGAAAATCCGGAAGGATATCGGCATGGTTTTCCAGCACTTTAACCTGTTTCCCCATATGACGGTTATGGAAAATATGATTTACGCTCCTGTGCGGGTCAATAAGCTTTCCAAGGAGGAGGCGAAGAAAAAAGCCATGGAGCTGCTGGCTCTGGTAGGTCTGACGGAGAAGGCGGACGCATATCCTAATAAGCTGTCAGGCGGCCAGAAGCAGAGAATCGCCATTGCCAGAGCCCTTGCCATGGAGCCTAAGATTATGCTGTTCGATGAACCGACCAGCGCCCTGGATCCGGAGATGGTAAAGGAGGTTCTGGAGGTTATCAAGGGGCTGGCCCATACGGGAATTACCATGGCTCTCGTTACTCACGAGATGGGTTTTGCCAGGGAGGTTTCAGACAGAATCTGCTTTATTGACGGAGGGAAAATTCTGGAGGATACGACTCCGGAGGCATTTTTCTCCCAGCCGTCTACAGACAGGGCGAAAGCATTCTTAGATAAAGTACTGTAAATTTGGAAATACTAAAAGGGGCTGTCAGACAGCTCCTTTTTGGGTTCACAGAAAAGAAAAGACAGAAAAGATGGGAAATATGAATAAAAAAAGCGATAGTATGCTGACGGATCGCCCAGGGAAGGCTCTTTTACTGTTTGCCTTTCCCCTGATTTTAGGCAATCTGTTTCAGCAGTTTTATAATATTATGGATTCAGTCGTAGTGGGAAAATTTGTCAGCGAGAGCGCTCTAGCCTCTGTAGGAGCCTCTTACGCGGTGACGAACGTATTTATCGCCGTTGCCATCGGAGGAGGTATGGGAAGCTCGGTAATCATCTCCCAGTTTCTGGGAGCCGGGCGGCTGACGCAGATGAAAACAGCGGTCTCCACTACCCTGATTTCTTTTTTATTGATCAGCGCCGCTCTGGGGCTCTTCGGCCTGGTATACAACGACAAAATTCTGAGCCTGATGAACGTGCCGGATGATATTTTTCAGGATGCGGCCCTCTATCTTCGTATTTATTTCTGGGGACTGCCTTTTTTGTTTATGTACAATGTGCAGGCGTCCATATTCAATTCGTTAGGGGATTCAAAGACGCCTCTGAAGCTGCTGATTTTTTCCTCTCTGTTAAACATTGGACTGGATCTGCTGTTTGTCATCGAATTCCACATGGCTGTGGAAGGCGTGGCTGTGGCTACCCTGATTGCCCAGGGGACTTCGGCGGCTCTCTCCTTCCTGCTTCTTATGAAGAAGCTGAAGGGATACAGGCAGGATCGGGAAGACTTCCAGCTGTATGACAGGGAGATGGCAGCGTCCATGACGAAGGTAGCTCTCCCCTCGATTCTGCAGCAGTCCATTGTCCAGATGGGAATTCTTCTGGTTCAGTCGGTAGTCAATACCTTCGGTTCCTCTGTCATTGCAGGATACTCGGCAGGAACGAGGATAGAATCGATTTCTATTGTACCTATGCTGGCCATCGGAAATGCCATGTCTACTTTTACAGCTCAGAATATAGGGGCGGGAAATGAAAAGCGGGTGAAGGAAGGATACCGTGCCTGCTATTTTGACCTGGCAGGCTTTGCTGCTGTGCTCTGTCTTTTAACGCAGATATTCGGAAAACTGTTTATTTCTGCCTTTCTGGATGCGGAGGCCAGCGCAGAGGCATTCTCCGTGGGAATGGCCTACGCAGGCTTTGTCTCCTTCTTCTATATACTGATTGGCCTCAAGGCCACCACAGACGGACTTTTAAGAGGTGCAGGGGATATGAAGATGTTTACGGCGGCCAATCTGGCAAACCTGGCAATCCGTGTGTTTGTGGCGAATTATTTTGCGCCGCGGTATGGAGTCCAGTTTGTCTGGTACGCTGTTCCACTGGGATGGGCTGCCAATTATCTGATTTCCTTTGCCTGGTATCTGACAGGACACTGGAGCCGGATACGGCTGGTGGAGAAGAAGGGGTAGGAAAACAGATGCGCTGGGAAAACAGGTGCGCCAGGGAAAAATTTTCTTGTTCCATTTAAAGTCACCGAAAATTTTTCCTGGCGCAGATTCGGCCTGAAAGCAATATTTTTGGATTCAGAGCTTATTTTGCCTCATCTGCCTGCTTTTCCGCCTGCATCACAGGAAAGGCTACTTTCACCTTAAAGAGATCTCCGTCAATGTAGATTTCAAAGGTTCCTCCCTGAAGTTCAGTCAGGCTTTTGGCGATGGACAGGCCCAGGCCGCTGCCCTCGGTGGTTCTGGCCACATCGCCCCGGACAAACCGCTCAGTAAGCTCCTCTGCCTTGATATTCAGAGGGTTGGAGGACATGTTTTTAATAGTAAATACAGCCATGGAATCCTCCTCAGCTACATCCACATAAATACGGCTTCCCTCTAAGGCATATTTGAACGCGTTGTTGTAGAGGTTTTCCAGAACCCGCCACAGACGGCGTCCGTCTGCCTCGATGAAAAGTACATGTTCCGGGGCAGAGGTAATCAGATTCAGACGGCGGCTGGCAAATTTCTCTTCGAATTCACCGTTCGTCTGGTGAATCAGTTCAATAAAGTCCAGCCGGCTAATCTCCAGCTTCACATTTCCAGAGCTGGCTTTGGAGGCCTCTACCAGATCTTCCGTCAGATTTTTCAGACGGAGGGATTTCTGTTCCAGCACATCCAGATAACGCAGGATTTTCTCATCCTGAATATGTTCCCGCTTAATCAAATCTACATAATTAATAATAGAAGTCAAAGGTGTCTTGATGTCATGGGAGACATTGGTGATCAGGTCGGCTTTCAGCCGCTCGCTTTTTACTTTTTCCGACAGAGCCATCTCCAGACCCTTGCTGATATTGTTAAGATTTTCTGCAGTTTCACGGATTTTCCCGGAAAACTGGGCTTCATTTACCTGGTAGGAGGTTTCCCCATCTGCCAGATGGCGGATAGCCAGGTCGATCCTGTCCCGATCTGCAGAACGCCGGAACATGATATAAAAGATCCACAGATTCAGACAGATCCAAAGAGCTGCCAGCACTCCGATCATGATTTTCAGTGTCATCGAAAGAATGTGCCACTTTAAATATAAGTAGGAGGCAGTCAGGAGAAGAACCGTATTGCAGAACAGGTAGGCGAGGAAGGATACGGTCAGCTGCCCGGCAAAGGTCTGTCCTGTAAAGAAAACGGACAGGCGGACGCCAAGCTTTCGAATCAGGCTGTTTTCCCAGACTACGCCTGCCTTATACCGCCTGAGAAGGCTGAAGACAGCCAGCAGACAGCCCAGATAAATGACAGCCGTATAGAGGGTTTTTTCCCCTACAGCCCAGGATTCTTCCGGAAGAATCAGGTGAAGAATCCGGATCATGGTATACCGACAGGCAAAAAGGGCTGCCGCAGTCATAAGCGATAAAAGAAGCATTCCTGTTTCTGTACTGGTGCGGTCGAAGGCTGTGAGAGACACAGATTTGTCTTCATCCTTACGTCTGCCGGAAACAGACAGGAGATAGAGCAGGGAGAAGGCCGCTGTCAGCCCTCCGACTGCCATCAGGGCGAAGCCCAGGAAGTAATAATTCTGCATTCTGACATAATACCGGTAATTGGCTGCGTAGGCATCGTCAGCAGGATAGTTCGTATCCAGGGCAGCCAACAGGTAGTAGGTTTTTGTGGAATACGGATTATTAGCTGACAGGGCGGAAACTGTGTCCAGGTCAATGGATGTAAAATTGGTGTCGTAAAACACAGAATTGCCCTGAAGGCAGGCGTACCGGCCATAGGTTTTAGCAGTATCCATGGTCAGAGACTTATCGTTTGAAAAGGAAGTAATCCGTTTGGGAGTTGACTCTGTGTCCAGATACTCAATTTTAAAATGCAGATTGCAGGGCTGGTCAAACAACCTTTTGTAGGTCGTGTAATACCGGTTCAGAGTGCTCAGAATCTCTAAGGATATCTCCTCCAGGGAGCAGTAGCGCATTCCCTCCTTCAGAGAGGTATAATACATATCCGGATCTGCGGCAGACCATGCCACATAGCCTTTTAGGGGCTTTCGTTTTTCATCCAGGGACACAGGCGTACACTGGAAGTCTTCATTCAGGTAATATCCTAAAGATTTCAGATATTTAATAATATCGTTCAGAGAAAAGGAGCGTGTGTCATTAGGACCGAATGTCATCTGGAGCATCTCATTGGAGACGTCTACAGCGCCGCCGGTGGAAAAAATTCCATGGTATTCCATGTACTGAAAAATATCGGATAAATCCTCATTGAAATACTGGGTAAATGCTTCCGTATCCTCATAGGAGCCGCTGTGGATTCTGGTAATCCCCACCCCCAGGTTATCGTTCATATACATGATTCCCACGCCGATAAAGGCCAGGGCCAGAAAGAGAAGGTGAACAACGCAGGCTGCGATTTTCTTCTGATACAGAGAAAGCTTTCGAATTGTCATATTGCCACCTACTGTTTTTCGATTTTATAGCCAACGCCCCAGACTACCTTCAGATACCGGGGTTCTCTGGGATTGATCTCGATTTTTTCCCTGATATGGCGGATGTGGACCGCTACGGTATTGTCTGCTCCAATGGCCTCCTCGTTCCAGATTTCTTCGTAAATCTGGTCAATAGAGAATACCTTTCCGGCATTTTTAACCAGGAGAAGGAGAATATTGTACTCAATGGGAGTCAGCTTGATCAGTTCTCCGTCTACAAATACTTCTTTGTTTTCATCGTTGATCTGCAGGCCGCCGCATTTGTATACACGGCTGTCTGTCTGGGTGTTCATGTTTCCCAGCTGGGTATAGCGGCGGAGCTGGGATTTGACGCGGGCTACCAGCTCCAGAGGATTAAAGGGCTTTGTAATATAGTCGTCTGCGCCGATGTTCAGTCCCAGAATCTTATCGGAATCCTCTGATTTGGCGGACAGAATAATAATCGGGATACTGCTGGTTTCACGGACTTTCAGCGTAGTCCTGATGCCGTCCAGACCGGGCATCATCACGTCCACGATCATCAGATTAACCTCGTTTGTCTTCAGAAGCTCCAGGGCTTCCAGGCCATCGTAGGCCTTGATTACCTCGAAGCCCTCGCCGGTTAAATAGATATCAATAGCCTCGACAATCTGCTTGTCATCGTCACATACAAGAATTTTCTGCATTATGTAAACCTCCTGCCTTTGGATGTATGAATGTGTATATAAAATAAAGAAATACCATAGTTCAGGGAACCGCGAACTCCCGTAGTAAGTATATAAATGAAATCTGAATATTTCAAAAGTACGGAAATTCAGGAAGGATCGACAGGGCAAGTGACGATAGCGAGGCTTTCGCAAGGAGGTTTGCACTGATTTCCGCCACCGAGCGGATTGTTTGAGCCATAGGCGAGTTTCCGCGAATGGCGGATAACAAATGTGCGAACCGAGTAGAAAACGCAGCTGGTCACCTGCCCTGTCGATTCCTGCCTTCATTATACCTTCTGCCAGGGCAAAAGGGTACTACTTTTTTTCTTGACAAACACCCCTCCATAGAATACACTAGCAATAGTTTGAATATCAAACAATCTCGTTAAATGGAGTAATGAAAGAAAGCAGACAGAAAAGCAGGAATCAGACATGACTACAAAAATCATTGGAATCGGCTCTTATGTGCCGGAAACAGTTGTTACGAATAAGGATCTCATGAAGTTTCTCGATACAGATGATGATTGGATAAAAGAACGGACGGGAATCTGTGAGAGGAGGGTGTCAAAGAACAAGGGCACCTGCGAAATGGCTGCAGAGGCAGCGAAGCGGGCCATTGAAGACGCAGGAATTGACCCTGCAGAAATAGACCTGATTATACTGGCTACCTCCTCCGGAGACCGGGCCTTCCCGGCCGGAGCCATGGATGTCCAGGCAGCTGTGGGAGCTGTGAACGCAGTGGGATTTGACATTACGGCGGCCTGCTCAGGATTT
Organism: uncultured Clostridium sp.; assembly: GCA_958442925.1. Lineage (GTDB taxonomy): Bacteria > Bacillota > Clostridia > Lachnospirales > Lachnospiraceae > Otoolea. The sequence goes on along the minus strand of CAUCIO010000020.1, from coordinate 5,966 downwards.
ATTTTTGGCCTTCACATTGCCAATGGATTTTTTGCCTCAGGCCTTTATAAGACGGCTCTTATTATTGGAGCCGAGACTTTAAGCAAGGTAGTAGACTGGACAGACAGAGGCACATGTATCCTCTTTGGCGACGGAGCCGGAGCCGCAGTTGTCAGAGCCTCTGAGACCGGTATTATAAAAACGCTGATGGGAAGCGACGGAACCAAGGGCTGGACCCTGGAATGCCAGGCCAGAAATCTTGGAAACTGCTTAAACGGCGTGAAGCCAGAGCTGGGCTTTATGAAAATGGACGGCAAAGAGGTATTCAAATTTGCGGTCCGCAAAGTGCCTGAGATTGTGGCAAAGATTTTAGAGGATGCACAGATGGAGCCGGATGAGATTAAATACTTTGTCCTGCATCAGGCTAATTTAAGGATTTTAGAGGCGGCGTCGAAGCGTCTCAGGATTCCAATGGAAAAAATACCGGTAAATATTGAGCGCTACGGCAATACCTCCGCTGCCTCGATTCCCATTCTTCTGGACGAAATGAAGAGGGACGGAAAGCTTGAAACAGGCGATAAGCTGGTGCTTGCAGGATTCGGCGCAGGCATGACCTGGGGTGCTACTTTGCTGGAGTGGTAGAACCAGTCTGCAATTCCGGGGATTTTTTTCTTGCAACTTCCTGAAAATCAAATATAATAAAAGAAATGACAGCTGTAGAGGGAGGTCCCCGGCACGGCTTTCAGAAAATCAAAAACTTATCAAGCAAAGGAGACAAAAATTATGTTAGAGAAAATGAAAGAGATCATCGCAGAGCAGTTAAGCGTGGACGCAGAGTCCATTACAGAGGCTTCTTCCTTTAAGGATGATCTGGGAGCAGACTCCCTTGACTTATTCGAGTTAGTTATGGCTCTGGAGGATGAGTACTCCGTAGAGATCCCGGCTGAGGACTTACAGAACCTTTTAACAGTAGGCGATGTAATGAACTATTTAAAAGAAAAAGGTGTTGAGGCATAATGAAGACCAGAGTCACTGAACTTTTAGGGATTGAGTGCCCAATCATTCAGGGCGGTATGGCCTGGGTGGCTGAGCATCACCTGGCTGCCGCCGTTTCTGAGGCGGGAGGACTGGGCCTGATCGGCGGAGCCAACGCTCCCGGCGAGGTGGTTCGCGAGGAAATCAGAAAAGCCAGAGAGCTGACAGAGAAGCCTTTTGGCGTCAATGTTATGCTGATGAGCCCTTACGCCGATGACGTGGCGAAGGTTGTAGTTGAGGAAGGAATCAAGGTAGTTACCACAGGAGCCGGAAATCCGGGAAAATACATGGAGATGTGGAAGGCAGCAGGAATCAAGGTAATTCCTGTGGTAGCTTCCGTTGCCCTGGCCAGAATGATGGAGAAGGGCGGAGCTGACGCTGTGATCGCAGAGGGTATGGAGTCCGGCGGACACATCGGCGAAGCGACTACCATGACTCTGGTTCCACAGGTTGCAGACGCTGTTTCCATCCCTGTTATCGCGGCAGGCGGAATCGGAGACGGACGCGGCATTGCAGCGGCATTTATGCTGGGAGCAGAGGCTGTTCAGATGGGAACACGTTTTGTCGTAGCGAAGGAGTCCATCGTTCATCCCGGTTACAAGGAGAGAATCATCAAGGCGAAGGATATTGATTCTACTGTTACGGGAAGAACCCATGGCCATCCTGTCAGATGCCTGAGAAACCAGATGACAAGAGAGTACATTAAGCTGGAGCAGGAGGGCAAGTCCTTTGAGGAGCTGGAATACCTGACTCTTGGAACTCTCAGAAAGGCTGTCATGGAGGGCGATACAGTAAACGGCACTGTGATGGCAGGACAGATTGCAGGCATGATTAAGAAAGAGCAGACCTGTAAGGAAATGATTGATGAGATGATGGCGGAGGCCGGAAGGCTTCTGCACTGGTAGAAGGACGTCAGTCCCGACGCCGGAGAATAGAGGTGCGGCCCGTGTGCAGAAAGTGACGGCAGGCGGGCCGTTTCCATAGGAATAAAAAGGAGCAGCGCTATGAGCAGAATTGCATTTATTTTCCCAGGCCAGGGCGCGCAGGTATGCGGTATGGGCCAGGATTTCTACGAGCAGACAGAGACAGGAAAAAAGGTATTTGACACAGCGTCCGAGATTCTCGGATTTTCCATGCCTGAGCTCTGCTTTGAGAAAAATGACAGACTGGACATTACAGAATACACACAGCCGGCCATGGTCACAGCCAGCCTGGCCATGATGAAGGTTCTCATGGAGCAGACGGGAATCAGGCCTGATGCAGCGGCAGGACTTAGTCTGGGAGAATATCCGGCAATGGCAGCGGCAGGCGTGATGTCTGTGGAGGATGCGATCCGCACAGTACGTGAAAGGGGAATCCTGATGCAGGAGGCAGTTCCGGCAGGAATCGGAGCTATGGCTGCCGTGCTTGCGATGGATGCAGAGGAGATTGAAAAGGTAATTGCGCCGATAGAAGGCGTTCAGATTGCCAACTATAACTGTCCGGGACAGATTGTAATTTCCGGAAGGAAAGAGGCAGTTGACGAGGCGGCAGATAAGCTGAAGGAAGCAGGGGCAAAACGGGTAATTCCGTTAAATGTCAGCGGACCGTTCCACTCTAAGATGCTGACAGAGGCAGGAGAGAAGCTGGGAAAGGTGCTTGACACAGTTGAGATCCATAAACCGGCAATTCCTTACGCTGCCAATGTAACAGCAGAGTATGTGACAGAGGCAGAAGATGTAAAGCCTCTCTTGGAGAGACAGGTGTCCTCCTCCGTGCGCTGGGAGCAGACCATGAGAATGATGCTGGCCGACGGAGTGGATACATTTATTGAAATCGGGCCTGGAAAGACACTGGCCGGATTTATGAAGAAGATAGATAGAAGCGTTCGCGTGATTAATATAGAGAAACTGGAAGATATTGAGAAGGTAAAGGAGCTGTAGGCTCAGAATGGAGACGCGGAAGCAGTATGCCGCGTCCCTTTTACCCTCAGGCATACCGGAAGAAATTCCGAGGAAAGGTTGTAAAAGTATGTTATTGGAAGGCAAAATTGCACTGGTAACCGGAGCGAGCCGCGGAATTGGCCGTCAGATCGCCCTGACGCTGGCCAAGGAAGGCGCCGTGGTTATTGTAAACTACAATGGCTCTGCCGCAAAGGCGGAGGAAGTCGTGGGGGAGATTACCGAGGCAGGCGGAACCGCCGAGGCCGTTCAGTGCAGCGTCTCCGACTACGCAAAGACAGAAGAGATGATGAAGGATCTCATCGCCAGATATAAGAGAATCGATATTCTGGTGAACAATGCAGGCATCACAAAGGATAATCTGCTCATGAAGATGAATGAGGAGGAGTACGACGCAGTTCTGGACACCAACTTAAAGGGAACCTTTAACTGCATTAAGCACATTTCCAGGCAGATGTTAAAGCAGAAGGGAGGCCGCATCATCAATATTTCCTCCGTTTCCGGCGTTATGGGAAATGCAGGCCAGGCCAATTACTGCGCGTCCAAGGCAGGCGTAATCGGACTGACTAAGTCAGTGGCCAGAGAGCTGGGAAGCCGCGGCATTACAGTAAACGCCATTGCTCCGGGCTTTATTGACACGGAGATGACGGCAGTTCTCCCAGAGGACGTAAAGAAGGCCATGGGAGATCAGATTCCTATGAAAAAATTCGGAAAGACTGAGGATGTGGCGAATCTGGCTGCATTTTTAGCTTCTGATCAGGCAGGATACATCACAGGCCAGGTCATCAACGTAGATGGCGGCATGGCAATGTAGGAGGTAATATATGGCAAACAGAGTAGTGATTACCGGTATGGGCGTGATCAGCCCAATCGGAAATGATGTGGAGACATTTTGGAATTCCCTGAAGGAAAATAAGAGAGGCTTCGGCGAGATTACATATTTTGATACAACTGACTACAAGGTAAAGCTGGCAGCACAGGTGAAGGATTTCGATCCAAAGCAGTACATGGATCCTAAGACAGCCAGAAGAATGGAGCCGTTTTCCCAGTACGCAGTAGCGGCGGCAGGACAGGCCTTAGCCCAGGCAGGCATCGACATGGAGAAGGAGGATCCCTTCCGCGTCGGCGTCAGCGTCGGCTCTGGAATCGGAAGCCTTCAGGCTGTGGAGAGAGAGCACAAGAAAATGCTGGAAAAGGGACCGGGACGCATTAACCCGCTTCTGGTTCCCATGATGATCTGCAACATGGCGGCAGGAAACGTGTCCATCCAGTACGGATTAAAGGGCAAGTGCATTAACGTGGTAACAGCCTGTGCCACAGGAACCCACTCTATCGGAGAGGCTTTCCGCTCCATTCAGTGCGGAGAGGCTGAGGTTATGGTTGCAGGAGGAACAGAGGCCAGCATTACTGGCCTTGGAGTGGCAGGATTTACAGCTCTGACAGCTCTTTCCACTAATACAGATCCGGCTACCTGCTCCCGTCCCTTTGACAAGGACAGAGACGGCTTCGTGATGGGCGAGGGCGCCGGAGTGGTTGTGTTAGAGTCCTTAGAGCACGCCCAGAAGAGAGGCGCTGTGATTTTAGCAGAGCTGGCGGGCTACGGCGCTACCTGCGACGCTTACCACATTACCTCTCCGGCTGAGGATGGAAGCGGCGCTGCCAAGGCCATGGAGTATGCCATCAAGGACGCCGGCATTACGCCAGAGCAGATCGATTATGTAAACGCCCATGGAACCAGCACCCACCACAACGATTTATTTGAGACAAAGGCCATTAAGCTGGCATTAGGAGATCACGCTTACAAGGTAAAAGTCAACTCCACAAAGTCTATGGTAGGCCACCTGTTAGGCGCTGCCGGCGGTGTGGAGCTGATCACCTGCGTGAAGTCCGTCATGGAGGACTACGTTCATGTGACTTCCGGCCTTTCTGAGTCCGAGCCGGAGTGCGATCTGGACTACACCAAGGGCGAGGGCGTCCACACAACCGTAAATTATGCAATTTCCAATTCCCTGGGTTTTGGCGGACATAACGCAAGCCTTGTGGTAAAGAAATTCGAGGCTTAATTCAGAGGAGGCAGAGATGGAAATTAAGGATATTGTGACGCTGATTGAGGCTGTTTCAAAGAATAACCTGACCAGCTTTGTGTTAGAGGAGAACGGAACGAAGCTCTCCTTAAAGAGAGAGAAGGAAAGAGAGACCGTTGTGACAGCTGTTTCTGCGCCTGGTTTTGCACCGGTTTCCGCAGCTCCTGTGATGGCTCAGCCGGCAGCACCTGCTTTTGGCGCTTCCGAAGCGCAGAATACAGCGGTCTCTGCAGAACATGCAGAGAGCGGAGACATCGCTTCTGGAAACACGGTGAACTCCCCGCTGGTGGGAACCTTCTACTCTTCCCCGTCTCCAGACGCAGAGCCCTTTGTGAAAGTGGGCGATACGGTGAAGAAGGGACAGGTTCTCGGCATTATTGAAGCTATGAAGCTGATGAATGAGATTGAGAGCGAATATGACGGCGTGGTTGAGGCAGTCCTTGTAAACAACGAGGAGGTCGTAGAGTACGGCCAGCCACTGTTCCGCATTAAATAATCAGGAGAAAGGGAAAGGTATTTCTATGCTGGGAATTAAGGAAATTCAGGAGATTATCCCTCACAGACATCCGTTTCTTCTCATTGACTGCGTGGAGGAGATCCGCCCAGGCGAGGGAGCGGTAGGATACAAGTCAGTGACTTATAACGAGCCGTTTTTTGCGGGCCATTTTCCGCAGGAGCCGGTTATGCCAGGAGTCCTGATTGTGGAAGCCCTGGCCCAGGTAGGCGCGGTAGCCATCCTGAGCGAGGAGGAGAACAAGGGAAAGGTAGCCTACTTCGGCGGAATTAACAGCGCCAAGTTCAGAAGAAAGGTAGTCCCGGGAGACCGCTTAAAGCTGGAGTGCCAGATTATTAAGAGAAAAGGCCCGGTAGGAATCGGCAGCGCCACGGCGTCTGTGGACGGCAAGGTAGCAGTTTCTGCTGAGCTGAC
>CAUCIO010000019.1 GCA_958442925.1 uncultured Clostridium sp. | reverse complement strand
CTCGTAGAGATTCAGCTCCAGGTTAATGAGAAAAGCCAGATCGTTTTTCATGTTCTGTATCAAGACTCGTTTACGAGTCTTGGCGCGGGGTTCGAGTCAGCTTTAGCTGACATAATACGAATACGAAGCCCTGCGCATCCTCGCGGAGCGTTTATATCAGCCGGAGAGTATGCTCCGGCTGATATATGGCATTTTCCAGAGTGATGATCTCCAGCTGTGACGCATCCCTGTAATCGGTTTGCCCTACTGCATTGTAAAGAGACAGGAGCGCCTCTTTATCATTAAAGAGCATGCGGAACAGGGTGTCCTTGTAGCTGCGCTGGACTGGCTGAGCTGGTTGTGCCTGTAAAACTTGCTGTGCCTGAGACTGCTGCCAGTGTGCCGAACCTGCAGTTCGGCTGTTTTGTTTCTGATTCATTTGACCTCCTTTTGCAGGAGTCTTCAGAAATGAAAATCTCCTGCCCTGATATAAATGTGGAAAAAGCATAGATTTTCTGATGTTCTGAAAGAAAGGAATCAGAGATATAAGGCCTGAAGAACCAGGCCCGATGTGGTGAAATGTATGCTTTTGTGAGTTCAGTATAACATAGATGGAAAGGAACTACAATGGAAACAGATTGGCCGAAATATTATTAAGAATTTGAAAGAATATCGTAAGTTGACTGAACTCCTTTCCCCCCAGTATAATAAAGATAAGATATCAGAAGAATCGAAAAATAGAAGCAAAAACGGGGGAATACCGGAAGGGCATTTATCTTATTAATAAAGGAGGAGAATGGTATGAAAAAAGCGAATAGAAGAATCCAGATGCTGGCGGCGGCAGGACTGTCTGCTGTTCTTACAGTGAGCGGAAGTCTGGGACAGATGACAGCATGGGCAGCGTCAAAGACGATTTCCAAGGTGGAAATAGAGCTGAATATTGATTTGGAGCCAGGAGATGATCTGCCGGATCTTTCATATGGAACAAAGGGCAGCGATGCAGATGTCATGGTATCTGATGGAGCGAAATATGAGATTGCGGAGGATCCGCAGTGGACCAGCTCAATAGGAAGCAGCGGTGTAAAAATCGGGAATAGCTATACACTGAAGGTGTATCTAGATGCTAAGGATGAGGACGAGTATGGATTTAAGGGCACATACAAGTCCAGTAATGTAAAAGTGAAGGGCGGAGAGTTTGTCTCTGCCAGCCGTTCAGGAAGCGGGAGACTGAAGGTGACAGTGAAGACTGATCCAGTAGAAGGAACCTTTGACGCTCCGGATGAAGCAGAGTGGAGCGATACGATCCTGGGACTGGCTAAATGGGATGCTGTGGATCATGTAAGCGCTTACGATATAACACTCTATAAAGGTGGAAGCAGCGTTTACAAGGTAAAAGGCTATCAGGGAAATAAGATTAATTTTTATCCCTACATGACCAGCGCCGGAACCTACAGCTTTAAAGTGCGTTCCGTGGCTAAAAATGACAGCCAGAAAGATTATGCTGACAGCAGTGACTGGACAGAGTCTGATGAGATCTATATTGGAAAGGAATCAGTTTCTGACGGTTCTGGAAAGGTAGATTATAACAATCAGAATGGAGCAGGAAATCATAATACTGCCCAGGTAGGCTGGATCCAGGAGGGAAACCGCTGGTGGTACCGCTACCCGGATGGAAGCTATCCTAAGAATGACTGGCTTCTGGTGAATAATCAGTGGTTCCTCTTTGACTCTGAGGGCTGGATGATGACAGACTGGCAGTTTAAGAATAATAACTGGTATTATTTAAACCCTGTTTCTGATGGAAACAGAGGCGTTATGCTGACGGGCTGGATCCACACAAACAGCGGCTGGTATTATCTGAATCCAGGACCGAACGGAACAGTGGGAGCTATGTACAGAAATCAGTGGCTTGATTCCAATGGAAAGAGATACTATCTGGGAGACAGCGGAGTGATGTACGAAGGCTGGAAACAGATCGGACATGACTGGTATTACTTCTATCCGGGAAGCGGTGAGCTGGCAGTGAATACAACGATAGACAGCTTCTACGTGGACGGCAGCGGAATCTGGAGAAAATAGAGCGAAAACCTGTAAACGGCTGATATGGAATCAGGATTGCTTATAGAAATAAGATGAAAGAGAGGAGATGATGTCTCCTCTTTTTCTTTTGGAGTAGGTGGGAAATGGTCTGATTTTTCCAGCTGCTTCGTCTGAAACGCGTAAACCGCTTGACTCTTAGATAAAAGTAATCTAAAATTTAACGAGATATGAGAATCATCACGATGAAGAAGCCGGGCGCACAGGGCGCGGGAAGGAAACGAGATGAATATTATTAAGGCAGCGGGACTGGTATTCGACTATATCAGACGCGATGAAGAAGATAAAATTGAGGAAAAAAAGAGAGCCTTAAACCACCTGAACGTGGAGATTGAGAAAGGCAGCTTTGTGGCGGTGCTGGGGCATAACGGCTCTGGAAAATCCACCTTTGCCAAGCATTTGAATGGAATTCTACTTCCTACAGAAGGAGAAGTCTGGGTGGCAGGTATGGATACATCGGAGGAGGAAAACCTCTGGGACGTGCGGAAGGCGGCAGGCATGGTTTTTCAGAATCCTGATAATCAGATTATCGGAAATGTTGTGGAGGAGGACGTGGGCTTCGGTCCGGAAAATCTGGGCGTTCCCACAGAGGAAATCTGGACCAGAGTGGATAAAAGCCTGAAGGCAGTGGGCATGGCACTTTACCGGAAAAAATCGCCCAACCGCCTTTCCGGCGGCCAGAAGCAGCGAGTGGCCATTGCCGGGGTAATGGCTATGAGGCCCCAGTGTATTGTGCTGGACGAGCCTACGGCCATGCTGGATCCAAACGGCCGGGCAGAGGTGATCCGGACTGTGCGGGAGCTGAACCGTCAGGAGGGCATCACGGCTGTGCTGATTACCCACTATATGGAGGAAGTCATTGACGCCGACCGGGTGATTGTGATGGATGATGGAAATATTGTTATGGATGGTACGCCAAAGGAGATATTTTCCCAGGTGGACAGACTGAAGGAATACAGGCTGGATGTACCCCAGGCCACAGAGCTGGCTTACGAGCTTAAAAAGGCGGGAGTGAAGCTTCCTGATGGGATTCTTTCCAAAGAGGAGTTTGTGGAGGCATTTATGGCCTGCTGTCCTGGCGAACTGTCAGGGCAGAAGCAGCAGGAGGCAGACGGAGACAGCCAGAGAGGGAATATGCCATGTCAGTTTCAATAGAAGTAAAGGACTTAAATTACAAATACAGCGCAGGGACAGCATTTGAGCAGCAGGCCCTGAAAAACGTGAGTTTTAAGGTGGAGGACGGGGAGTTTATCGGACTGATCGGCCACACAGGATCTGGAAAATCCACGCTGATCCAGCATTTAAACGGCCTGATTAAGGCCTCGTCAGGAGATATTCTCTATCATGGGGAAAGTATCTATAGGGATGGCTATTCCATGAAGGAGCTGCGGAGCAAGGTAGGACTTGTCTTTCAGTATCCGGAGCATCAGCTGTTTGAGACAGACGTTTTTACAGACGTATGCTTTGGCCCGAAGAATCTGGGGCTTTCTAAGGAAGAAACAGAAAGCAGGGCGAGACATGCCTTAAAGCTGGTAGGGCTTGACGAGAGCTTTTACAGACAGTCTCCGTTTGAACTTTCCGGCGGCCAGAAGCGGCGTGTGGCCATTGCCGGAGTGCTGGCCATGCGGCCGGAGGTGATGATTCTGGACGAGCCTACGGCCGGACTGGATCCCAGGGGCCGGGACGAGATTCTGGACCAGATTGAGCGTCTGAACCGGCAGCACGGCCTGACGATTATTCTGGTTTCCCACAGCATGGAGGACGTGGCCAGGTATGTGGATCGGCTGATGGTAATGGATCACGGGGAAAAAGTGTTTGACGGTACGCCAAAGGAGGTATTCAGCCACTGCAGAGAGCTGGAAGCCATTGGACTGGCAGCTCCGCAGGTGACTTATATTATAGAAGAACTGCGGGAGCGGGGAGCGGCTATTGAAGGCACAATTACCACAGTGGAGGAAGCTAAGAATGCAATTCTGGCATTTCTTGGGAGGCAGGAGAAGATATGATTAGAGACATAACTCTGGGACAATATTATCCGGTGGATTCCATGATTCACCGTCTGGACCCCAGAACAAAGCTGTTTGGAACAATGGTATTTATTTTATCCCTGTTTATGGCTGACAGCCTCTGGGGTTATCTGGCAGCTACAGTTGTCCTGGCAGCTGTCATCCGCTGCTCGAAGGTTCCGTTCCGGTTTATGGTAAAGGGACTGAAGGCTGTGGTGTTCCTGTTAATTATCAGCGTCAGCTTTAACCTGTTTCTGACGCCTGGAACCCCTGTGGTGCAGTTCTGGATTTTTAAGATTACCAGAGAGGGAATCAGACTGGCAGTATTTATGGGGCTGCGCCTGATTTACCTGGTTATCGGTTCCTCTGTGATGACGCTGACTACCACGCCCAACCAGCTGACGGACGGACTGGAAAAAGGGCTTCATTTTCTCAATAAAATTCATGTTCCAGTTCATGAGATTGCCATGATGATGTCCATTGCCCTGCGCTTTATCCCTATTTTAGTGGAGGAGACGGACAAGATTATGAAGGCCCAGATGGCCAGAGGCGCTGATTTTGAGAGCGGAAATCTGATCCAGAGAGCGAAAAGCATGATTCCGATTCTGGTTCCTCTGTTTATTTCCGCCTTCCGCAGAGCCACAGATCTGGCTATGGCCATGGAGGCCAGATGCTACCGGGGCGGAGAGGGCAGGACAAAGATGAAGCCCTTGAAATATCACGGTGCAGACAGGGTAGCCTATGTGCTGTTTTTTGTATATCTGGCTGTGCTGACTGTCATCCGGCTGGCTGTATAGAGCCATCGCCGGCATGCGCGACATGTTCGGCTTGCTCTGACGTCAGTACTCAGCATAAGTGTATAAGCAAGCCTATGCCGTTGGTGTATTGACGCTTAGGAAAGACAGGAGAATAACAATATGAGACGAATCAAACTGACTGTGGCCTACGATGGTACTCATTACTGCGGCTGGCAGCTGCAGCCCAACGGCGTGACCATTGAGGAGGTTTTAAATAAGGCTCTTTCAGAGCTTTTGAGAGAGGAAATCCAGGTAATTGGAGCCAGCCGGACAGATTCAGGCGTTCACGCCAGGGGAAATATCGCGGTGTTTGACACAGAGGCCAGGATTCCCGCTGAGAAAATCTGTTTTGCAGTAAACCAGAGACTGCCGGAGGACGTGCGGGTGCAGAAATCAGAGGAGGTTCCACTGACGTTCCATCCCAGAAAAGCCAACTGCGTTAAGACATATGAGTATAAGATTTTGAACCGGAAAATCGATATGCCTTTAAACAGACTGTACTGCCATTTCTGCTATTTTGATCTGGATGTGGAACGGATGCGCCAGGCAGCTTCCTGCCTGCTGGGAGAGCATGATTTTAAGAGCTTCTGTACCGTGCGGACCCAGGCAGAGGAGACGGTGCGGACGATTTACAGTCTGGAGATTGACAGGGACGCAGAGGACGTGATTACCATGCGGATCAGCGGCAGCGGCTTTCTCTACAACATGGTCCGGATTATCATGGGAACTCTGGTAAAAATCGGCATGGGGGCGTGGCCGCCGGAGAAGATGGAAGAGATTCTGGAGGCCAGGAACCGGGCAGCCGCCGGGCCGACCATTCCGGCCAGAGGCCTGACATTAGTAAGTATGGAGTATGAGAAAGAACCCTGCGAGTTTGTGTCAGGAGAAAACAGGCACTGGAGTTATATGCTGGATCAGCGCTGTATGGAATCAGAGGGATACTCTGTCCTGGAAATCCGCCGGTGCGAGGAGCCGGAACTGGAGGGCGTTTTAAGGAGAGTTATCCATCAGGCTGTGAGAAACGGAGCCCGGGACGTATACGTGAAGGCCAACGGGCGGATTCATCCGGGCGATCAGTTCGGATATTATCTGTTAAAAGAGCCGGATGAGAGGGGGAAAGCCCTGGGAGAGGGATTCCTGATGGCTGTTTATCAGGACGCACCTGAATCTGCAGCGGGAAGGGGTATGATCCGCTCATGAGCAGAACGCTGGTTTATCTGATTTATTTTACGCTCTATTCCTTTCTGCTTCTCTTCATCGGAAAATCTTCTCTCAGGGACAGCGATTCCATTGAGAAGTTTTTCGTAGGGGAGAAGAAGACAGGAACCAGGGCGCTCTTTTTTACCTTTGTGGGAACCTGGATTTCCGCAGCCACGATTCTAGGCTATACGGGCAATGTATATCAGAACGGAACCAGGGTGCTGGCAGTTTCCGTTATTCCCTGGTTTATGGGGGCGATGCTCTTATATGCTGTGGTAAACAGAATCCGGGAGTACGATATTCTGACCATTCCTGAGTTTTTCGAAAAGCGGTTTCACTCCGGCCTGCTTCAGACCATGTCTGCCCTTCTGATGGCAGGGGGATATATTCTCTACCTTGTGATTCAGATTAAGGGTTTTGGAATCGCAGCGTCCAGCCTTTTAAATATCGACTACAAGGTGGCGGTATTCTTAGTATATCTGTTTATTCTCTACTCCACCTTCGGAGGCTTTAATTCTGTGACGAAATCAGACGCCTGCAATCTGATTATGCTGACGATCAGCGTGGGAGTTGTCTATTTTGCCGTGCTTGGACGAATTGATAATGCAGGGCTTCTCACAGATGCCCTGGTGGAGGAGAGGATTGTCTCCCAGGGATTTCCTGTGCAGGGAGCAGGTGAATTTGACGGGTATTCATCCCTGATGTATGCAACCACCTTCTTTGGCTGGGGAATGGGGCTGGCAGCCAATCCCCAGTACCTGATCCGGATTGTGGCGGCCAGAGACAGACAGAGCGCGAAAAAGACGATTCTCTGGGCCCTTGTATTTCTGGCAGGCATTTATTTTGCCCTGACAGAGACAGGGCTGGGACTTCGGATTCTGTATCCTGATTTAATAGAAATCTGCGGTGCAGACGATGTGTTTGTTTATGCGGTAAATAACAGGATGTTTTCCCAGTTCAGCGGATTTTTTCTTTTGAGTGTGATAGGAGCCTGCGTTTCTACGGCTAATTCCCAGCTTCTTCTTATCGGCTCCTCCCTGGCTTATGATGTAACGGCCAGGATGAGGAAACGGAAACTGTCAGAAGAAAAGCTTCTGAATCTTACGAGAATCTATATTTTTATCGGAGGAACAGCGGCTCTTCTGCTGTCCTTAAATCCGCCGGAGGATATCCTGTCTTTCGGAAGCGATATCTGGGGACTGTTTTCCGCTATGCTGGCTCCTCTGATTTACGGGGGACTTTATTATAAAAACAGCAGCAGGCGGGGGGCTGTGGCAGCTTTCCTGACAGGCGCAGTCTGCAGCGGACTGTTTTATCGGCTGGATCTGCCGGTGTACTGGGCGTTTCCCGCCACAGCCTGTTCCGGGGCAGTCTTTTTTGCAGTGCCTGCACTGGAGAGATTCCGCCAAAAAGACGGCAGTTTCTCAGAAAGGGGGGAGCGGCGTTGAGAACATGGAGAAACCGGCTGGGGAACTGGTTTTTTCAGCTGGAAAATGAGATTCTGCTTCCATTTCTGGCAGTGGGGATTATCGTGCTTGGCGGATTCGGCGCAATTTCCTTCTATAATGGTTATACCATTGAGAAAAGAGGGCTGGAATCTACGGCCAGGCAGATATTTTCTGTGATGAACCAGGATCTGGACTTTCTGGCAGAACACGTTCCGGAGGAAAAAATACGGGAAAAATACAGTCAAAATCAGCCGGAATATCTGAGAATTACAGATAAGGACGGCCAGATCGTGGCCTGCCCCGGTACAGTTTTTGAGAGAGAGCAGGTGGTGCTTTCCGACTCAGGCAATGCTCTGGGCTGGAATCTGGAGTTTATTGTGGATGAGAAGGTACTGTTTGAACAGATTTTAGAGAGCCAGTCCTACGTGGTGATCGGAGCCATAGCGGCGCTGATCATTATCATTCAGGCCAGTATTTTTATTTCCTACAACATTGCCTTCCCCATCCGCACCATGAGCCGGACCTGCCATGAAATCAATGAAAACAGAGGCAGCTACCGAAATTACCGGTTTGACACCGTGCGGCGCAGAGACGAGATCGGCCAGCTGGCCACCACCTTTGAACTGCTTCTGAAAAATATGGACAATTACACTAAGATGGAGTATACCAGCCGTATGTCGGCTGCGCTGGCTCATGAGATTAAAAATCCTATTGCCGGGATCCGTTCTGGTATTCAGGTACTTAAAGGCAGGGCAGAACGTCCTGGAGATCAGATGCTCTGCGACAGCATGATCAAGGAAATTGATCGTGTTACGTCTCTTATTACAAATCTTTTTACTCTTTCTGTGAAGAAAGACAGCAGAAAGGAGCAGGTGATTCTGGAGCCGCTTCTGCGGGAGTTGGAACTGTTTTACGAAAAAGGGCTGAAGCAGCAGGGAATTGCCTTTTCCGTAGAGGTATCAGGACAGCCGACTGTCTGGGCCAACGGGGATGAGCTTCGCCAGATTCTTCACAACCTGATTGGAAACAGCGTCAAGGCGCTGGGAAAAAAGGCAGGGGGAACTATACGGCTGGCGGCCTGGGCGGATCGGGAAAAGGGAGCTGTAATGACCCTCAGCGACAATGGATGCGGCATGACAAGGGAGGAGCTGGAGCGGGCGACAGAGCCGTTTTATACGAAAAGCATTAATGGAATCGGTCTGGGACTTGCCATTGTAAAAAAACTGGTGGATCAGAATGAAGGTTCCTTTCAGCTGGAGAGTGAGCCAGGAGAGGGAACAACGGTAAATCTCTGGTTCCCCGAAGGAGAGGAGGAAACCCATGAGCCGGATATTGATAGTAGACGATGAATTTCTGATTCGATATACCCTGGAGGAGGGGCTGAGGGACAGGGGACATGAAACTCAGTCTGCGGAAACTGTAGAGGAAGGGATTGTAAAGGCCAGAAAATTTCATCCGGATGTGGTGCTTCTGGACAACCTGCTGGAGCACAGTGTGGGAATGGACGAGATTGCCACCTTTAAGGCTGTGGATCCTCAGATCCAGGTGATTCTTATGACTGCCTACGGTTCCGTCTCTCAGGCAGTAGAGGCGGTTAAGCGCGGGGCCTATGATTATATTCTGAAGCCCTTTGATATTGACGATATCGAGATGGCTGTCAAGCGCAGCGTGGAAAAAATCAGGAATCAGGAGTCACTGGAATATTTAAAAGGCGAGACTCAGGAATTTCTGGGCATCAGTCCGGCAGTGCAGCAGATTCGCCGCCACATTGAAATCCTGGGGAAAAACAGCTCTGTCAGCGTTCTGATCCGGGGAGAAACGGGCACAGGGAAGGAAGTAGCGGCCCGGCTGATCCACGATGTCAGCGGCCGCCCTGGCCTGATGGTGCGGATCAACTGTGGAGCGATTCCGGAAAATCTTCTGGAAAACGAGCTGTTCGGCTATGAGAGAGGGGCCTTCGCAGGTGCTATGAGGACAAAAAAGGGCCTGATTGAGATGGCAGACGGAGGAACCGTCTTTTTCGATGAGGTAGGAGAAATGCCTCTGGCTATGCAGGCCAAGCTTCTCACTTTCTTAGATGACAGGAAGATTAAGCGTGTAGGAGGGCTGGAGGATATAGAGGTGGATGTGAGGATTATCGCGGCCACCAACCGGAACCTGGAAAAGGCGGTGGAGCAGGGACTGTTCCGCCAGGATCTGTTTTACAGACTCAATGTGATGCAGCTGGTGATTCCGCCTCTCAGAGACAGGCGAGAGGATATTCCAGTGCTCTGCGATTACTATCTGGATTACTACAATAAACTGTTTGCCAGAAGCATTGACCGGGTGGAGCCGGGTTTTATGCGGGAGCTGCTCCTGTACGACTGGAAGGGAAATGTGAGAGAGCTTAAAAATATTTTCGAACGCTGTTTTCTTTTAAGCCCAGGCAGAGAGCTGGAAAAGCATGTAGAGCTGAACAGGACGCCGGATGGAGAAGGAGAGCGGACAGGGGAATCTTTCCGGTTAAAGGATCTGGGAAAAGGGCCGGTGGATCTGGAGAAGGAGGTTCAGTCTTTAGAACGGATTTACATTGAGAAGGCCATGGATCTGTGCGGTGGAAATCAGACAAAGGCGGCGGCACTTCTGGGAATTACCAGGTTCTCTATGAAGCGGAAAATAGAGAAGGATGGGGATCTGGAATAGGACGGGCAGAATATATCGTGCAAAAATTCACATCGTGCAGAATCGCACACTTAAAACGTGCGATTCTGCACGATTTTTTGTAAAATCTAAAAAATAAATAAAAAATAAAGAAAAAATAATTGAAAAGCAGTATAAAATAAACTAAAATTTTAATCAAAGATGCGAAAGCATTGTGAATATGAAAGAATAAAATAAATCAACAGGAGGTAATGCTATGTACTTTGTGGATTTAAACAGTGATCTGGGAGAGAGCTTCGGAAACTACACCATTGGGATGGATGAGGAGATTTTAAAGTTTGTTTCCTCTGCTAACGTAGCCTGCGGATGGCATGCAGGAGATCCGATGGTAATGGAGAAGACGGTAGCTCTGGCTAAGGAGTTCGGGACAGCTGTAGGAGCCCATCCGGGATTTCCGGATCTCATGGGATTCGGCCGCAGAAACATGGCCGTTACTCCTGAGGAGGCGAAAGCCTATGTAAAATACCAGCTGGGAGCTCTTCAGGCATTTGCAAAGGCTCACGGCGTAAAGATTCAGCACGTGAAGCCTCACGGCGCCCTCTACAACATGGCAGCTGTAGACGAGAAGCTGGCGAAGGCTATGTGTGAGGCTGTTTACGAGGTAGATAAGGACATTATTTTCATGGGACTGGCCGGATCCAAGATGATCACAGCGGCTGAAGAGATTGGCCTGAAGGCGGCCAGCGAGGTATTTGCAGACCGCGCTTATAACGATGACGGAACCCTGGTTTCCAGAAAGCTTCCAGGCGCAGTTATTAAGGACAAGGAGCTGGCCATTAAAAGAGTAGTCCGCATGGTAAAAGAGGGTAAGGTGGAGAGCATCAACGGCAAAGACATTGATATCAAGGCTGATTCCATCTGCGTACACGGCGACAATCCAAAAGCTCTGGAGTTTGTGAAGAACATCAGAGAGACGCTGGAGAAAGAGGGAGTGACGATTTCCAACCTGATGAGATAGGAAATCGGGAAATAAGAAATAAGAAACCTGGAGGAAACTACATATGGGAGAGAAGAGAGACAAGGGCAATATGACTGCCCTCATAGGAGCCGCGTTCCTGATGGCCACTTCAGCCATTGGGCCTGGTTTCCTGACACAGACGGCCACCTTTACAGGCCAGTTTAAATCTGCGTTTGCCCTGGTAATTGTGGCAACCATTCTGCTGGATGTAACTACCCAGTTAAATATATGGTCCGTTATCGGAGTGTCCGGTATGAGAGGACAGGATATTGCCAACAAGGTGGTTCCGGGACTGGGATATTTTATCGCCTGTCTGGTAGCCCTGGGAGGACTCGTATTTAATATAGGAAATGTCGGAGGCGGCGCTACAGGACTGAATGTTATGTTCGGTCTTCCTGTTAAGGCAGGCTGCATCATTTCAGGAGCCATTGGAATCCTGATTTTCCTTTCCAAGGATGCCAAGGAGGGAATGGATAAGCTGACAAAGTACCTGGGAACTATTATGATTCTCGTTGTACTTTACGTTGTATTTAAGTCAAAACCGCCGGTAGGCGAGGCAGTAGCGGGAATCGCCAGCTTTGACCAGACACCGGATTTAGTGCTTCCGTTAATTACTCTGTTAGGCGGAAGCTGCGGAGGCTACATTGCCTTCTCAGGCGCTCACAGGCTTCTGGATGCAGGCTACAGAGGAGAAAAGGATCTTCCCAAAGTGCGTCAGTCTGTACTGATGGGTGTAGGCGTATCCGGAACCATGAGAATCCTTCTGTTCTTAGCCGTTCTTGGAGTCGTAACAGCCATGCCTGAGATTGTAGGTTCTGAGGGATGGACAGCCAGCCCGCCGGCAGAAGCTTTCCGGGCAGGCGCAGGCGTGATTGGATACAAGATCTTCGGTCTTGTTATCTTCTTTGCGGCTACCACATCCATCATCGGAGCAGCTTATACGTCTGTATCATTCTTAAAGACGCTGCATCCGTTTATTATGGAAAATGAGAAGTGGTTCGTAATCGGCTTTATCGCCGTTTCCACCGTTATCATGACTCTGCTGGGCCAGCCGGCCAAGCTTCTGGTTCTGGCAGGCGCTGTCAACGGCCTGATTCTGCCGCTGACTCTCCTGACCATTCTGGCAGCCAGCAGAAATAAGAAAATCGTGGGAGAAAGCTATAAGCATCCGACTATCCTTTTGATACTGGGTATTGTAGCGGTGATCCTGACAGGAATCGGAGCTGTCAGATCTCTTCCAAATATCCTTACTATTTTTGGATAAAAGGAAATAGAAAGCATGCGGCGCCGGGGGCTTAGAGCTTCCCGGCGCGTGCTGAAAAAAGATATCATACGCGTGTAAATTCAAAAAAATCAAATTTGCAAAAAAATTAGAAAAATCAGGAAAACCGGCAGCAGACTGGAAATTCAGATAAGGAGGAGACAGCATGGGAAAGGTGAGATACCTGGCCGCAGGCGACAGCTCAGTGAGCGTAGAGTTTGGAAATGAAATCAGCCCGGAAATCAACAGACAGATTCGGGCCTTTAAGATTTCAGTGGAGAAAAGCGAGATTCCCGGAATTGTGGAGACGGTTCCTACTTACCGCTCTCTGTTAGTCAATTATAAGCCGGAGGTGATCCGGTTTAAGGAACTGACAAAGGAATTCGAGGGACTGTTAGGATCCCTTGAAAGTATCGTGATTCCGCCGCCGGAGGTGATTGAGATCCCGGTTCTCTACGGCGGAGAGATGGGACCTGACATTGAAAATGTGGCAAAGCACAACAATAAGACTGTGGAAGAGGTGATTAAAATCCACACCTCAGAGGAGTACCTGATCTACATGCTGGGCTTTATCGCAGGCTTCCCGTACCTGGGCGGCATGAGCAAGGAGATCGCCACGCCGCGCCTCACCAGCCCGAGAGTGAAGATCGAGGGCGGATCTGTGGGAATCGCAGGAGAGCAGACAGGTATTTACCCGGTGGCTTCCCCGGGAGGCTGGCAGTTAATCGGCCGCACGCCGCTAAAGCTCTACGACGCAGATCGCGAGGAGCCGATTCTCCTTTCAGCGGGACAGTATATCAAATTCCGCTCCGTTACAGAGAAGGAGTACAGAGAAATCGAAAAGCAGATTGCAGACAATACATATAAATATGTAAAGTACGCAAAGGAGGTGTAGAGAATGGGCATTCAGTTTGCAAACGGAGGATTTATTACAACCATTCAGGATATGGGCCGCACAGGCTATCAGGAATTCGGAGTTCCGGCGGCAGGCGTTATGGATACCATGGCTTTCCGCAAGGCGAACATTCTGGTAGGAAACGACGAGAACGAGGCCGCTCTGGAGATTACTCTCATGGGCCCCATGTTTACCTTTACCTCTGACAATATCATCGCCGTGACAGGAGGAAATCTGGGAGCCAAGTTAAACGGAAAAGACATTCCTATGTACCAGGCTGTGCTGGCGAAAAAAGGCGACACCATGAGTTTCATGGGTATCAAGAGCGGAAGCCGCGCCTACGTGGCATTTGCAGGCGGACTGGACGTTCCGGTTGTGATGGGCAGCAAATCCACCCACTTAAAATCAAGTCTGGGCGGTTTTGAGGGAAGAAAGCTGGGCCCTGGGGACGAGATTGAGTTCGCGGCTCCCAAAACGACACTTCCAAATATGAGTAAGAGAACCGTTCCGGCAGACGATTACTCTAAGGCTTCCTGCACGCTCCGCGTGATTTTAGGACCCCAGGACGACTGCTTCACAGAGGCTGGAATCAAGACCTTTTTAAGCAGCACCTACACCCTGACCAACGAGGCGGACCGTATGGGACTGCGCTTCGAGGGAGAGAAGATCGAGCACAAGAACAGCGGAGACATTATCACAGACGGCATCAGCTTCGGCGCGGTGCAGGTTCCGTCCCATGGACAGCCCATCGTCATGATGGCAGATCACCAGACTACAGGCGGATATACAAAGATTGCCGGCATTATCTCTGCAGACCTTCCAAAGGCAGCTCAGTTAAAGCCGGGCTGCAAGGTAAACTTCAAACAGGTGTCTGTGGAGGAGGCCCAGGACATCTACGTGAAGGAGCTGGAGGAGTTAAAGGCTCTGAAAGAGAAGCTCAACTATGTGCCGGAGAAGGGAACCGCCAGGGAGAGAGAAGCCGTAGCCATGGCCGTAGCGTCAGCGGCGGCGTCCGGAAATCCCTATATTGCAAAGAAGAAATACCGTGTTGTGGTAGACGGCGAGGAGTTTATCGTAGAACTGGAAACAGAGGTCAAGGGGCTGAGATAGAAAACGGGGGACGGTTTTTCCGTCCCCGCTGCCGTTTCATGGGAGTGGTGTTTAGAACGGCTGTAAAACCTTGATTCTACAGGAAAAAAGAGGTTGACACGTCCGGCGTAGTGTAATATAATGTATAACTGTGACATCAGTTAGAAATGTCTGTACCAAAGCCCCGGAACAGGCGTTTTATTGATAAAGTTAATCTCAAAAACTGAATAAATAGGAGGTCAACCAATGAAAACTTTTATGGCTAGTCCAGCAACAATTGAAAGAAAATGGTATGTAGTTGACGCTACAGGATATACATTAGGTCGTCTGACATCTGAGGTAGCGAAGATTTTAAGAGGAAAGAATAAGCCGATCTTCACACCTCACATGGACTGCGGTGACTACGTAATCGTAGTAAACGCTGAGAAGATCCAGGTTACAGGCAAGAAGCTTGATCAGAAGATCTACTACAATCACTCCGACTATGTAGGCGGAATGAGAGAGACAACCTTAAGAGAAATGATGGCTAAGAAGCCGGAGAAGGTTATCGAGTTAGCAGTTAAGGGAATGCTTCCAAAGGGACCTTTAGGAAGAAGCATGATTAAGAAACTTCACGTATATGCAGGTCCAGAGCATGAGCAGGCAGCTCAGAAGCCGGAAGTTTTAGAGATCAAATTTTAATTAAAGGTGCTGGAAGGAGGAAACACTAATGGCTAACGCAAAATTCTACGGAACAGGCAGAAGAAAAAAATCTATCGCCAGAGTATATATTGTACCAGGTACAGGCAACATCACAATCAATAAGAGAGACATCGACGAGTATTTCGGCCTTGAGACATTAAAGGTTGTAGTTCGTCAGCCGCTCGTAGCTACAGAGACATCTGATAAGTTCGACGTACTTGTAAACGTACGCGGCGGCGGTTTCACAGGACAGGCAGGCGCTATCCGTCACGGCCTTTCCAGAGCGCTTCTTCAGGCAGATGCTGAGTACAGACCAGTTCTCAAGAAGGCAGGATACTTAACACGTGATCCGAGAATGAAAGAGAGAAAGAAATACGGTCTCAAAGCAGCTCGTCGCGCTCCACAGTTCTCCAAGAGATAATTTCTTGTCTCAGGACAATTTCATACGATTTACAGCTCCCCAGAACTTCGGTTTTGGGGAGTTTTTTATTTCTTATGAAATTGTGTATTTTTAAAAGTGAGTGTGGTAGAATGACTGTAAGATGGTAAACAGGAATTGGAAGGGGGAAAACAGTATGGTAGAAGAGTTAAGACGTATGGTTGGAATGGACGAAACAATTTTATATGAAGGGAAACCAGATAAGAAGTGTTTTATATTTGAAAGCATCTTTAATCCATTATTACCAGTTGCCATTATTTGGGCAATCTTTGATGCAGGCTTTTTGGGAATGGCAATGGGAGGTATGGACTTTATCATGATACCATTTTTCTTGTTCCATTTAATGCCAGTATGGATTTATCTTGCAGGAGTGATCTTTTCATTCAGAAGATACAGAAATACGTATTACATTGTAACGGATCATGGAGTGTACATATCCAACGGTATTTTTGCAATGAATCTGGCAGCGAAGACCTTTGCAGAATTATCACGCGTCAATTTACACAGGGGTATTTTTGATCAGATGTTTCATGTGGGAGACGTGCAGTTGACCACAGACCAGCTCACACGCAAAGGCGTGCCTGCAGTCATGGGAATTAACAGTATTTCAGATTATGCAGAGGTATTTCAGCTTGTAAAAAAACTTCAAAAAGACATTTATACTGATGTCATGTATCCAAATGATTTAAGGCCAAAAGAAAATCATGGATACAGGACAAAATATCGAGGGTAGCTTATTCTTTAAAAAATTTGCATATACGGTAAAACGAGGCTGCTGCACACCAAAATCAGTGCAGCAGCCTCGTTTTATCATATCATGGAAAATTACATCCCATGTCATAGAAGAACTCCATTCGCGAAAATTACAAGGCCTTTTTTGAAACAAATCAAAAGGATTTCCGAAACAGAGTATTGCCGTCACGCGCACGTGATAGGGTATGCTCGTTATGCGGGGAAAGGAAAGGCCGTAGTGAAGAGGACGAGTGAGATAAGCAGGATTGCTGGAATCAGCAGACGAACCTTGCAGTTTTATGACGATGAAGGGGTGGTTAAAGCGGAACGTTCAGAGAATAATTATCGCCTGTACGGTGAGAGAGCGCTGGGAGAACTGTGGGAAGCGATGATATATAAGGAAGCGGGAATGGAACTGAAAGAGATTAAACAGCTGATGCACGTGCCGGAACAGGAAAAGAAGCTGTTTTATCAAATGCACATAAAAAGGCTGGAAGAGAAAATAAAAAAGCTGGAAGGGCAGAAAAAATGGGTTTCATTTATTATGAATTATGGGATTCCAAAGCTGCCGAAGGAGGATTCAGGAATCACGTATAAAAAGAGGATTGCCAGACTGAGCGGAAAAGAGGGACGTCTGGAAGCTGAAACCTGTGAAAAAACAGCAGGCAGAAGCCGAGACGCAGAGAATCTGAAGAAACTTCGGTATCGGTTGGATTGGGCGTATCAGCAGATGCAGAAGGGGCAGCTTCACTGTGCGCTTTATGACGCGGGTATTGTTTTGAGAGAAGCGGTGGAGATGATTCTTCGATGCAAAAACGTTGGATATACGTCGGACAATTTACTGGAAAATATGAAAATTTGCCAGCGCAGAAAGATGCTTGGGACGGACAAAGGTTTTGCAGGCAGGCTGTATGATGTTTACCATATATGTGAATGCAATGGCCGTGAGGACGGCCAGGGACAGGCTGTCAGCCGCCGCAAAGTATATTTGGCGATTATGCAGCTGAAGGATTTGCTGAATTTGATTGAAAAAAACATAATATCTGAAAAATAACATCTGCTTAAACAAAAAGCGCGGCATAGCCGGAGAACTCAGGGTTTCTGGCTGTGCCGCAGATATCATATCATGGTGTGAAATCGAAGATGGCGTTCATATCGCACTCCAGGATATGGCAGCAGGCGTACAGAAAAGATACAGTAGGATTTTGCGTGCCTTTTTCGATCCTGTTATAAGAGTAAATGGAGATATCGATTCCGTGAATTTGAAGTCTTGCAGCCATATCTGTCTGCTTGATTTTCATGGATTTGCGTATTTTTGCAATATTTTTCCCGATATTGATATTATTTACCTGAATAATGCGGTCAATGCTGTCATGGTTTTTCATACGATTGCACCTCCACGCAATATTTTATGTGGGTTTGGAGGAAAATAATTGCACGAGAGTGCAATAGATGGTATTCTGGTATTGAAACAATACAGAGGAGGAAAGAGCAGTGGAGAAAGGAAACGTTTTAGTAATTGGAAATTCGGGCGTGGGGAAATCTACTTTGATCAACGCTGTTTTAGGTGAGGAGAGAGCTAAAACAGGCTGCGGAACGAAAGGCACGACAGAGTATCTGGAAATATATGAAAGTGACGAAGTTCCATTCAGGATTATAGATTCAGTTGGGTTTGAACCTTCTTTTATTAAGAAAAGGAAGGCTATTCACGCTGTAAAAAAATGGTCAAAGGAGAGCGCAAAGAAAGAAAATGAAAACAGACAGATCAATGTAATCTGGTTCTGCGTTGACGGAATGGCGAAGAAATTGTTTTCAGATACCATAAAAAGCCTGTCCAGCGCGACTTCCATGTGGGAATCTGTTCCCGTGGTGGTAGCTATTACGAAATCTTATGGGATCCCAGATCGGGAGGAGAATGTCCAGATGGTTTACAACGCGTTCGCACAGCAGAAGCGCTATTCTAAAAATCTGCGGAAAGTGATCCCAGTTGTCGCGTCTGCCTATGTTTTGAATGAATCTGCTTATGCGCCGCCGGAAGGGATATCAGAGTTGATAGATATCACAAATGGGCTGATGCCGGAAGGCATTAAAGCGGCTGAGAACGATATTTATCAATTCAAGCTTTCCAGAAAGAGAGCTCTGGCGCAAGGTATTGTGAGCGTGTCCACAACAGCGGGAATTACAGTGGGGGCGGTTCCGGTTCCCCTTGCCGACGCGTTTATATTGTCGTCGATTGAAGTGGCAGAGATCAATGCGCTTGCAAGGGTATATGGAATTAATAAAAACGAAGAGTCAAAACATTTTTTTAATTCCATTGTCGAAGCTGGAACGGTCAGTGCCGCCGCCAGAGGCGTTATAAGCGCTTTAAAGGGCATCCCGGGAGTTAATTTAGCGGCAGGTCTTATGAATGCAGTGATTGCCGGCAGTTTTGTTGCCGCGATTGGAGAAGGAACTATTTATGCGTTTGAGCAGGTCTATTTGGGAAAGAAAACTGTAAAGGACATTGACTGGGTAACAAAGGCCATGGAATCGAGGCTGTCTGCAGAATTTGTTGAAAAAGTAACAGCCGCAGCCAGACAGATTACAGAAAATATGGATAAAAATACCATTGGAGAAGTGATTCTGGATTTGTTTGGAGAGAAAGAAAAACAGCCTGTTTGTAATAGGAAAGGCAGGAGGTAAGATACAGAAATGAAAAATTGTAATGAGAAAATAAATAAGAAAAAGACAATCATCCTGGCGGCGGCGCTTGTTTTGATTATCGTCGCAGCAGGAAGTTTATTCGGCCCAAATGTGATGAATAAAATAGGAAAAGAAAACGTGATTACATCGTCGCAGCTGGAAAAGGCGATTGATATCAGCCAGCTGTCGACTGCTGAATTTGTTTACAACGGAATAGCTGAAAAATATGACGACGATAAGCCGGAAAAGGTTGAGTGCTATATTGCGTACCATGCGAATGTAAAGGTTGGAATTCAAATGGAAGACGTTAAGTTTGAGATTGATGAGGAGAACAAAACAGTAATGCCCATGCTTCCGGAAATTTCAGTCAATATTGCGGCGCTGGATGAAAATGAAATCAGCTACATTCCTAAAAATCCAGATATTCCTTTAAAGGAAATTATTACCTTATGCAAGGAGGACGCAGTTAGAGAGGCCAATGATTCAAAAAAGCTGTATCAGACTGCAGAAGAGAATCTGAAATCTGTGATTGAAGCGCTGTTATCGCCGATTTTGGAAAACGCAGGGTATTCAATGAAATGGTAGGGCGTCAGAGAAGGAGGATTGGAAATGAAGATGAGGATAAATCGAGAAATCAGGATGCTGGCCATTTTGGCAGTCAGCGGCGTCTGCCTGACAGGATGTGCAGAGAAGAAAAAGGAAGCCGATTTTTCCGGAATTAATTCTGTATGCGAATTAGCTACTTTAAAATGCTATTATCATAATGTCGCAAAGGCGGAGACAAAGGCCAGCGGTTTGCTGAAATGGCTTGGTACCGGATATAAGAAAATATGGACGGAGTACAGCGGAATTGTGGAGCTGGGAATAGATGTAAACAAAGTGTCCATTTCATCGCCAGGCGCTGACGGAGTGGTTAAAATTACGATTCCGGATGCAGAAATATTGAATGTGGATCTGGATGAAGATTCTATGGGAATGCCGCTGACAGATACTGGATTTATGACAGAAATTACAAAAGAGGAAGAAACGGCTGCGTTGGCAAAGGCGCAGGACGACATGGAGGAGACAGCGAAACAGAACAGCGCGCTTTTGGCCCAGGCCAAGGAGCGGGCCAAGAATCTTATACAGGGGTATGTTAAAAATGTCGGAGAACAGATAGGGGAAGAGTATACAATAGAATGGGAAGAGACTGAATAGAAAGTCTTTCAAGAGAAAGTTTTCTGCATATCATAAAAACAGCAGGGCAGATGCTTAGACGATATCCTGTCCTGCTGTTTTTATAGCTGCATTACACCGCTTCCCCGCAGGATCTCCTTTCAGAAAGCCTGTTAAATACCTGGTCAAACAGCCAGCCGCCAGCAGCCGTGTACAGTGCAGCCGCTGCGTTCAAACCGATTCGGAGAATGACTGCCCCTGCAATGCCGAATTCGCCGGAGGCGATGGAGAGGGCGCCGAAGGTATTAAATACTGTCTGCCAGGGATAGCCGGCAGAATAGCCTACTCCGATTCCGCCGATGAGTCCCAGCATGGAGTGGAGAGTTTCAGGAAGAATGAGATACAGGCCCAGGAAAATGAAAGAGCCCACAAGATTAAAAATTCCTCTCTCCCTTGCCCGTTTTACCGTATCCTTTTCAAATGGAAGACATACAGACATACAGGCGATACCGGCCCACATGGCTCTGGGGAGCCCTGAAA
The DNA here is from genome assembly GCA_958442925.1 of uncultured Clostridium sp. Classification (GTDB taxonomy): domain Bacteria; phylum Bacillota; class Clostridia; order Lachnospirales; family Lachnospiraceae; genus Otoolea. Next base: position 784 of record CAUCIO010000019.1, on the reverse strand, counting down.
GAGATGCAATCAGCAGTGTGGTGGAGAGGCATAAGGTCAGCTTGATGTACCACCTGTTTCTCAGGGAAAAAGGATTGAATTCCTGGAACAGATGGCTGAAATTACGCTTATGAACCCGGCGTTTCTGATTCTTGTAAAAGACAGCCATGCAAAGGATCATGCCGAAGAACAGTCCGGCCGTTCTCATAACAAAGGAATGGCCGCTTACGTCATAGCCCTGTAAAATCAAATAAGATAATACAAAAGTCGAGTGGTTGGACATAAGAATGTTGTGACAGCCGAGAAACATCAAAATCAGAATGCAGATCAGATTGATAAAAAAAGCTGTAAAGGGAGACACGGCATTAGTCAGCCGCGGTCCGATCATAAGAATAGAAAAAATCCCTGCAATACACAGCAGACCGTGGGACGTATGAATCCCAAAATCAGCCTGGCGCAGAACCAGCAGAGCCAGCAGTACAGCCACACCGGCAATGCTGTTTTCAGAACCGAATACCATGCTGAACAGTGTTACGGCGGCAAAGCAGAATGCCACTACAAGATAGACTTTCAGATTGTAGATCAGGATATGCCGCCGCCGTTCCTTTTTGTCCTTTGTAATCTGGATCAAAGCCTTGGAACCGGCGGAGTTCAGCTGAAGTTCCTGATAAATTGTCATATGAAATCAAACCTCCTTCATGTCAGCATACAGAAAATCCATACGCCTCAGATAAGACAATAAAGAAGATTTTACCTTTTTTGGAAACAGAATGCAAGAAAATTTTTATGCGCCTGTCTTGTGAAT
>CAUCIO010000018.1 GCA_958442925.1 uncultured Clostridium sp. | reverse complement strand
AAAACCAGTATTCCATCCTGTTCTCCTCTCTTCTGCTTCTCTATTTCTCTTATCCTTTTCCTTTAACGGCTTCCCTTGATGACATTCAGCCAAAGGATATCCGGATCCTCCGGGCCTGTCATGGTACAGCCCTTTTCCTTTGCAAAGGCGATGTAAGTCAAAATTTCTTCTGTAATTCTCTCACCAGGCGCCAGAATCGGGATCCCCGGCGGATAGCACATGACAAACTCGCTGCAGATATACCCTGCTGTCTCCTCAATGGGCAGAGACACTTTGTCTGCGTAAAAAGCATCCTGGGGGGAAACTGCCACCTGGGGATCGATGTACTCCGGAACTGCCATGGCAGCGCCTGCCGTTCCAAACCTGCGTTTTATCTCCGCCAGGGCGCTGACTAACCGCTCGATATCCCGCTGCCTGTCTCCGATAGAAAGGTAGGCCAGAAGATTGCCCAGATCTCCAAATTCAATCTGAATGTCGTATTCGTCCCGCAGGAGATCGTAAACCTCGATTCCTGCCAGACCGATATCCAGGGTGTGGACAGAAAGCTTTGTCACATCGAAATCGTAAATACTGTCTCCATTCATCAGTTCTCTGGAAAAGGCATAGTAGCCGCCAATGGCATTGATTTCCTTTCTGGCATCCTCGGCCATCCTTACGACTCCGGCGAAGGCCTCCCTCCCCCTGAGAGCCAGATTCCGTCTTGAGATATCAAGACTTGACAAAAGCAGGTAGGAACCGCTGGTGGTCTGGGTCAGGTTAATGATCTGGCGCACATGGCCCTCGTTCATGGATGGACCTGTTAAAAGCAGAGAGCTCTGGGTCAGACTGCCGCCAGATTTGTGCATGGAAACAGCTGCCATATCAGCTCCGGCTGCCATGGCAGATACAGGCAGATGTTCTCCGAAATAAAAATGAGTTCCATGGGCCTCGTCTGCCAGGCACAGCATTCCATAGCTGTGGGCCAGCCGGACAATTTCCCGAAGATTGGAACAGATGCCGTAGTAGGTCGGGTTGTTCACCAGAACTGCCCTGGCATCAGGATTCTCCTTAATGGCTCTCTCTACCTGCTCCACCTTCATTCCAAGCGGAATTCCCAGGCGCATATCACATTCCGGGTTTACATAAACAGGAACTGCCCCACACAAAATCAGGGCTCCTACTACACTTCTGTGGACGTTTCTGGGAAGAATGATCTTGTCTCCCCGCTTTACCACAGACAGAATCATGCTCTGCACAGCTGAAGTGGTTCCTCCCACCATCAGAAACGCGTGAGCTGCTCCAAATGCCTCCGCTGCCAGCTGCTCTGCCTCTGCAATTACAGAAACCGGATGGCACAGATTGTCAAGAGGTTTCATGGAATTCACGTCAATTCCCACACACTGCTCTCCTAACAGTCTCACTAATTCCGGATTTCCCCTTCCCCTTTTGTGTCCCGGCACGTCAAAGGGGACAACCCTCATCTGCTTAAAACGCTCCAGCGCCTCAAAAATCGGCGCTTTATCCTGAGTCAGCTCTCTCACCTTTTTCTCCTCTCTCCCTCTTTCTTTTCTGCATCTGCACTTTTAACGCCCAGAATGATAAATATTTCTTCCGCTGAAGATTTCGATCATTTCCCGCCGCAGGCTGTGCATAATTTCCAGCCTCACGGTGGGCGGAAGCTCATAAATATCTGTCTTAAACAGGTAATTCTGTAAATCCACCTCTTTGACCATCATCTTCGTATGGAACAGATTTGCCTCATATACGTTAATATCCACGGCGTCATAGCGCCTCCTGATTTCCGGATCAATATAGTCCTGTATGGAGGCCACATGGTGATCCATGAACAGCTTTCGCCCGTCCACATCCCTGGTAAAGCCTCTGACCCTGTAATCCATGGTAATAATATCTGAGTCAAAAGAGCGAATCAGATAATCCAGGGTGGAGAGTGGTGTAATCTCCCCGCAGGTGGCCACGTCAATATCCACCCGAAAGGTAGCCAGGCAGGTCTCCGGATGATACTCCGGGTAGGTATGAACTGTAACGTGGCTCTTATCCAGATGAGCCAGCTGCATCTCCCCGGCTGGAACCATGGTTTTCTCTGCAATCAGAATCGTTACCGAAGCCCCCTGAGGATCATAATCCTGTTTGGCAATATTTAATACCCTGGCCCCAATCATATCTGTCAGGCTGGTAAGAATGCCTGTCAGGCGCTCGGAATTGTACTGCTCGTCAATGTAAGCGATGTAATCTTTCTGTTCCCTGGCTGTCTTTGCATAACAGACATCATAAATATTAAAGCTCAGAGATTTTGTCAGGTTGTTAAACCCGTACAGCTTCATCTTTTCCCCCATGGTTTTCTCCTTTGCAAAGCTGAATTTAATCATAAATCACTCTATATTACATTTCCTATGTCACAAGAAAGAAGCTCGCGGAGCATTTTTTATTTCACAGGACTTTCCTGATGACAACAAAAAACAGGGACTGCACGCTCTCTGCGCACAATCCCTGCGATTATATTTCATCCATGTATGATATTTCTGCGGCTGCTCCAAATCTGATTCTGAATACAGCTTTCCCGCAGAAGCTTTTCTCCTGACAAGTCTGATTCTATGATGTGCCTGTTATTTACGGCACTTTTTCAGTCTTTCTATGCAGAATGTTTATCTTCCCAGGTGCTCCTCTCTTTGGAAGCTGCCTGTGGCTTTCATGGAATTTGAAGTCCAGAGTCTATATAGCAAATATCTCACTTTTACTACTCTTATTGACCGTTTCACAAGTGGTTGTACGCATATGCGTATCGGTTGTAAAGTAACCAACTTATAAAATTTGAGCTTCTAACTCAATCAATAAGGCAACAAAATGTTACCAGTTCGGCACTTGCCCCGGCTGTCCGTATGGCCTTGACTCCTCCCGGAGTGGGCAATAAATATTTGCATGGAAGTTTTGCTCTTACTCTAATCCCATGACGCGTTTACTATATCGGATTTCAAAACATTTGTCAATCATTTTCTGTTTCGAGAGCCATGGAAAGCAGTTTTTCCCGGCTGTTTCTCTCCGGTTCTTCCAGAACTGCCGCAAACAGCCTCGAAAGTGTCTCTCCGATTGCTTTTCCCGGCTTTATCCCTGCTTTCAGCAGATCATTTCCCGTTATCTCCATATCTTTCATGCGGATACAGTCCCCCCGTTCCCGAATCTGAAGACATTGTTTTTCTGTCTGTGCCGTCAGCTCTCTGTTCTGAGGAAACAGAACATTCTCAAATATGAGAAATGCATCAAACAGCCAGTCCTCCATCTGGCTCATAACCCTTCTCACATCTGCCTCCTTTTCCGGAAGAGGACGGCCTGCAAAGGCTGTCAGGGTCTTCACACTTCGGGTAGTGTGATTGTCCAGCTTCAGCTCTCTGAGAATCTTTTCTGCCCGCTTTTCCCCCATATGGGCCAGCAGGGCCCCGTACCGGAAATATTTTTCCGCAGGAAGTTCAGCGCTTCTTCTGAGGCGTTCAGTCAAATCAATCCCCTGGCTTTCTGCCTCTGAAAATATCTCCGGAAAAGAAGCCGTCATATAGGGACACATGCCGGTCTGTTCCATGGCCAGAACTCCCTGGGGATTTCCAGAAAGCAGCGTCTTTGTAAGCTCCGTCTGAATCCTCTCCTTGCTCACATGAGACAGATTGGGAGCAATCTTTGAAAGAGCCTGCCAGGTTTCCTCCTCAATGGAAAAATTTAACTGGGCGGCAAATCTGACTGCCCTCATGATTCGCAGCGCGTCCTCTGTAAAACGCTCCATGGCGTTGCCCACGCAGCGGATCCGGCCGGCCTCTAAATCCTCCAGACCTCCGAAAACATCCACCAGACCTGTCTCATGGCTGTAGGCCATGGCATTGATAGTGAAATCGCGGCGGCGCAGATCTTCCCTTAAATCGGCTGTAAACTCCACCTCTTTTGGATGGCGTCCGTCCTCATACTCTCCGTCAATCCGGTAGGTGGTAATCTCATAACCCACGTGATCGCGGATCACAGTAACGGTTCCGTGCTGAAGTCCTGTATCTACCGTCTTTCCAAATACTGCCTTCACCTGCTCCGGACGGGCTGAGGTAGTAATATCCCAGTCCCCGGGCTTTCGGTTTAAAATCGTGTCCCGTACGCAGCCGCCTACGGCAAAGGCCTCGTAGCCCTTTTCCCTCAGCTTTCTCAGAATCCACTCCACCTGGAGCGGCAGAGCGATCACAAACCCGGCCTTCTGGCTGCCGGAATAATCATGGTTCATATATTTTTTCTCTTTCTAAAATCCTTTTTCTGTTTTTTCTTACATCGTTCATCAGAAACCTGGCTTTCTGAATAAAAAACGCCGCAAAGCAGCAGATATCTCTGCCCCCCTGCAGCGTTTTCATGTTCTGTTTTCTCTGTTTTTCCCAGAACTTTATTTTAGTATGCCTTGCCCCAGTAAACCATCTTTGTGGCCGGTTTTCCACAGCAGACACAGGTATCAGCTACCTGTTCCTGGTTAAACGGCATACATCTGGAGGTGACGCCTGCGATCTCCTTTAACTTGTCCTCGCACTCCTGGCAGCCGCACCACATAGCGCGGATAAAGCCTGGCTTATTGTCTGCCAGATCTTTCATCTCATCCAGATTGGAAGCTGTGTAGGTGTGGGCATCTCTGTGAGCCTTAGCCCGCTCAAACATATCGCGCTGAATGGTGTCAAGAAGCTCTGTCACCTTCTCTTTGATCTCGTCTAAGGATACTGTCATCTTCTCATGGGTGTCGCGGCGGACTAATACAGCCTGGTTGTTCTCCAGATCCTTCGGTCCGATTTCCACACGCACCGGGATTCCTCTCATCTCGGACTCGCTGAACTTCCAGCCCGGACTCTTATCAGAATCGTCTACCTTTACGCTGAAGCCGGAAAGCACATCCTTTAACTGGTATGCCTTGTCCAGAACACCCTCTGCCTGCTGGCGGATAGGCACAATCACTACCTGTGTCGGAGCAATTCGCGGCGGCAGTACGAGACCGTTGTCATCGCCGTGAACCATGATAATGGCTCCAATGAGACGTGTTGTCATTCCCCAGGAGGTCTGGTGTACATATTTTAACTTGTTGTCTTTATCAGAAAACTGGATTCCAAAGGCCTTAGCAAAGCCGTCGCCAAAGTTATGGCTGGTTCCAGACTGGAGAGCCTTTCCATCATGCATCAGGGCCTCAATGGTGTAGGTAGCCTCAGCTCCTGCAAACTTCTCCTTGTCTGTCTTTCTTCCGCGGACAACCGGCATTGCCAGCACTTCCTCACAGAAATCAGCATAGAGATTCAGCATCAGCTCTGTTCTCTCCTCTGCCTCCTCTGCTGTGGCATGGGCTGTGTGTCCCTCCTGCCATAAGAACTCCCTGGAACGCAGGAACGGTCTGGTTGTCTTCTCCCAGCGTACAACAGAGCACCACTGGTTATAGAGCTTCGGCAGATCTCTGTAGGACTGAATATCTCTTGCATAGAAATCGCAGAACAGAGTCTCAGAAGTCGGGCGTACGCACATTCTCTCCTGAAGAGGCTCCAGTCCTCCGTGTGTAACCCAGGCTACCTCAGGGGCAAATCCCTCTACATGATCCTTCTCCTTCTGAAGCAGGCTCTCCGGAATGAACATAGGCATGTATACATTCTGAACGCCTGTCTCTTTGAAACGCTTATCTAATTCCTTCTGGATGTTTTCCCAGATTGCGTATCCGGCAGGTTTAATTACCATACATCCCTTTACGCTGGAGTAGTCAACTAACTCTGCCTTTTTTACCACGTCTGTGTACCACTGGGCGAAGTCCACATCCATGGAGGTAATGGCTTCTACTAATTTTTTGTCCTTTGCCATGACAATTCTCCTTTTAGTGAAATATTTGGTGGAATGATAAAATAAAAAAACCGCCCGATCCCCACTAAAATAGGGACCGAACAGTCTGTGCTGTCGGCGGTACCACCCTGATTAACCGGGCATGCCGGTTCTCTTTCGCTCCGTTAACGCCGGAAATACGTTGCACTTTCGCAGTAAGGAAATGACAGGGTTCTTCTGTTCCTGCCAGGCCGGAATTTTCATCCGCTTCGTCTCCTGCTGCCTCATGCACAGCTCCGAGGAAGGTTCAATCCTGAGTGACACAGGGACGTTCCACCATCCGCCCCCTCTCTGGAAGTGTGTCAGAATCTACTGGGCCTCTTCACAGCCATTTGTCTACTGCTGATTTTACGCTGTAGCCAGTGCTTTGTCAAGAGTCTAGTTCGCCAGGACAGCGCAAACTTTTCCCTTCTTCCCAGTTGATAAAAACAGAAATGTGTAGTATTATCTATACATCTTACAAAAAAACTCAAGATTTTCCGAAATCTTGAGTTTAAATTCTTATTGGAGGAATCTCGCTATGGATTTGACTTGCTACAACTCCTACTATGAAGTGAATCTGTCTGTTCTGGAGGAAAACTTTAAAAAAATTTCCCGCTTCGTCTCCCCGGCCCAGATTATCCCTGTGCTGAAAGCAGACGCCTACGGCATGGGCGCCCTGGAAATTGCAAAAACTCTCACAGAGCGCTGCGGCTGCAAAACCCTGGCCTGCTCCCAGACCTATGAGGGACTGGTTCTGCGGGAAGGCGGCATTACTGACGCGGAAATTCTGATTATGGGGCCCGTGCTCCACGACACTCTCCCCCATGCGGTTCACTGGGATATGCAGATCCCCCTGTTCACCCCGGAACGTGTACACTCCCTTTCCAGGGAGGCTGCCAGACAGGGAAAGACAGTAAAAGCCCAGATTAAGATCGAAACCGGGCTGAACCGGATCGGCGCATGGCCCGGAAAGCAGCTTCAGGAGGTCATCGACGCCCTCCACCAGTGCCCCAATATTCAGGTGGTAGGCGCCTTCACCCATTTTGCCCAGGCAGAGACGCCGGACGATCCTTTCACCATGGAACAGTTCGCTGTATTTAAGGAGGGCATTGCCCAGCTCAAAGAGGCCGGCTTCCAGCTGTCCTATATCCACTGCTGCAATACCGGCGCCTCTGAGTGGTACAAGGAGGCTCTGGATTTTTCCACCCATATCCGGGCAGGAAGTCTGGTGTTAGGCTACAGTGATATTGCCGATGGATCCAATCCCATTGGACTGCAGGAAATGCTGTCCTGGCGGACTACCGTCAGCTTTATCCGCCATGTGGAGCCAGGCGAAACAGTCAGCTATGATCGGCTTTTCAAGGCAGAAAAGCCCACAGATATAGCAGTCGTCTCTGTAGGCTTCGCCGACGGTATTCTGTGCGCCATGGCTCGCAGCCACGGTCCGGTACTGGTAAATGATCAGCGCGCCCACTATATTGACACCTGCATGGACCAGTGTTTTGTAGACATCACGGGGCTTGACTGCAAAGTGGGCGATCCGGTGACGCTCTGGGGATATTCCCCCAGCGGCAACGCCTTCCTGTCTCCTCAGGAGCTGTCAAAATACGGCCAGGTGTATACCTCCTATACCTCCCAAAGGCCGGATCGGATTGGACGTGTCTACATCAGATAAAAGGAGGCTTATTTTTCTATGAAGCAGGCTTTTACAATAGCGGCCATCGGTTCAGGAGGAAAGACCACCGCTCTCAGAGAACTGGCCCGCCAGATTTCCGACAGAGCAGAAAAAGCATCCATCCTTTTGACTGCAACGACCCATATGTATCCTGTTCTCCCTCCGGAAAGCCGGATTCTGCTGATGGATCCAGAGGAAGAAGTGCTGTGCTCAGAGCTGTCAAAGCCTGGGATTGTCTGCGCTGGACGGACGGCCCGCGAAGGAAAGATGACTGCCATAAAGCCAGAGCTGCTGTCTGCGGCTACTCAGACGGCCTCTGTCATCCTCTGCGAGGCAGACGGCTCCCGCCGTCTGCCTCTGAAGCTTCACCATGATCAGGAGCCGGTTCTCCCGCCTCAGACGAATCTCTGTCTCATTACAGCCGGGCTGTCTGCTCTGGGGCGGGCAGTCCGGGACTGTGTCCACCGATATGAGCTGAATCCTGTCTGGAAAGAGCGCCCCGATACCAGGATCGGCGGAGAGGAGCTGGCTTTCTGCGTGCTTGACGCCGTATCCTCTGTCACTACGACGAAGGGACAGGGCCGCAGCGTCTGCCTTACAAAAGACAGGATCCGGATTCTTCTCAATCAGTCAGACTGCCTGTTTCACTCGGGACGCCTGGATGCCTCGCTGGCTGTCCTTCAGACAGAAGCCTCTGCTGCCGCAGAAATTTTGAATAAACATGGTCTTTCCTGCAAAGTAGGAAGTCTTTCCGAGGACAGCTCCTTTCTCCTGGAGTGGATCTGTTCCTCCGCCTGGCTATAACAGGCGGATCTGTCTGCAGGAGGCAAGCCCCAGCAGCGCTTCCAGCACTCCGCCGGCCACAGCGTTGGCCTTATCAGACACTGTGCCGCAGAACCCGGCCTGCTCCAGGCGCGGGTCAATATCTGCAATTTTAAGACCTTTTTTCACTGGAAAACCTTCCCGGATGAGTCCCCTCAGCACTCCGTCCAGGGAGGCTTTCACCGAAGTCCCCTCTATCATGGCAATGGTCTGCCCTTTCTTTACAATCGTTCCAATGTCAATCCAGTTTCCAGACTCATCCTTTACAAAAGAAAGCCGGCCGTCTGCAGGGGCGTGAATCACCCGTTCCGCGCCAAACCCTTCTATCTCTCCTGGAATTCCTGTATTGGGAATAGCCTGGCCTTCCCAGATAACCCGCCCTAAAAAATGGCCTCTCATGGTTTCTATCACTGCGTCCACATCCGCTCCTGCGGTAAATCCGGGCCCAGTTCCAATGGTAATCGGAGCCATAGAGCGGCTGGTTCCCAGATTTCGTTTTGCCAGGATCATATCGATCAGAGCGGCTGGCTGAAACTCCCGGACACAGGCAGCCGTTTCATCCACCAGAAGCGGAACCGCTCCCCGCGACCAGATCTCTGCTGCCTGCCCCGGCGTCCCTGCCAGGCGGCAGCTTACTCCCTCCACCTGGGTTTCCCCTGTCCATACAGCCTCACAGAAAGAAGCGCGGCGGCGGATGGCCGACGGACTCCTACACTCTAAAGCTGCCACCCGAAAGCCGCTGCGGTACAGGCGCAGAATCACTCCTGTGGCCAGATCTCCGGCTCCCCGCACCAGAATCCAGGGCCTTGTTTCCGATGGTTCAATATATTCAGGGAAATACCGGCCTGCCATTGCGTCCAGCTGCCCTTTCGCCTCCCGTTCAAAGGCCCGGTAGCGTTTCAAAAGGCTTTCTGCCTCCATAGTCAGCTCTGCTCCTCCTCCGTTTTTCCCCCCGATTTTTTTATTTAAAAGGGAAATTTCAAGCTCCCTTTCACAGTTTTTAATCATGGTCCAGGCCTTGCTGTAACTCATGCTCATATCAGCCGCGCTCTTTCTCAGGGAACCAAACCGTTCTACCCTCTCCAGCAGGCTGGCGGCCCCAGGGCCGAAAGCCTTATTTTCTCCTTTCAGCCGGAATATCAGCTGAAGACTCAACTGTTTTTTCACTGTACTCCTCCCTGTTTTCTGCCTGCCGTTCTGCTTTTTCTGCTTTCATCTAAGCTCTTTATCATTTCCTTTAATTCCTCTGCATATTTTTTGGAAACCATAGAAGGATTGGCCTGCAGCGCATACTGCAGAAACTCTGCTCTCCTGCTTCGAAGAGCAGAAAGTGCTGCTTCCAGTTCTGCGCGTTTTTCTGAAATTCTGTCTTCTGCATCCATCTTCAGCAGAGCTGTCTGGACTCTGATATCCTCCAGTTCCTGACGGATTCGGTTTGCCGCCTCCAGCGAACGTCCGAGATCCAGGGCTGCTCTCATGCATACAGAAGTATCCCAGAGAAAAACGACCGTCACAGCTGACACCAGACACAGTTCCGGTAAAACTGGAATTCCGCAGATAAGCTTTGCAATAGGCCTGTGAATCACATGAGTCATAAAGATTGTCAGAAATCCCCAGGCAATAGAGGAACTGAGACAGATATAACCGTGAAGATTGAATTTCTGGCGGCTGTAATCCCAGTATCGTATCTTAAATAACTGCTCCATTGCCCATCCGACTACATATTCCAGAAGAGTTGCCCCTGCAAAGCCTGACAGCCAAGTAAGAAAGAGACTATCCTGAAATGGCCTGGAAACGATCAGCATCATCAGTGCGCCACTTCCATACAGAGGAAGCAGCGGAAGCCTTAAAAAGCCCCTGTTTACCGGATGCCGCTCTCTGGCTGAAACATAAAACGATTCAAATATCCATCCCAGAAAGCTGTAGCAATAAAAAAAGGCAAGCCATTGATACCACGTATATAAATCCATATATCCTCCAATGCAGTTTTCTGTTTTTCCTGTTTCATTTACATCGTCAGTATATCACAGCCTGGTTCCTTTGGCTATCTCAAGGGCAATTATCTGACCTTTCCCTCCTTTTTTAGCTGCAAGAAGCGTTCATCTTTTGAAAAAATAACGGCTGTCCGGCATGGGACATCTATGCTATAATATCGTCAGACATGTATTTTTCAGGAGGTCGTTTTTTATGAAGCTGATGCGGACAGAGGACGCGGTAGGGCAGGTGCTCTGCCATGACATTACGCAGATTATTAAGGGTGTCACCAAGGACGCTGTATTCCGGAAGGGCCATATCATCCGGCCGGAGGATATCCCGGTGCTTTTAAGTGTGGGAAAGGAACACATCTACATCTGGGAAAACGACGAAACCATGCTCCACGAAAATGAAGCAGCCAAAATTCTCTGCCAGCTCTGCCAGGGTCCCGGCATGAAAGCTTCTGAACCTAAGGAAGGAAAAATTGAACTGACTGCCGAGTATGACGGTCTCTTTCTGGCTGACACGGAGCGGCTTCGCCGAATCAACGCTCTGGGGGAGATGATGATCGCTTCCAGGGCCGGAGGCTTTCCTGTGAAAGCCGGAGATCGTCTCTGCGGAACCCGGATTATCCCCCTTGTCATTCAAAAGGAAGCCATGGAGCAGGCCAGGCAGGCGGCAGGACCGGAACCGCTTTTTTCCCTGATCCCTTTGAAGCAGAAAAGCTTTGGCGTGGTAACTACAGGCAGCGAGGTATTCCACGGGCTGATCCAGGACACCTTTACCCCGGTCATCGAAGAAAAGCTGGCTGAATACGGCTGTACCATGGCTGCCCATAAAATCTGTGACGACAGGGAAGAAGATATCTCCAAAGCCGTCCAGGCTATGGCTGACCAGGGCATTGACATGATTTTCTGTACAGGAGGCATGAGTGTAGATCCGGATGACAGAACGCCTTCCGCCATACGAAATTCCGGCGCATCCATTATCAGCTACGGCGCTCCCGTTCTCCCTGGGGCTATGTTTCTGGTCTCCTATCTGCCGGACGGACGGCCTGTCTGCGGCCTTCCCGGCTGCGTCATGTATGCCAGACGGACTATTTTTGACCTGGTTCTCCCAAGGCTTCTGGCAGACGTGCCTGTAACTGCCCAGTGGCTGGCAGGGCTGGGCCATGGCGGGCTCTGTCTTTCCTGCCCGGAATGCCATTTCCCTAACTGCGGATTTGGAAAGGGCGTCTGATTCACAATGATAAGGAGGCAAAACATGAATTTTACACACATTGATCAGGAAGGCAACGCTGTAATGGTAGATGTAAGCCAGAAGGACTCCACGGTCCGGACCGCCTCTGCCTGCGGCCGCATCCGCATGAGCCGGGAATGCTACCTGGCTGTGGAGGCCGGAACTGCAAAAAAAGGAGACGTACTGGGTACGGCACAGATTGCCGGAATCATGGGCGCAAAACAGACTGCTGACCTGATTCCTCTCTGCCACCGTCTCAACCTGTCGAAAGCTGCTGTCTCCTTCCACCTGCTGCCAGAGCTTCCAGGGGTGGAGACCGTCTGCACCGTCAAATGTGCCGGGCAGACAGGGGTAGAGATGGAAGCTCTGACAGGGGTAAGCATTGCTCTCCTCACGATCTACGACATGTGCAAAGCCATGGATAAACGAATGGTAATAGAGGAAATTCACTTAATGGAAAAGCACGGCGGAAAAAGCGGCGATTTCTCCTTTACTGTAAACCAGGAAGACAGCAGGACGGAGGATTCCCATGCGTGATTCCTTTGGAAGAACCATTGACTATCTGCGGGTTTCCATTACAGAACAGTGCAATTTAAGATGCCGCTACTGTATGCCGGAAACAGCCGGGGATTCCAGCTCTTCCCACTATCTCATGACGTTTGACGAGATCGCGGCCGCCGTCAGGGCAGCTGCCAGTCTGGGAATACGGGCTGTTAAAATCACAGGAGGAGAGCCTTTATGCCGTCCAGGCTGCCCGGATCTCATCCGGCAGCTCAAAAAAATTCCAGGTATCAGCCAGGTTACCATGACAACGAATGGACTTCTTGTTTCCAGATATCTGGACGAACTCCTGGACTCTGGTCTGGACGCTATAAATATCAGCCTGGATACTCTTAATGAGGAGCAGTTTCGCCAGATCACACGGAGGAATTTCCCTGTCAGCCAGGTACTGGAAGCTGTCAAAAACTGTTCTGAAAAGCTCCCCACAAAAGTCAACGCAGTTCTGCTTTCTGAGACAGAAGATCAGCTGATTCCTCTGGCCCGGCTGGCCTGCTCTCTGCCGGTAGACGTGCGCTTTATCGAGCAGATGCCTCTGGGAGGGCAGAAAACGGCAGCCTGCTCCTGCAGCCTGGCTCTCTCCCGCCTGAAAGCAGAATGGCCAACTCTCTCCCCTGTAGCAGAGTCCAGGGGCAACGGCCCTGCTGTTTACTGGAAAGCGCCTGGATTTCTGGGGACTGTAGGGCTTATTGAAGCAGTCAGCCACTCGTTCTGCTCCAGCTGCAACCGGATCCGGCTTACCAGCGGCGGCCAGTTAAAACCCTGTCTTTGCTACGAAGACAGTATTGACCTGACGCCTGCCCTGAAATCGGGAAATGAAAAAGAACTGCTGGCCCTGTTTCAGGAGGCTGTCAGAAATAAGCCTAAGGCTCACTGCTTTCTTCAGCCCGATGAAATCAGTGAACATCGCTATATGAGCCAAATCGGCGGATAAAATGAAATATCACTTGGAGGAATATTTATGGGAACGGTACGAGCCGTATGCAAAAGCCCTGTCCGGGGCATTCAGAAAACCAACGAACAGAGCGGATGGTTTGAAACAGACTGGGGAATTGAGGGAGACGCCCATGCCGGCCACTGGCACCGTCAGGTGAGCCTTTTAAGTGCAGAGAAGATTGCCCGTTTTAATGAAAAAGGCGCCGCCGTAGGTCCTGGGGATTTCGGGGAAAACCTGGTGGTAGAGGGAATTGACTTTTCCTCCCTCCCAGTGGGAACCTGGCTGCGCTGCAGCGATGTGCTGTTGGAAATCACACAAATAGGAAAAGAATGCCACAGCCACTGTGCCATCTACCACAGAATAGGCGACTGCATTATGCCCAGGGAGGGGGTATTCGCCAAAGTGCTGGAGTCTGGAACCATCTCTGTCGGTGACCAGATGTCTGTCGTTTCCAGAAAGGGGCCTCTTCCCTTCCAGGCTGCAGTCATTACCCTGTCAGATCGATGCTCTGCAGGAGAAAGAGAGGATGAAAGCGGCCCTGCCATTGAAAAACGCCTTGAAGAAGAAGGATACCAGATCATAGAACGTCTGGTTCTTCCCGACAGCCGGACGGCACTGGAAAAAGAGCTGATCCGTCTCTGTGATCAGAGAAAGCCCGATTTGATTCTGACTACAGGAGGAACTGGTTTTTCCCCCAGGGATATTACTCCGGAGGCCACGATGGCAGTGGCCGAGCGCCCTGCCCCAGGAATCGCCGAAGCTATCCGGGCAGCCAGCATGGCAATCACCAGACGGGCCATGCTGAGCCGGGCTGTATCCGTGATCCGTGGAAAAACCCTGATTGTCAATCTGCCGGGCAGCCCGAAGGCGTGTATGGAGGGCATGGACGTTTTTCTGGATCAGATGCCCCACGGCCTGTCCCTGCTGCGAGGCTCTGTCATGGACTGCGGACAAAGGCCGAAAACGCCTGGTACAGAGCAGACTGCAGGCGAAAACCAGCATCCATAGGAGGGATACTTATGAAAAAGCTGAAACTAAACATCCTGTTTTCTCTCCTTCTGACAGCAGCTGCCGCAGGAATCTTTGGCTGTTCTGCCTCTTTATCCGGAGAAACCAGAGCGCTGCCTTCCGACATCTCCGGTAAACCTGCCGAGCTGGTGGTGTTCGCCGCTGCCAGTCTGACGGAAGCTCTGGAGGAAATCGCAGAAGCATATGAAAAAAAAGAGCCTGAGATTTCTCTGATTTTTAATTTTGATTCATCAGGAACTCTGAAAACCCAGATTCAGGAGGGAGCTGACTGTGATCTGTTTCTCTCTGCCAGCCCAAAACAGATGGATCAGCTGGAAACAGAGTCTGAGCTCATCCTTCCGGAAAGCCGGATCAATCTGCTGGAGAATACAGTGGTTCTGGTCACGCCAAAGGAAAACCGGAAATGCATTGACAGCTTTGACTCCCTGGCAGAACACCTGAAAGCAGGGGACATACTCCTGGCTATGGGAAACAGTGACGTACCTGCGGGCCAGTATGCAGGAAAAATTTTAACCTGGTATGGAATGGATGAGGAAAAACTGGCGACAGACGGCCTTATCACCTATGGAAGCAATGTAAAAGAAGTAGCTGCCCAGGTATCTGAAGGCAGTGCGGACGCAGGCATCATCTACAGCACCGATGCCTTCAGCGCAGGGCTTACTCCGGCAGACGAAGCTTCCGAGGAAATGTGCGGGCAGGTGATCTACCCCGCCTCTGTCCTGCAGTCTTCTGCCCATCCAGAGCAGGCCCAGGCCTTTTTAGACTTCCTGTCCGGACCTGAGGCCCAGGCTGTTTTTGAACGTATCGGCTTTTCCCTGGCAGAGTAAGGAGGCAGCATATGGACTGGTATCCTCTGTGGAATTCTCTGCGGATCGCCGCAGTCAGCAGTATTCTGGTGTTTTTTTCCGGCATTGCAGCTGCATACTATGCCGCCCGGCTCCCAAAGCTTTTAAAGGGCTGTCTGGACGTTGCCCTTACTCTTCCCATGGTGCTGCCCCCTACGGTGGTTGGATATTTTCTCCTGCTTCTGACAGGCAGCAGACGTCCTCTGGGTATGGCACTGGAACAGCTGGGCCTGAGGCTTGTCATGGACTGGAAAGGCGGAATTCTGGCCGCTTTCACCGTCTCCTTTCCTCTGATGTACCGTACCGCCAGAGGAGCCTTTGAAAGCTTTGACGAGACTCTGGCTCAGGCCGGAAAAACCCTGGGGCTGTCAAACGCCTTCATTTTCTGGCGGATACGTCTGCCTGTCTGCAGGCAGGGAATTCTGGCCGGAGCTGTCCTGGCCTTTGCCAGAGCCCTGGGTGAATATGGAGCTACCAGTATGCTGATCGGCTACACTCCTGGAAGAACCGCTACTATTTCCACTACTGTCTATCAGATGTGGCGGACTGGAAATGACCGCCAGGCCTTCCTGTGGGTATGTGTCAATCTGGCTATCTCAGCAGCTGTACTGCTGGCGGTAAACGGCCTGGAACAGAGAGCGCGATTAAAAAAGGGAGGAACGCCCATTGCTGACTGTAAAAATTGAAAAACAACTGGGAAATTTTCTTTTAAATGCAGATTTTGAGACAGACGCTCCCATTGCAGGGCTTCTGGGAGCCTCCGGATGCGGGAAAAGTTTAACCTTAAAGTGTATTGCAGGGCTGGAACAGCCAGATCGGGGCAGAATTGTCCTGGACGGCGCTGTTTTATTCGACTCCCAGGCAGGCATCTGCCTGCCACCTCAAAAGCGCCAGGTCGGTTATCTGTTTCAAAGCTATGCCCTGTTCCCCCACATGACTGTAAGGCAGAACATTCTCTGCGGAATGCAGAGAGAAAAAGACCGGACAAAAAGGCTGGACAGCTTAAACCAGCTCAGCCGCCTTCTCCGGCTGGAACATGTGATGGATTTAAAGCCAGGCTCCCTGTCCGGAGGGCAGGCTCAGAGGACTGCTGTTGCCAGAATTCTGGCCAGCCGTCCCAGGCTCCTTTTACTGGACGAACCATTCGCCGCTCTGGATTCCTATCTAAGGGAACAGCTGCAGCTGGAATTAAAAGAACTTCTTCTTGCTCTGGACTGCCAGACTGTACTGGTCACCCACAGCAGAGACGAAGCCTTTCTCCTGTGCTCTCATCTGGCCGTTATGGACAGGGGAGAAATTTCCGCTGCAGACAGCACAAAAGGGCTGTTTGAACAGCCGCAGACTACGGCAGCTGCCCGGCTGACTGGATGTAAAAACATTGCAAAAGCCAGAAAGGCAGGAGATTTCACTGTAGATGTACCGGACTGGGGTATCTGCCTCACTGCGGCAAGACCTGTCCCGGACCGGCTTCAGGCAGTGGGAATCCGCGCCCATTCCTTCTCCCCTGAGGTTTCTTCCAATCGCCTCTCTGTCACACTCTGCAGCCATGTAAAGGAACCCTTTGAAGATCTGTTCCTCTTCCGGTTTCAGGGGCAGGCATCAGACAGCCCTCCCCTGTGGTGGAGACTTCCAAAAGGGCAGACTCCTGATTCTTTCCCCTCTTCCCTTGGGGTTTTGCCGGATCAGGTGCTGTTGCTGACCTGAGAAACAGCGGCAGTACACAGGCATGACAGATGAATCAGCTGACTCTGCTCTCCTGACAATCCCTGTTATTTTTTATCTGCCGTTTGCAAACACTCGCCTTACGGCTCAGGAGGTACTCTATATGACAAAAAATGTAATTTCTTCTGCCATCAGCGGACACCCTCTTGTCCTCATTTCTGTGGTCTCCTCAGAAGGATCCACTCCCCGATCTGCCGGGGCTATGATGACGGCAGATACATCCGGTCTGCTGGCCGGAACCATCGGAGGCGGCGTCCTGGAAGGGCAGTGCCTGAAGGAAGCCGCCTCCTTTCTAAGAGGACTGCAAAACAGCAGCACCACAAGGCCGGCGGGCTTTCTTCGCTCCTTTTCCTTAGATAACAGCCAGGCTGGAAATCTGGGCATGATATGCGGAGGCAGCACGTCTGTTTTGTTCACTCCCATCATGCCGTCTGATCAGGAAACTTTTCAGACTGCACTGGCCCATATGCAGGCAGGAGAAGACTGCTTTCTCCTTCTGCCTCTGGATGGTTTTGCTCCCCTCTGCCGCAGACAGCCAGGAGACGGGGCCCTGTCTTCCAGTAAGGCCTGTCTTTGCAGTACAGACAACCGCGCCTGTCTCTGTATCCCTCTGACTGCCCCCGGCCGTGTCTTCCTCTTCGGAGGCGGCCATGTGTCCCTGGAGCTGTCTCAGCTTCTGGATCGGCTGGAATTCCCCTATATTGTAATTGATGACAGAACAGACTTCGCAGGCCGGGATCGTTTTCCAGGCGCTTTAGAGACCTTCGTCCTTCCCTTTAAACCGGATCTTCTTTCAAAAAAGCTTTCCGGTTCTCTCGCGCCCCGTAACACAGACGCCTTCTGCATTATGACCCGCGGCCATGAAGGCGATGAAGCAGCTGTCCGCTTTGCTCTGTCCACAGCTGCCTCCTATATCGGAGTAATGGGCAGCAGAAAAAAGCGGGAAGCTCTCTTTTCAAAACTTGAAAAAGAGGGCTTCCCGCAGGTGCGAAACCGCGTTACAACTCCTATCGGCCTTAGCATTAAGGCCCAGACTCCCGCCGAAATTGCCGTCTCAGTGGCAGCTCAGCTGATTGCCTGGAGAGCAGATCTCAGCTGAACACCCGGAATTCTCTCTCATCGTTTTTTAAGGGTACGTCGGCTATAGTCATGGTATCGATAACAATAAAGGTTCCTTCCTTCAGCCGCGCAATCAGCCGCTCAATCTTTTCCGGCTCTCCCTGAACTTCCATCTCCACCCGGCCGTCCCAAAGGTTCTGCACCCAGCCGGTCAGACCCATTCCCCTGGCCGCGTACAGGGCGCGATAGCGAAAGCCCACTCCCTGTACCCAGCCGGAAAAGAAAATATGTTTTCTAACCATATACGATTCCCTCCTCCCGCAGAATATCGACACATGATTTCATCATTTTTGCAGTCATTCCCCAGATGATTAAGTCCTGATACTGATAGAACATCACATCATAGCGTCCTTCTCTCCACCGGTATTCCCTCCCCTGGGGAATCATCTCATAGGGAAACGGCTCCTCCGGCACAGTGAGAATTTTTGCCATGCAGCACAGAGGCTCGTGGTCAAAAAACCACTGAAACGGTATCTTTATGATTTCTTCTGTCTCGTCGGCAGAAAAGGTTCCCTGATAGTCCTTAATCTCTGCCAGAAACGGATAAACCGTAAATCCTGCCGGGATCTCCAGATAATCGCAGGCCATCACGATTTCTGCCTGTTCCGGCTTTACGAGAAGCTCCTCTGACAGCTCTCTGAGGGCAGTCTCCTGTGGGCTCTCTCCCGGCTCCATACTTCCGCCGGGAAAGCAGATTTCCCCTGGCTGAACCTTTAAGCTCCCCGCCCGCCTTTCAAACAGCACAAAACAGTTATCCTGCTCCAGAATAAGAGGAATCACCACTGCACAGTCACGGCGCGTACTCCAGCCAATGGGTCTGGGCACTCTGTTTTTCAGGGCATTTTTATGTTCCAGATATTGTACTTTCTGTCTCATCTGTTCCCGCCCCTCAGAAACCAGTCTACTTTCTGATTAAATTCCCTGCTGTTTTCAGAAGCAATAAAATGTGTTCCATTGATCAGACACAGCCGGCTTCCTGGTATGAGACGGTGAATTTTTTTCGTGTGGCTTCTCCGGATCATATCTCTGGTTCCTGCAATCACCAGCACCGGCTTTCTCATGGATTTCAGGTATACGGGTCTGATATGTGGTTCCCTGAGCATCAGCTGCAGCAGCTCCTTTTTCTTCTTATCTCCCTTTGCCGCAGTCAGGCACTCCTTGAGGTAAGAGCAGTAAATACTTCCGATTACGCCTGCCTTCATTCCCGACGGGGTCAGATTGGCGCCGTTTAAAATCAGCCTGTCCACGTACTGAGGGTGGAGAATCGTAAAAATCAGAGCGATATTTCCCCCATCGCTGAAACCCAGGAGAATAATCCGGCGCAGTCCCATTTCATCCAGAAACTGTTTCAAATCCCTGGCGAACTGGCGCAGAGTAAAGGGGGCTGTTCCCCGCTCTGACTTTCCGTGTCCCCTGGTATCAACTGCAATCACTCTGTATTTTTTTGAAAAATATTCTATCTGATTCTTAAAATAGGAACTGTCCTCTCCATTTCCGTGAAGAAGCACCATCGGCTGTCCCATTCCCTTTTCTTCATAGTATAGCTTCACTTTTATCATCCCTCCTCCTGTTTATCATATCTTCTTTTTTACCCATACTCCTCGGCCAGATCCTCAATGATTAGAAGGCCGATAGGTCCTAAAAACACCCCAAGAATTCCAAACAGCTTCATCCCTGCATAAATCGCCGCCAGAGTCTCCAAAGGAGAAAGGCCCATTTTCCCTCCCATCAGCCTGGCTTCCAGAAATTCTCTTGTCATCCAGCAGACGAAAAACAGCAGTGCCAGAATTCCTCCCTGGTAAAAGCATCCCTGGACTGCCATCACAATGCTCCATGGAACCAGAACAGCCCCCGCCCCAAACAGCGGCAGCGCATCCAGCACGCCGATGACCGCTCCCAGGAGAATACTGTAGGGATTTCGTATCAAAGAAAGACCCAGGGCGCAGAGGCAGGCTGTAACAAACATAATCACAAACTGTGTTTTCAGCCATGCATTCCCCGTCATAGCCAGCCGTCTTCCAAACAGGGCAAATTCCCGGCTGAACACGGACTGCCTTCTCCGCCTTCTCATCTCATCCATCTCCTGAAGAGACAGAACAGACGCCATAAAGAACACAGCGGCCGATACAAAGGTTCTGGCACAGAAGGAAAAGGCTGCCATAGAGTTGACGGCCAGATTGGACATAGTGACCCGTCTGAGAGTCTGGGCCATGGCAACAATCATTTCCTTAGCCGCCTGTACCAGCACTCCCTCTCTTAAACTGCAGAACACTTCTGCTACACGGCACATGGAGGTCAGCCATTGATCCAGCTGCCGAATCCATTCCGGAGCCGCGTTTATAATTTCATTCGCCTCCTGAAACAGGCGGCGGCCTGCGTAAAACAGAATCCATCCTGCTGCCCCGGCCAGAAGGAGAAGCTGTACCCCTCCAATCACACCAATGGGAACCGCAAAGTTTCTTCCCCTGATGTGAAACTGCAGCCGCTTCTCCAGCCACGCAGCGCTGGGACGCAGCACCAAAGCTGTCAGATAGGCTGCCGCAAAGGGAAACATCAGAGGAAGGAAATATTTAAAACTGATATATACTCCGGCTGCCGCTGAGAAAATTACCAGCGCCTTCCTCTGCTTTTTCGATAGTTCCGGCATAGTTCCACCTGCTTTCTATTATTTTCGGCTGTCCGCTTCCGTAAATAATAGTATGCCGCAGTCTCTCCCTTTCTATCCTCTGGTTATTTTCCTGAAATCCCAGTTTCTTCCCTGGGCTTTTTCTGTATATTCTCCCTCATACTGTCCATACTAGTTCCTGTACAAAAGAAGTACAAATCATAAATGAACCACCCATGGTAAGTTCTCTAAGGCACTAATGAGAGTCTTACAAAGGAGAAGCTTACAAAAGATGCGGGCCTGTTTTCCTTTCAAGAGGAGAACGGGCCTGTTTCTTGTTCTCTCTGAACATATCTCTCCTTTTACAGAAACAGGCGGAAGGCTCCTCCCTGGGGCCTCATGGAAACCGTCATGGGTTCTTTTGTTACGGGATGAACAAAGGATAGACTGACAGCCGCCAGAGCCAGCGGTCCCTTTTCTCCTCTCTTTAGAGCATCCGGATTATATTTCGTATCCCCCCACAGCGGAAGCCCATGGCCTGCAAACTGCACACGTATCTGGTGATGGCGTCCTGTTTTCAGATGGATTTCCACAAGTGTCAGCCCCTTCTCTTCATTTTCCCCAATCACCCGATAGGACAGCTCTGCTGTTTTTCCCGCCGGTTCAGAGTTATCCACTATTCTGGAATAATTATTTTCCCGATCCATCGACAGTCTGTCCACAAAGTTACCCACATTATCCACAGGTTTTCCACATACAACTGCATGATAAATTTTTGTCACTCTATGTTCCTGAACCTCTTTACTTAAAAATGCTGCCGCTTCCTTCGTCTTGGCGTAAACCATAACTCCAGACACAGGTTTATCTAATCTGTGGATAACTCCCACATAGGGTTCCTGATCCTGTGTGGATGAATTTGTGGACATTTTTGTGGATAAATTCCCTCCTGCCTGCCTCTCCTGCCTTCTCCTGCTGCGGAGCAGATAATTTTTAATTTCACTGACCATATCCGGCTCCAGTTTCCGGCTGGCCTGGGATTCCAGCCCTGCCGGCTTCACAGCTGCCAGAACGGCGTCGTCTTCATATAATATTTTGATCATAGTGCTGTTTCCTGCCTTTGTCTAAATTTCATCTGCCTTTATTTTACTATATCTTTAACAGTTCAGCTATGACAAGTTTTGAAATTATAACAGAATGGGGCTGTCGCAAAAGTAGATAAATGATCTACCGGAGCAACAGCTCCATTTTTATGTCCTAAAA
>CAUCIO010000017.1 GCA_958442925.1 uncultured Clostridium sp. | reverse complement strand
ACCGTATTTTTCACGTTTTTCCCCCTTTTCACAGCTCCATTTTTATAGTATTATATTTTTTATCGACTTTTTAATATGGAATTTTGCACAAAAAAACACGGAGGTATAACGTATGACAACTATTCTTCTAGGCATGGGCCTGCTGCTTCTCACTCTGGCTGGCTTCTCTCTCTTCAGCATGAAGGCCCCCAAAGGTTCAGCAGCCATGTCCGGACTGGCTAATGCAGCCGTAGCTACCTTCCTGGTAGAAGCGGTTCACAGGTACATTTCCGGCGATCTGTTAGGTATCACATTTCTTGGAGAAATCGGCTCCGTAGCCGGCGGTCTGGGCGGCGTCGCATCCGCTATTCTGATCCCCATAGGAATGGGGGCAAATCCTCTTTTTGCAGTAGTAGCAGGCGTAGCTGTCGGCGGCTATGGCATCCTGCCTGGCTTCATGGTAGGCTATCTGACTGGTTTTCTGGCTCCCCTTATTGAAAAATATCTGCCTGCAGGACTTGACACTATTCTGGGCGCTCTTGTTTTAGCTCCTATCGCCAGAAGCATCGCCTTTTTCACTGATCCAGTTGTCAATGCAGCCATGGGCTACATTGGAAATACCATTACAGCCGCTACGGATCAGTCTCCAATCCTGATGGGATTCCTCTTAGGCGGACTTATTAAGATGATCTGTACCTCTCCGTTAAGCTCCATGGCTTTAACTGCCATGCTGGGGCTCACCGGCCTTCCTATGGGAATTGCAGCCATTGCCTGCTTCGGCGGTTCCTTTACAAACGGAATTATTTTCGCTAAGTTAAAACTGGGAAATCCAAGCAATATTGCAGCTGTTATGCTGGAGCCTTTAACTCAGGCACACATCATTACGCGCCACCCAATCCCTATTTACGGATCGAATTTCTTCGGCGGAGGCTTGGCGGGAATTGCAGCCGCTATGCTTGGTATTGTAAACAACGCTCCCGGAACTGCGTCTCCGATTCCAGGACTGTTAGCTCCCTTTGCCTTTAACCCTCCTATGAAGGTTCTGATGGCTCTGGCTCTCGGAGCAGTCGGCGGAACCCTGGCCGGTTTTGTTGGAAGCATTGTGTTTAAGAAATTTGCACAGGACTAAGAGTAAAAGAAATGAATAGAATATAGCAGAAAAGCAGATTTTCCTGTTCTGATGAACGTCATGGAAAATCTGCTTTTTTTCTTCGGTGTATAGTAATATAAACAGAGGAAATGTTTCCTCCTGCCATGTACCTTACCGGAGAGGGGGAAGTTTTCTAGCGACTTTCGCTGGAGCGCAGAAAACTTTCTCCCTCTCTGGCATCATACATAGAAGCGCAGAAACATTTCCTCTTCTATTCTAATATACCTCTCTTACGACTCTACCACATCTCTGTAGGTCTTCGTCGATTTGATCTCTCCCGTCTTCCACTGGAATTTATTCAGGAAGCCGAATGTGATAGATACAATCGGAACTAACCAGTTAAATACAGCAAATGGAAGGAATCCAAGAACCGGAACTCCAAGGGTTGCTCCTGCGAAAGCTCCGTCTACGTTCCACGGAACGATCAGAGATGTTACGGTTCCGCCATCCTCCAGACAGCGGGATAAGGTCTGGGGAAGCATATCCTTTTTCTTGAACTCACCAATGAAGAGACGTCCGCCAAGGATAATGGACATGTACTGGCTGGCTGTAATGATATTGAACAGAATACAGCTGACAACTGTGGAACATACCAGTGTACCAACAGATTTGCTGACAAATTTCATCTTTTCCAGACATACCTCAAGGAATCCCAGGTGCTCTAAAATACCGCCGTATACCATAGCAATAATACCGAGAGAACAGGTGTGGTTCATGTTCAGAAGTCCGCCTCGTGAAAGCAGGCTGTCGATTTCAGCATTTCCAGTATTGGATACGAATCCACTCTCCATGATATTAAACAGTTCGCCTAAGGTGTAACCCTGTACCACGATTGCAATTAATGCTGCTGTACCGCCGGAAATCAGAAGAATCGGGAACGCTGGTTTTTTCATAACAGCCAGTGTAAGAACGATTACCGGCGGAATCAGTGTCAGAATATTTAAGTTAAAGTTTGTGCTTAAAGAGGTCATGATATTGTTAATCGTATCGCTTTCTGCCGCACCGGAGAATTTGAATCCCAGAACCAGGAAAACAGCCAGAGCAATAATAATACTCGGTGTTGTAGTAAAAAACATGGCCTTAATATGGTCAAATACATCACCCTCTGCAACTGCCGGAGCCAGGTTTGTTGTATCAGAAAGAGGAGACATCTTATCACCAAATGCTGCGCCGGAAACAATCGCACCAGCTGTCATAGCCGGGTTTACTCCAAGACCCATACCAACGCCCATTAAGGCTACACCGGCTGTTCCAATGGCAGACCAGGAAGAACCTGTGGCCAGAGAAGTCATCATACATGCCAGACAGGCGGTTGCCAGGAATACGGATGGGGAAATCAGCTTCAGTCCCCAGTAAATAATCATCGGAACAGTTCCGCTGGCAATCCATGCTCCCATCAGGGCGCCAATGCTGTACAGAATCATAGCCGTTGGAATCATCAGCTCTCCACCCTTTAAAATGGCGCTTTCAATCTTGCTCCAGGGACATTTTTCAATTTTCAGAACCAGAAGCGTTACGCCCAGGGATGCCATCATAGCAATGTGCATCTTCTGATTAAAGAAGAAAATGGACATAGCCATGAACACAATCAGTGAAACGACACAGATGACAGCTGCGCCGAAAGATGGCCTGAAATCTTCGTTCGCTTCATTTACATTAGTGCTGTTCCCTTTAGGGTTAGGGTCAGGATTTTTCTTACTCATAAACTTCCTCCTTAAAATAAATTAGCTTTTATCTTTTCTGGTAGACCGTACGTCCTCCCAGAACAGTTTCTTCTACAAAAACATCACGGATCTTCATGGGATCACACTGGGTCGGATCCTGGGATAAAATCACGAAATCGGCCAGTTTTCCATCCTCTAAGGATCCCTTGATATCCTCTTCAAAAGAAGCATAAGCTCCATTTATTGTAAATCCCCGAAGCATCTGCTCCACTGTAAGCTTCTGCTCCGGCATCCAGCCTCCCTCCGGATAACCGTTGTAATCACAGCGGTTCATTCCTACAAATAAGCTGTCAAATGGATTTAAGGAATCTACCGGGCAGTCAGAACTCATCGTATACATAACGCCCATGTCACACAGAGTTCTGTAGTTATAGGTAGACGGCAGACGTTCTGCACCTACGCGGCTTTCTGTGATGTGCAGATCGCTGTTTAAGCACACCGGCTCCATGTAAGCGATAATATTCTGATCCTTAAAGCGTTTCAGGATATCAGGCTGTGTAATCTGAAGATGGATAATTCCAAATCTGGCATCTGGATCCGGCCTTCTCTCCTGAGCCTTTAAAAAGGCGTCCATACACATTTCCATGGCTCCGTCACCAATGCCGTGGCATACAACTCCCATTTTAGCTTCATGGGCCGTTGTTACCAGCTCGTCAAGCTCCTCCTGGGTAAATACGGCAATTCCGCAGGTATCCGGCGCGTCGGAATAGGGGGCCCGCAGATATGCGCTTCTTCCTCCCAGAGAACCGTCTGTCAGAAGCTTTAAAGGCCCGGCCTGCACCATAAGGGTATCATGGCGATCCAGAATCTCTTCTTTAATGAACTCCCTCAGGCGGTCAATCTGAGGCAGGAGACACTGCTCTCTGATTCTCATGTTCAGTCTGCCTTCCTGTTCCAGCTCCCTGTAGGCTCTCATAACCTTTCTCCAGTCCTTGTCAGAGAAGGTTTCAAAGTCATCGGAGTGCATGGTCGTCAGTCCCAGGGAAGAAGCAATGGAAATGGCATTTACCAGCATCTCCTTAATCTCTTCCACCGACTTATCGGGAATCATCTGATAAATCAGATAGCGGGCTGTTTCTTTTAACAGTCCTGTCAGATTTCCCTCTGCGTCACGTTCAATTTCTCCGCCTTCCGGATTTTCTGTTTCTCTTGTGATGCCTGCCATGGCAAGAGCAAGAGAGTTTGCTACTACCATATGTTCACAGACTCTTGTAAACACAATGGGATGTTCCGTACTGATAGCATCCAGATCTGCAGTGGTAGGATTCCTCTTCTCAGCAAAAAATGTCTGATTCCAGCCCCGGCCCTGTACCCATGTTCCGGCAGGGATCTGGCGCTTCCTTATGTATTCCCTTCCTGCTTCAATCATCTCCTCAATGGATTTTAAAGGAGCACAGTCAATTTTCGTGAGACTGTAGGCATAATTAAGCAGATGGACATGGCCTTCAATAAAGCCCGGCATAATCGTTCTGCCTTTCAAGTCAACTGCTTCAGCGTCAGGAAATTCTTTTTTCAATTCTTCTTCCTCTCCGACGCGGACGATGCGATCCCCTTCTACTGCCATTGCCCCTGCCCGATCCCCGGCGGCATTCATCGTAAGGATTACACCGTTTTGGTAAAGTTTCATGCAGTATCCTCCATTCTGATATTATAGTATGTGTTTTCATGTCTATTATTTAAGCAATTTCCGTGCCATCTATAAAAGATATAAATATTCAGGCTGAATCATATGATTTTTGAATAAATCTCCGGTTTTTTTAGTAATTTTTCATTATTTACACAAAATTTCTGCCGGTTTTTTTGCACAAACGCATAAAAAGCAAAAATATTTGCGACATTGTTTTTTTTATGATACACTGAAGGCACTTGAAGCAAAAATAAGAGAGGAGAACAAATCATGATTACAAATGCTCTGGTACAGGCCAGACAACTGTATGAGGATACGGACGGTGTAATGGTCTGCGATAAATATGGATATGTGGAATTTATGAAATGGTTTCACGATGGAATTTTAGCAGACGAGGTCGTAGGTATGCATGTGACGGATGTATACCCGGAACTGGATAATCAGACCAGCACCATCATGCGCGTTATCGAAAGCGGAGAGCCTCGTTTTGACGAGAGACAGGTCATACACACCTGCCGCGGCGAACTGCTGGACATCGTCTCGTCTACTATCCCTCTGATGGCCGGAAACGAAGTAATCGGAGCTATGACTTCTACCATTTTCTATGAAAAATACCAGGCCGGGAAGGGGCTTCCCGTACGCCGCCAGGGAGATCTCTACACCCTGGACGACATTATTTCCCAGGATCCTATTATGATCGCCCTGAAGGAGCGATGCAGGCTGATTGCCAACAACGATTCCCCTGTCCTGCTCTACGGGGAGACAGGAACAGGAAAGGAACTGTTTGCCCAGTCTCTGCACACCTGCTCCCACAGAGCGAAAAAACCGTTTATTTCGCAGAACTGTGCAGCAATTCCTGAATCTCTTCTGGAGGGTATCTTTTTCGGTGTGGAAAAAGGCAGTTTTACGGGAGCAGAAAACAGAAAAGGCCTGTTTGAGCTGGCTGACGGAGGGACTCTGTTTCTGGATGAGATCAATTCTATGGAGCTGTCCATGCAGGCCAAGCTTTTAAAAGCGATTGAAGAACAGCAGGTGCGAAGACTGGGAAGCGCTAAAAGCACGCATTTTCACACCAGAATTATCTGTGCCATGAACCAGAATCCCGCCGATGTCCTCCATGCAGGTCTGATGCGGACGGATCTGTTTTACAGAATCTGCGTGGTGAGAATCGACATTCCCCCTCTGCGGGACAGAAAGCCGGATGTGATGATACTGACAGATTACTTTATTAACTATTTTAACCGGAAAATGGGGAAATCCATCCGCGGAGTCAGCGCTCTGGTGAAAATGACGTTTCAGA
The DNA here is from genome assembly GCA_958442925.1 of uncultured Clostridium sp. GTDB lineage: Bacteria > Bacillota > Clostridia > Lachnospirales > Lachnospiraceae > Otoolea. Next base: position 17,089 of record CAUCIO010000017.1, on the reverse strand, counting down.
ATTATAACTGGAAGGGAAATGTGAGGGAACTGCGAAATACACTGGAGTACGCCTTTAATCTATGCCAGGGCCCCATCATTAATATGGGAGATCTGCCTGATATTCTTCAGGAAAATTACAGAATACAAAGCTGTCTTCAGGAAGCAGAAAACTGCTATTCCTCCGCCTGTGAAAAGGCAGAGACTGATATCGAACGAGAAGAAGCCTTTCCTTACGATGAGGCCCTGTCCCTGACAGAAAATACAGCCGCCTATGAAAAAGAAGCCATCAGCCGCATCCTGGCAAAGACAGACAGCATCACTGAAGCCGCAAGACTTCTCGGTATCTCCCGCCAGACGCTGTCCTACAAGGTTGAAAAATACCGCCTCAGCTAGAACGCAGAATTTTTTTCCAAATCCCTGTGTAAGGATAAAAATCTCTCGTTATGGCAAAAAATTTTGCGTCCTCATTCCTTCTTTTTATAATAAACTGACAATTTCACCCTAAAATACCTCCGTTTTTTCATGGCACAAAATCTGCTTATTAAAAATGGTATCTATTTTATGTAAGGAGGAACATATATGCCGCAGACAACTATGGTTCTTAAAAATGCCCGGATCTATACCATGGACGGCCGTGTAGAGGAGGCTGTCGCTATTGCAGGCGACAAAATTGCAAAGGTCGGCTCCAATCAGGAGCTGGAAGCCTGGCAGGGAGAGAATACCCAGGTAATCGATCTGGGGGGACGTACTGTCGTTCCAGGTTTCAATGACACTCATACCCATCTGGTAGGCTATGGCAACTCTCTGAGATATGTGAATTTGGAAAACTGCCTTTCCTGCGAAGAAATGTGTGAACGGATCAAACACTTTATTGAGGAAAAGCAGATACCTGAGGGCGAGTGGGTATTCGGCCGCGGCTGGAATCAGAACCTGTTCCCCGGCGGCGCTTTCCCGACCAGGGAAGATCTTGACAAGGTATCTGACAAGCATCTGATCCTTATTATCCGTACCTGCGGACATGTGGGAATTGCCAATACCATGGCTCTGACTGATGCAAAGGTTACAAAAGAAACATATCTTCCAGGCGGACAGTTTGACAAGGGAGAGGATGGAGAGCCTAACGGCGTAATCCGTGAGGCTGCCCTGGAATGGTTCAAACGTCAGCGCAATCCCGAGTCAGCCAGAAAAGAATTAAAACAGGCCATTATCCGGGGAGGCGAAGAAATGCTTCGCTACGGCGTAACTACCGTACATACAGAAGATACCTATGATTTAGGATATCCTGGTGATTTTATGGATATTTACCACGCCTACCAGGAACTGGCTGAAGAAAAAAAGCTCCCTCTTCGTATTTATCAGAAAATCTCTCTTCCTACTGGAAAAGAAGTAGATGAATTCCTGGAGGGCTGTTCTCTGCGCACAGGAATGGGACATGATTTCTACCATATCGGACCGATGAAACAGTGGGCTGACGGTACGATGGGCGCCCGCACTGCCGGTATGAAGGAGCCATACTCCGACGCTCCTGGAACCACTGGAATCTACTATTACACGGATCAGGAACTGTATGACAACATCCGCAAGGCTCACTGCGCCGGTATGCAGGTCTGCATCCATACCATCGGCGACGGAGCCTTAGAGCAGGTATTAAATGCCTATGAGCGTGTTCTGAATGACTTCCCACGGGAAAATCACCGCCACCGCCTTGTTCACGGACAGGTAGGAAACCTGGAGCTGTATAAGAGAATTGCCAGGCTGGGACTGAATATTAATATTCAGCCTGCTTCCACCTCAACGGATATTCCGATCATGGAAGCTCGTCTGGGCAGCCGGGCTAAATACTGCCACGCATGGCGTACCCTGACGGATCTGGGTGTAAATTTAAACGCCAGCTCTGATATTCCTGTAGAGACACCGAATGTATTCTGCGGAATTTATGCTGTCGTTACAAGAAAATCCCTGGATCACCCAGAGCTTGCCCCATGGAATCCACACGAAAAAGTAACTGTTATGGAGGCCCTTAAATTCTACACCATCAACGGCGCATACGCCGCTTTTGAGGAAAATATCAAAGGTTCCATTGCAGAGGGAAAACTGGCTGATATGGTTATTTTAGACCGGGATCCCTGCGCTGTTGACCCGGAGGATCTGCCAAAGGTTCAGGTAGATGCCACCATTCTCGGCGGAGAGATCGTATATCAGAGGAAATAAGAAGAAAGAAGGGCATACAAAAGCGGCACAGCCTTCAGGCTGTGCCGCTTTTATAATCGTTTCATTCTATTCCATTACCTGAATCTTCAGGCTGGAGCCGTTTTCTACCAGCTTCTTCATCTCATAGTAGCCCTCTGATTCCGTTCCCATCAGGGCCACAAAAGAAAATCCGTCTCCGGATACTACCATCGTATCCTTTGAAACAATCATGGTATTCAGGTTTCTGTAATCATAGGAGGTAATATATTCCTCTGTCTGAACCTTGAAACCGTTCTTAAAGAATACCAGTTCTTTCTTCATACCGTCTGCTTTTTCCTTAATCTTACTCCAGTCTTTAGCAGCCGCCTTTCTCAGAGCCTTTTCGCTTCTGGCTTCCTTATTTTTCAGGAAATAGTGAGCAGCGCAGACACCGGCGAGAACTGCTTCAATGGCCAGATAAATGCCAAAGGGCAGCGTAATCTGCTTTAACGTCATATTAATAAATGTAAACGCTGCGCTGACACAGAGAAAGACAATTAAATACATGCTTGCAGGGTGTTTTTCCCTGCCGGCCTGAATACGGTTCCATTCTGCCGCTTTATACAGCCTGTAAATGCCTTCCTCGCTTTCCATAACCTCTGCTCTCGGAGCGTCTGCCTGCAGCTCCAGAGAAGCTTCCTCAGCCATTTTCCCGCGCAGAAATGCCTCGAAATCATTTGGATTTCCCTCAAGGAAATTTTTCTTTTCCAGAACAATCCTTTTTCCTGCTTTCATATTCAGGATAAACTGCCCATTTTTACACTCAAGGCTTTCGATCTTTTTATAGGACACATCCATTCTGGAATCATCCGATTCTGTAAACATACTTCCTTCACCAAACCAGAGATACTGGCGGAAGGACTGGCGGAACTGAGGATTTCCCGCATTTTTTCTGGATGTCACCCAGGCGGACAGGAAAAATACGCCTCTTGATATCAGATAAAACAGAACTCCTAAAAATGGCCACAGAGCTATTTTAACAACGCCGCTTTCTACATTCAGATACTTGCACAGCTCTACTGAAAGAAACATGGAAACTCCTGTCCAAATCAGAATTTCCAGCCAGCCATAAGGCTTAAACGCCCCTCTGGCCACCATGTCTCTCGCCACATCTTTCGCCTTTCCTGATATAAATCCATCCTCCGGATCGTGGAAGACATGAAAATACCCTTTGCTCATCCTAAAACTTTCCTCCTATGAATAATTTCCCCCTATTTATAACTCCAAAATTCAGCTGTGCTTTGCACATCTGACGCTGCCAAAGGCAGCTGTATATTTTGGAGTTACCACGTCAGATAAAAACAAATGCTGCCTGCGGCAACGCTTGCTTTCCTGCTGACGTGGTACATTATATCACACTTTTTTCTATCCGCCCACCCTATCTGTAAAATTTGAAATGGCAGGGAGGTCTTCCCGCCTTTGTAAAGGGATGGTATAATAACTCCAGAATACAGATGTGATACCGCGCCGGTTTTGGCCAGCGAAGTAACGCACCTACCTACTATTTAATTGACTGAGTCAGAAAGGAACAGGTACTTGACTATGACACCATACGATTCCTATAAAAACAGAGGACGCCGAAGCGGAAACGGCGGCGGACGGGGAGGAGACGGAAGAAACAGCCGGGACGGCGGACGGTTCTCCACTCCGGATAAACCCAGAGTTTTAAAGACCTCTGAGGAACTTCGGACTCTCCTGCTCTCCATTGACCGAAAAAGCTATCCGGCCTATAAATCTTTAGCCGGAATCTACCGTTTTCCCGGATTTCAGCTTTCCATTGACCATGTACAGGGAGATCCCTTCGCCTCTCCCTCCCATCTGAGCGTATTTGTCCCCCACAAAACAGCTGGCTTTGACAGCTCGCTCTACAGCACTGATGTGAGAAAAACGGCTCTTGAAGACTATCTGATCCGTCAGTTCGGAAAAGAAGCAGCCCATTTTAATTTTCAGGCCAAGGGTTCCGGTAAAAGCGGCCTGATTTCTGTCACACACTGCGGACAGGAAGTTTTATCCAGAACTGCCTGTGAAATCTGTGAGGACGGAATCTGGCTGCGTTTCCACGCTGGTTTTCCGGCTAATGGGCGCACGAGCAATGCCAGAGAACTGGAAAAAATTCTCTTTGATTTTATTCCGGCCTGTGTTAAAAAATCCCTTCTATTTGCTTCCCTTCCTGCCGGTGAGATCCAAAGAAGGGCTGATCTGGCCGATGATCAGGAATTTATCAGAAATGAGCTGGAACGTCTGAATCTGGCCGCTTTTGTGGGAGATGATTCCATTCTTCCCAGACAGAGCGGCGTCTCCGATCTGCCCTTAAAAGGCTGTGTACCTTTCCAGTCTCCGGCTTCTCTCAGAATACAGCTTTCCCTGCCTCATAAGGGCCTTATCTCCGGCATGGGAATTCCAAAAGGCATTACTCTCATCGCAGGAGGAGGATATCACGGCAAATCTACCCTTTTAAAGGCTCTGGAAATGGGTGTCTACAACCATATTTCCGGAGACGGACGGGAATATGTAATCACAGATTCCACTGCCGTCAAGCTGCGGGCAGAGGATGGACGCTATATTGAGGATACGGACATCTCCCTGTTTATCAATGATCTTCCGAATGGAAAGGATACCTGCCATTTCACCACAGAAGACGCCAGCGGATCCACCTCCCAGGCAGCTGGTATTGTAGAAGGCATGTTCTCCGGATGCCGGACCTTTCTCATTGACGAGGATACCTGCGCCGCCAATTTCATGGTCCGGGACGAGCTGATGCAGCAGATCATCCACAGAAAAAAAGAACCCATTACTCCTTTTATCGAGCGGGCCAGACAGCTGTTTGAAACATCCGGTATTTCTACGATTCTGGTAGCCGGAAGCTCCGGAGCATTTTTCCATATCGCAGATACAGTCATTCAGATGGACTGCTACCGGCCTGTAGACATTACCAGCAAGGTAAGGGAGACGTTAAACGCTTTCCCATCTCCGTTGAAGTCTCAGGAGCAAGCTCCCTTGTTCCGTCTGCCGGAACTTTCCCGCCCTTACCGGGTCAATGGCAAACGCCTCGCAGACGCGAAGATCAAATGTTTTGACAGAGATTCCTTCTCCATTGATAAAAATACAGTAAATCTCCACTATGTGGAACAGATTGCAGATTCCGAGCAGACGGCGGCTTTGGCCTATATTCTCAGGTACGCCTGCTCTGTTCTGGCAGACGGCGAAGCAAGCATTGCCCAGATAGCCGATCATCTGGAAAAGATGTGGGAAACAGAAGGTTTCTCCTCCTTCCTGAAAAAAAGCAAGGGAGGAGGCTTTGCAGCATCCGGCTTTGCCCGGCCAAGAAAGCAGGAAGTATGCGCCTGCCTGGCCAGGTACAGAAAATAACGGAAAGGTAAAAGAGGAGGCTCTATTCCAGAGCCTCCTCTTCCTTTGCCCTCGCTCTTCTGTCTCTCACAGACTGGATAACAGGAACCATGAAGATGGCTACCATTCCTCCGGCGAAGCCGTTATTATAAAGATTCATTCCTCCGTATACAATTCCCACATTTAAGGCCACAGAGGAGTGAAGAAAACCGGCCACTAACCCGGCCAGCCAGCCAAATTCTCCTGATATGGGGGCCAGGGTAGTAGAAAAGAGAAACGCCAGCATAGGCGACGGATCACTGATATTCCACCTCTTCGTAAGCCCTGCCAGATACACACCGGCCATAATCGGAAAAATATTCCGGATATGCTTTCCCGTAGAGCTGAATCCTACCACTGTAAAAATACCTCCAATGGTAGGCCCGTTTAAATCTCCTCCGGCAATCAGCACCAGAAGTGTGGCTATAAAGCCGTTCACCGCCATATTAAGAACTGTGGCCGGTCCGCCGTTATCTCTCAGGTAATCCGAGCCGCCGTGGCCGGAACTTCGGATAATTTCCCAGTATTCCTCCACCACACCGCGGCCGCCGAATAAGAAAGCACCTGCCGCCATACCGGCAAACAGGATAGACAGCAGAGTAAAAAACAGAAAATCGCTTCCTGTGTACCAGATCAGCCGGCTCTCTACTGTGATCCCAAAAGATTTCAGAAGAGAGACAATAACTGTAGCAATAATTCCGCCGGCAAATCCCACATTGTAAAGAGAATATCCCTGATGGGCATGGTGAACCTGGGCTGCCAGAGGCGGAAGTACAAAACCAATTAATATGCCTGCTGTAAGAGCCAGGAAAAATCTGGCCAGAACAGGAAGATTTCCAATGTGCATCAGCTGCGTAATAATGGGAGACAGACTGGTTCCATAAAGTCCTACATAAACATACCGGGACATATGAGTTTTATGGTATTTTGCATAAAGCCAGATGCCCAGCATAATTGTCCAGATATTAAACAGATTCTTTCCAAACAGTGAGAATCCGAACATCAGGCAGGCGGAAGTAATCGTGTGTCCGTCCATTTCCATATCCAGAAAATAGATAAGGGCAATACTTAAAAGCGTCAAAACTCCCGCATTTAAGAAAGCCGCTCCCACACCTCCCACCACAAAATAGTCGGTAATCAGGAAATCCGGTTCCCGAATCAGAGTAACCATTCCCGGCCAGATCTCCGAAAACGGCTGCAGAATAAATCCGCAGACAATAAAGTAAACAGGAATCAGAGACAAGAGCAGAAATTTATCTCTTCTGGTCAGAATCCTTTTTGGGAACATTTATGCACAACCTTTCTATGTTTATATTGTAAATCATTCTGACAGCTTCACAATCACCGTATCCTCATCCATCCGGATGCTGCCTTCCTCCGGATAGCAGGTCATCTCTTCTGCAAAAGGCAGAGAATCTAAATATCTGGACAGCACCGGTTCCTTCGAGGGCAGGTTTAACGCCTGCATCAGATCGTAAATTCTCCTGGAAATTCCCATAGGGCTCTGTGCATCCCACTGGTAGAAGGAACAGCCGATTACATCTCCTCTCAGAGACTCCGGCAAAAGAGCTGCTTCCCGTTTGCCCAGGAAAATGAACACACAGTCTTCTGCATCTCTTCCTTCCCTCTCTGCCGTTTCACTGGCTCTTTCATAGATTTCTCCGGTCAGGCTGATATCCTGATCCGATACCTGATGAATGGTCTCAAACAATGCGGCTGCGTCCTTTGCCTGGTTCCAGGAAATAAGAAGGCACAGTGCTGCTGCCACAGACGCGGCTCCCTTTCTCCACCACATGCTTCCATCTCTTCCCTCTCTGTCCTCCCCTGGCCAGAGAAAAGCTATCAGAAAAGAAACTGAAAAGGCAAAGACCAGCGGATACACCAGATGGGCACGGATGGGCTGGTAAAATCCCGCCACAATGGTCATCAAAAACGGAGACAGCAAAAAGACACTGACTGACGCCAGAAACCATGGCTTTCCAGGCCGTTTCCTGATTCCCATCCACACCAGAGACGAAATAAAAAATAAAAGGACTGACCAGCCAAACTCCGGTCGGAACATGACATAGTAGCAGTCAAATACCCGCCTCAGCTCTCCTGAAATTGAGCGGAGACAGACATCAAATCCGTCCCTTTTCCAATGCATCATATCAGCCACATAAGCTTCGCTGCCGCCGGACAGAGTACGGACTGCCAAGGCAGTTATCATGTACAGAACAAATCCGCTCAAAAATACGGCTGCCAACTTTATACCAGCCAAAAGCCAGCCAAACCGTTTCTGATCCAGATTCCTGCCATGTTTTCCCAGATAGACAGTCAGAAAGAGAACTGCCATCACAGACACGGCCACAGCCGCCATAGCCTGATACGTTCCAAAGGCCCATACCAGCAGCAGAACTGAGCCAGCCGCCCAGATCCATTTTCCCCCGAAAAGAGCAAATTTTCCGGCTCCATACGCCGCCAGGACACAGAGAAGCAGGGCGAAAACCACCTCTGCCGACTGCAGTACAAAATAGAACTGCTCTGTAAAGCAGGGCGCTGTCACGTACACCACAGGAAATACGGCTGCAAACAGACGAAAACGCTTCTGTTCTCCGCTCCATTTATACACAAAAAACGATAAAACCATGGCTGTTATCCACAATAAAACCACAGTAAGCACACGTGAAAAAACAGGGTGAAAAGAAGTCTGGCCAAAGAGGTGCTTGGTAAAAACAAGACCAAACCGATTGATTCCCAGCCAGGAATCCATCATCGCCTCAGGATCTGCCATCATAATTTCTGTATCAATCGTAATATCCTGTCTGGTCATCCAGGCCCCATAGGTACAGAGGACGGCCGCTCCCGACAGCAAAGCGCCCGCCCTGTTTTCTCTGATAAAAGAAAGAAAAGGAACTGTCATGATTCCTCCTTCTCTCCGGAAGCATGTTTTAAATTATCCTCAGCCACCAGATAAAGAGGCCGCCTTTTTACTTCCAGATAAATTTTTGCCAGATATTTCCCCACAATGCCTGCACAGAGCAGCTGGATTCCTCCTACGAACAGAATGATACAGGCCAGAGAAGGCCAGCCTCCTACCGGGTCGCCGAACATCAGAGTCTTAGCAATCACTACCAGCACCATGAAAAAAGCCACCAGGCAGAAAATCAGCCCTAGATAAGCCGCAATAGAGAGGGGAAGTGTGGTGAAAGCCACAATTCCCTCGATAGAATAGATTAAAAGCTTCCAAAAAGACCACTTGGTCTCCCCGGCCACCCGCTCCACATTCTCAAAAGGAATCCATCTGGTGCGAAAGCCCACCCAGCCGAAAATCCCTTTGGAAAAACGGTTGTACTCTGTCATGGACACAATGGCGTCCTTCATCTTCCGGTTCATCAGGCGAAAGTCCCTGGCGCCGTCCACAATGTCTATATCAGAAATTTTCCGAATCAGGCGATAAAACATCCTGGCAAAAAAGGAACGAATCGGAGGCTCGCCCTTTCTGTCTACCCGCCTTGTAGCTGCGCTGTCATATTCCCCCGACTCTAACGCCTCTATCATTTCCGGCAGAAGTCTGGGCGGATCCTGGAGATCTGCATCCATAATGGCTGTATAGTCTCCCTCTGAAGCTTCCAGACCAGCATAAATCGCTGCCTCCTTGCCAAAATTTCTGGAAAAAGAAATATATTTAATCCTGGAGTCCTCCTTCGCCCTCTCTTTCAGCAGCGCAAGAGTCCCGTCCTTAGAGCCGTCGTCCACGAAAATCCACTCGAATTCATACTCAGAAAGCCCCTCGCATACCCTTCCTATCTCCTGAAGAAATAAGGGCAGCGCTTCCTGCTCGTTAAAGCAGGGAACAATGATTGAAATCCGTTTCATTTTCGTTTTCCTTTAAATTCTTAGTTGTCAATTTATTTGCCTTTTCTTTATATCATATCTGACAGATGGTTACAAGTTTATTTTGCGGCGGAAGTTTTAGTAATCTTCTCAATCTAGGAAATGCGTATATCGACAGACTCAGAGCGTATGCGTGACCAGCTACGTTTTCGGCTCAGTTCGCGCATCCATAATCCGCCGTTCGCGAAAACTCGCCTTACGGCTCAAACACTTCGCTCTGCGGCGGAAATTAGCGCAAACCTCGCTGCGAAAGCCTCGCTATCGTCACTGATACGCTCTAAGTCTGTCTCCCCTACTGCAAATCTCTATTTATTGAGAAAGAAGTTGTAAACCAATCCGCCGATTGTATATAAAAGAAAATAATAAGAATGTAACCAGTAAGCCACACCATACTACATAGCTAGCCCCAAAAAAATGAAGCACTGTTATTTTCAACGGTTTCAGGAAATAGCTGGCTAATCCTGCCGCTGCCATAAGTCCCAGCCAAAATATCCCGGCCTTTGCATCCGACTGATTTTTTTCTTTTTCAGTATAAAAAGCAAAGTTACGCTTTTCTGCACCTGAATACTCTCCAATAAAGCCTACTATTAAAATAGCTAACAGAGCTAACAGTCTTCCCCATGTAATAGTATGACGCATCTCTTCAGTCCACGCCATAAAAAACATCCAATACAGAGTTGCCATTCCAAAAGCATTTTTCAAAGAATATAACACCTTTTCTATAGGCTGGACACTTCCATAGCTTTCTCTTAAACTCTTGCACCACTGTCTCTTCTCTGTTCCCATTATCTGTGAAAAATTTTCTCCCCGAAGTCTTGCCTCCTCTGCCATTCCTACCAAATCATGTATAAGCAGCTCTCCATCTGCTGCCCCCATTGACGGCATTTCAAAGTACTCTCTAATCTGAAGTAGCAAGTCCCGGTCTTCTGGAACAAGTTGTTCTATTCTTCTTCTGTTCTCTTTTCTTAAACTTCTCAAAGTCATTGTCATAAGGACTCCTTTCCGGCCTGCTGCCCTTCACCAATTACTCTTTCCACCGCATCTGCCACCTGACACCAGCAAGTGTAAAACTCTTGTAGAAGCTCCTTCCCTTCCGATGTAAGACTGTAATATTTTCTGGCTGGACCCATAGGTGAGGGAAAAAATTCTGCCTTAATCATTCCTCTTTTTTCCAAACGGAGCAAAAGCGGGTAAATCGTTCCCTCCTTCACCTCCGAAAAGCCATTTTCTCTCAACTGCTCTACAATTCCGTAACCATATGTCCTTTCCCGTCCTATAATTGAAAGAATACAGCCTTCCATAATCCCTCTCATCAGCTGTGACTTATCGTACATAAAGTCCTCCCTGTCTCACTACCTTGCGGCACATAGTAGCTTTACTATATTATACCACAAGGTAGTGAAACTGTGCATTACATTTTTCTTACATTTTCAATGACTTTAAGTTATTACTTATCATATTATTTAAATCTAGCCTAGCCAGCCCTAGTAAATCCTCTCGTCTCCCTCGCACCTGATAATATTAGGGCATTCTCCGTAAACCAGGCTGTATATGGGCTTTTCCTTTTCATACTTATGGATTGCCGCCTGAAGCTTCTCTTTCATCTTCTCCCGATCTCTTGGAAGTATTCCCCTCACCCGGAATTCAATGAAATCGTGGAAACCGTCGTAGGAGATGGGATGCTCCTCTGTTCCGGCCCGATCAATTAAAATCAGTTCCTCTCTCAGACACTCCAGCTCGTCTGCCTGAGTAAAAGCGCCCCGCTCTGCCTCTCTGTAAAGGGGAACCTCCTTGTGAAGGAACATGGAAAAGTTCACTACATGAGCAGGATGGGTCTGATTCAGAAACCTGGCCAAAGCCAGGGCATTCTCCTCTCCCCTGCCTTTTCCTGCCACTCCTGTCATAATGTGTGCGTCAAAAATAAGACCTGTCTCCTGAAGCCGCCTGATGGCCTCATAAGCCTCCTCCAGGGTGTGATCCTTATTCATAAATGACAGCACATCGTCAAGCCCTGTCTCGATGCCCAGGTAAAGATGACGCGCCCCCAGTTCATACAGCTCCTTCAGCTCCTCCCTGGTCTTTTTCAGGATTCCAGTCACTGTGGCGTCCATATTGATCATGCCGCACTGTGGAAAATACGATTTTACAAGCCGTAAAATCGCCGAAAGCTCCTCCATGGGAAGGTCAAAGGCATTTCCGTCTCCCAGAAAAATTTTCTTCGGACTTCCCCCGCACTCTTTCACTCGTTTGAGCTCTGCCTCTATCTGTTCCATAGGCAGTTTTCTGTACTTTAAATGGCGGAACAGGTTGCAAAATTTGCATCCATTGTAGGAACAGCCTACCATTACCGGAAGCATAAACGCGCTTCTCTCCATAGGCGCCCGGCATATCTGTCCTTCGTAGTTCATAACACCCCTCCTCTTTTATAAAAACTCTAAACGGTATCGTTCTGACTCCATCATACTCTGTGCTGTGATATTAAAAAAAGTATATCACAAATTGACCGGGACAGCGACAAAATGCAGAAAAAGCCCGTCACATTTCTTTTCCTCTGAAATGTGACGGACTTCTGCGTTTGTCTATTTTCTTGTACGATAACACTGTCCTCTACTGAAAAACCATACAGGCTATGATCATGACTGCCGCCGCCAGATAGAGGGCCTGCTCTGCCCTTGTCGCTCTTCCTTCTTTAAACTTTCCGCTTTTTTCCATAGCCTGAAGGCCCAGCTCGAATACAATGACAGCGGCCGCCATCAGTCCGAATGCCGCCTGCATACCCGCCATCTGGAAAAATATCATAACCAGAAACAGTACGCCTGAGATTACATGCATAAAAGAAAGATTGATTTTCTGTGTCATTATAAATCCCCCTCTCTGAATCTGTTTCAGTTTTATCCTGCTGTATCAGGTTTTACCTTATGCTGTCATTATATTTCACATATTTTCCAGATTCAAGAGGGGGAACAGAGGTTTAAGGATTGCGAAAATGATTTGTAAGCTTTTCGAAAGAAACTGGCTTTACCGACTAATCCAACCCCAGATTCTTAAACGCCTCCGCAAAGGGATTATTTACCATTTTCTCTTCCTGATTCTGCTTATTCAGGTACTTCATTACATCCCGCTTCGTCACGCCTGCGCCTTCTTTCTGGCGGCGCTCCTTGAAGTTTGACAGTTTTTCTTTATAACCGCAGGAGCAGGAGAACATCTGGTTCTCTCCCTTGCCTCTCAGCTCCATTTTTTTATGGCATTTCGGGCATCTGGCGTTGGAGGTACGGGAAATGGTTTCCCTGTATCCGCATTCCCTGTCCTGACATACCAGCATCTGGCTGTTCTTTCCCTTGACAGAAAGCATTCGTTTACCGCAGCGGGGACACTTTGTATTCGTCAGGTTGTCGTGGCGGAAGGTTCCTTCTCCTCCCTTAATCTCCCCGATCAACTCCTCTGTGTAGGCGCAGATATCACTCATGAAGGCTTCCCGCTTCAGTTCGCCTTTTGCAATTTTAGAAAGCTTCATTTCCCACTCCGCTGTCAGCTCCGGCTTCCGAAGATACTCCGGAACCAGCTTTAACAGCTGTTTGGCCTTGGAGGTCAGGAAAATATCCTTTCCCTTTTTCTCCAGCATAAAGCTTGAAAAGAGTTTTTCAATGATATCTGCTCTGGTAGCTACCGTTCCAAGTCCCCCTGTCTCTCCCAGAGTCTTCGCCATGGCCTTATCATGGGATTCCATATATTTGACTGGATTTTCCATGGCAGAGAGAAGAGTAGCCTCATTAAACGGAGCCGGCGGCTTCGTCTTTCCTTCTGTCAGAGACAGCCCTGCTCCGGCAATCATCATACCTTCCTTTACATCCGGAAGCGTCTGTTCCGTCACTTTGACAGCGCCGTCACGCTCCCCCTCTTCATCTGCCTCATCGTCCAGATATCCGGCAGAAAGGAGATTACTGTCCGCTGTGCTGTCTCCGCTTCCAGAGGTCTCGTAGGCCTCCCGCCAGCCCTGGGAGCGCATTACCTTGCCGCGGGCCATAAACCGCTCGCCGCCTATTTCTGCCGTAATCACCGTCTCATCATACTCCGCCGCAGGGAGCAGAACTGCCAGAAAGCGGCGCACTACCAGATCATAGATTTTCCGTTCCTCCACCGTCATGTGCTGAAGCTGGACAAACTGCTCCGTAGGGATAATGGCGTGATGATCCGACACCTTTGCATCATTAATAAAGGCTGCTTTCTTTGTCCAGGTCTGTTTAGACAGACGGGCCGCCAGCTTCCTGTAAGGACCTGTGCCGCAGGCGGACAGACGATCCTTTATGGTGTCCGCCACATCACTGCTTAAATATCTGGAATCGGTTCTTGGATAAGTCAGCACCTTGTGGTTCTCGTAAAGCCTCTGCATAATATTTAAGGTCTCTTTGGCAGAATAGCCAAATCTCTTGTTGGCCTCTCTCTGCAGCTCTGTCAGATCGTAGAGCAGAGGCGCCATAGTCTTTTTCGGCGTCCTCTTTACCTGAACGATCTTCACCGGCTGATCTCTGAGATCCTTTAGCAGCTTTTCCATCCTCTCCCTGTCAAAGCTTCTCATACCGCCTGACTTCTGATCCTGCCAGGTCAGGGTAAGGGATGGATTTGAGGTTCTGGCAGTCAGGCCGTAGTAAGATTTGGGCCTGAAATTCCTGATTTCCTCCTCTCTTTCCGCAATCATGGCCAGAGTAGGTGTCTGGACACGTCCGCAGGACAGCTGAGCGTTATATTTGCAGGTCAAAGCCCTGGTAGCGTTTAAGCCTACCAGCCAGTCTGCCTCTGCCCGGCACATGGCAGCATCCCGGAGATGGTTGTACTCTCTTCCGTCTCTGAGCTTTGAAAAACCGTCCCTGATGGCTTTGTCCGTGACAGAGGAAATCCAGAGCCGTTTGATGGGCTTTTTGCATCCTGTCTTCATCAGGATAAATCTGGCTACCAGCTCTCCCTCCCTGCCTGCGTCTGTGGCGATAATAATATCCTTCACATCATTTCTGAACAGCTGCCGTTTTACTGCGCCAAACTGCTTTGCTGTCTTTCCGATAACCTCCAGCTTAAAAGGATCCGGCATCATGGGGAGAGTTTCCATTTTCCACGCTTTATACCTCTTATCGTAGGCCTCCGGCGCTGCCAGCTCGACCAGATGTCCCAGCGCCCAGGTCACTACATATTTCTCTCCCTCCAGACAGCCGTCCCCGCTCTTTTTACAGTTTAAGACGCGGGCAATGTCTCTGCCTACTGATGGTTTTTCTGCAATAACAAGTGATTTCATGATAACCGCTCCTCCAGAATCCTCCTCAGCTCATCGACCACCTGGCCCAGATCCTTGCCCTCTTCGTCTATGGTAATATCTGCATACCGTTCAAAATAGGCAGTCCTTTCCTCATAGAGATCCTTTAAAGTCATACCTTCCTTTAAAACCACACCCCGGTCTACAATATTGCCCAGACGGTTTGTCAGCTCCTCATAGCTGATTTTCAGATAAACCACCAGACCGATTTCCTTTAAATGAGCCATGGCCTCGTCCCCGTAGATTACGCTTCCGCCTGGGGCAATGACACTCTGCTCTGCCTCAAGAGCCGCATTTACCCGGTTCTCCACTGCCATAAAGCCGTCCATCCCCTCCTGGGCAATGATCTCCTTTAAAAGCCTTTTTTCCTGCTCCTGAATCACAATATCCACATCCACAAAGGAATATCCCAGCCGCTTCGCCAGAAGCACTCCCACTGTACTCTTTCCAGCCGCCGGCATTCCAATCAGCGTTACGTTATCAGCCTTCTTCTGTTTTTTCATTTCCTGCTTCTCCTGTCAGTTCCCGTTTTTCCTTTATTTTTCCGTGCAGTTCCTGTTTTTGCTTTCTGTTTCACCGCAGCGTTCTGCTTCCCTGGCGTTTCTCCCGCTTTCTTCCCGATTTTTTTCTTCTGCACAGAATATCCGAATTTTCCGAGCTTTTTGCCTAATTTAAAATATTCTCCATGGGAGTAGGATACCAGCCCGGCCTCATTTAAGTGGAACCGGCCTGTCTCATCCATGTATTTCTCATCCACTGTCACATTGACGATCTCTGCCAGAAACATATCGTGGCTTCCCAGCGGGATCACCTGGGTCACCCGGCACTCCAGATTGACAGGGCTTTCTGCAATACCTGGACATTTCACCTTTTTAGATTTCAGAGGCGTCAGCTTCATATCCTGAAACTTATCTGTATCCCGGCCCGATTTTACACCGCAGTAATCAGTGGCAAAGGTCAGATCCTCCGTCACCAGATTGGCCACAAACTCGCCTGTCTCCTTAATAATGTGGTGGGAATGGCGCTCCGGACGGATGGACACATAGAGCATGGCCGGGGAAGAACAGGTTGTCCCGCACCAGGCCGCAGTGATAATATTCGGCTTTTCATTCTCCTTCTGGCAGCTCACCATAATCACCGGCACGGGATACAGCATATTTCCCGGCTTCCAATCCTGTTTTGACATAAATTTCTCCTCTTTCTACTGCTCTGTAGCAATCATCAGTCCTGGAATCAGCTGCTTCTTTCTGGATACAACGCCTGGCAGCTTCACCACGTCTGCAGCTTCCTTTAAGTGAAAGGCAGCCGCAGCCAGCTGCTCCGCGCCCTGTCCGTCACAAATCAGATCCGTAGACTGCTCTAAAATATTGGTCATCATAAAGAACATCATGTCCACCTTCTGTTCCTGTCTGGCTTCTCCAATGTACTTTAACAGCCGGTCTTTCAGCTTTTCCAGCTCCTCTGCGTTTAAGGAGGTGATCTGTCCCACTCCAAAGGTCAGCTTTCCAGCAGTAAAGCGCTTGAAATCCTGATAGAAAATCTCTGAATCTGTCTTTCCCTTCAGCTTGCTTCCCGCTTCAAACATTTCTTTCGCGAATTCCTCCGCGTCAATCTCTGCTGTCTGAGCCAGTGCAAGAGCCGCCGCCTGATCCATGGGCGTACAGGTGGGAGAACGGAATAAAAGGGTATCGGAAATAATGGCGCTGCACAGAAGTCCAGCCGTCTTTTTATCGATCTCCACCTTATTTTCATTGTACATCTGATAGATAATGGTTCCCGTACAGCCCAGAGGCTGGTTTCTGAAAAATACCGGCGACATGGTCTCTACTGTTCCCAGCCTGTGGTGGTCAATGATCTCCAGCACATTGGCGCTTTCCATGCCTTCCACAGCCTGGCTTCTCTCATTATGATCCACCAGGATCAGATTCTTTCCCCTGGCTCCTAAGAGATTCCGGCGGGAAATCATTCCCTTATATTTCCCTTCCTTATCAAGAATCGGGAAATCCCGGTGACGCTTGTTTGCCATCACATCCCTGATGTCATCAATAAAATCATCGGTTCCAAAGGTAATCAGGTTATCCTTTGTCATAAAGTAGCTGATAGGCATACTCTGGTTAATCAGGCGGGCAGCTGTGTAGGTATCATAAGGTGTGGTGAGAACTGTGCAGCCCCGTTCCTGTGCCAGCTTTTTAATGGTCATGGACACTCCGGCGCCTTCGCAGACAATAATGCAGCTGGCCTCCATCTCAATGGCGCACAGCTGGGATTCATAGCGGTTTCCCAGGATCACCAGATCATTTTTCTCAATGTAATA
>CAUCIO010000016.1 GCA_958442925.1 uncultured Clostridium sp. | reverse complement strand
AATAGATCATATGACTTGACAAACCTCAGCACTAGCGTGCCACGGTAGAAACCTCTTTTAATTTGCTATCATTTTGATATGAAAATGATAGCAGGAGGTGAAGACGATGATTCAGACGACATTACGTCTGCCGCCAGAGCTTTACAGTGCAATAAAAGTGCTGGCAAAGAAAAAAGGTATGACGTTTAACAGCTTAGTTGTATCAGCATTATGGGAAATTGCCAGATCAGGAGGCGAGCTGTTTGGGGTAGAAGAGAGACAAGTAGGAGGGTATCTCGTCCGAGGAACTGCTGAGGGGAGGTGAGAGAAGCAATGGAGATGAATTGCGAAGAAATGAAAAAGATATCAGAGGAAGTTGGACAGGTAATTGCAGATGTACAAAGAGCCAGAAAACAAAGCCGTCAGGCAGAATGGTTTTCTATGGCGGCTTTAGCAATCAGCGTTATTCGCTTCATCATTGAGTTAGTATCGGTATCACAATGCTGGTGATAATTGCCAGTATAGAAGTGATTTTTGCAAAGAGGGCGTCTTTCTTGGCACTTTCAGCTTCTGACCTGGCAAAATCAAGCTGTTGTTTTAAAATGTCGAGTTCTTTGCGAGCAGAAACAGCCTGTGATTTTGCATCCTGGGCTATAGAGAATAGAGACTCAACTTGTTCCTTAAACAGGGCGAGATTTTCTTTGGAGGTATTGGTTTGTTTGATGGCCTGATCAGCATGAAGAGCTGCTGATTGCGCAATTTTTTCAATAGCTTCGACCTGCTGTCTTAAGGCTGCATGTTGTGCCTCAAACTTGGGATCAAAATGCTTAATGAGGCGTGTAGAATCAGACATCATTGATTCACGAAATGTTTCCAATTCTTCTTCGGATAGTTGCCTTTCTGGCCGAGAAAGAGGCAAAGATTGGGATGAATATTTTTCATGATCGAAAATCTCAGGATGATTGATTGCTGGATCGTCTGGGTGAGGAATAAGGAACGCTTTAATATCTGACATATAGTTCTCTCCTTTTTATCTGGTGCTGGAGTACCTGTAAGAAAAGTATAAAGGAGAATACAAAGAAAGACAAGCGAGAAGGAGTTTATAGTGTTTCAAGCGAGGGCTACTGAAGTAAGGAGGTGAGAGAAAACTACAATAGTTCAATTTGTACAACCCGTCTTGCATAAAATTTAGCAGAGAAGGAGGAGAACAGCATGAAAGAAGCAACTATTACAAATTGCATTGATATTCATGGACAAGAGTACAGAATCGAGGAACTGTCAGAGGAAAAGCGAAAGCAGGTAGCTATGCTGCTGTCAGACCGATTTATGGAGATGGCAGGATACAGAAGAAAGGTGTGTGACGAATGAGAAAGAGAGATACAGTCCCGGAGCACCCGCTCCGGGCAGCACAGAGGGAAAATGTGGCGCTGAAAAACGAAGTGAAGTTTCTTCATGAGGCCCTGTTCTTCACAGAGATTTTGGCAGCAGGGTTCTTCGGGGCATTCCTGGCCATCTTGCATGTGGCTGGGTGGTTGTAACAGGAGGTGATAAGGATGTGGCTGATTTTTTTAATTAGCATGCTGGTGATTGCAGTGGCAGCGCTTGGAGTTGTCTGGGCTGCCAGCAAGGTATTTTTATCAATCAGGCGAAACGAAAGAAAATTCAATCAGGAGGAAAAGGAAAATGAATAAGGGACTGGTTGTAGGTTTAGTAGCAGCTGTAGCGGTAGCAGGAGGCGCATATACCGTTAAATCAATCGAGCATGTAGGGCAGGGAGAGGTCGGAGTTGTCTGGACTGCGAAGAACGGAGTAGAGGGAACACTGGATTCAGGGTGGCATTTTGTAGGCCCTCTTACACGGGTAAAAAATTACCCCATTTCACAGCAGCAGCTGGTTCTGAGTAACAACCCAGAAGATTATAACGAAAAGGAACACGCAGACTGGCATGTGGATGCTCCGGCAGATGGCGGAATGGTAAAAATGAATCTGACAGTCAACTATAACTTCATTCCGGAGCGAGTGACAGACCTCTATGCAAGGTTTAATGGTATGGATGGGGAGGCCATTGTAGACAGCAGAGTGCAGAATTCCATTGTAGCCTACATAAAAGAAGTGACACCACAGTTTTCCGTGATGGACATTTACAGCGATAAGAGGGCAGAGGTAAGCAAGGCAGTTACAGAGTATTTGGACGGAAAATTGAATGATGAATATGGAATCCATGTTTCCTCTGCGCTGATCATCGATGTTCAGCTGGACGAGACGCTTCAGGCAAAAATTCAGGCGAAAGAGCAGGCGAAGCAGGACGCAGAAAAGGCAGAACTGGACAAGCAGACAGCAGTTGCCCAGGGAGAAGCCAATAAGGCTCAGGCTCAGGCGGAGGCAGAGGTAAAAAGAATTAATGCAGAAGCGGAGGCAGAGCAGACTAAGATTAAAGCAGAGGCAGAGGCAGAAGCAAACCGATTATTAAATCAGTCTATTACACCAGAGTTGATCCAGATGAAAGAGGCAGAGGCCAGATTGAAACATGGATGGGTAACCGTTCAGGGGGCCGAAGCTGTAGTAACAAAATAATGGGGAAGTGGACAGAAGACGCAACCTGTCGGGACTGCCGTGGCTGGTTCTGGTGTATGGAAGCCAGCCGCCTGTACCCGTGCAAAGATTTTGAAAGGAGATATCATGAAAAAAAGAATCGAAAAGAAGGCGAAAAAAAGAAGAAGGGATAAAATCCATGAGCTGTTAGACCTGGCTCTGGACATTAATTCCATGATGCCACGAGACCAGGAAATTACAGGGAACCAGCCGACAGCATTTTTTGATTTTTCGGGACACATTGGAACTGTTGAGCTGAAAGTGATTCGCGAGGGATGGTTCGCAGGAAATTACGATCTGGAATGGATAAAACCCCATGCATATCGAAATCATGAGCTGGATGAAGCCATCCGTTGGGCAAAACAGCTGAAGATGCAGTTATGCAAGTAGAAAGGCCCGCCGGTTGCCGCCGGACAGGCCCACGAGAAAAATATTATCAAGTAAATTGTAA
The DNA here is from genome assembly GCA_958442925.1 of uncultured Clostridium sp. Taxonomy (GTDB): domain Bacteria; phylum Bacillota; class Clostridia; order Lachnospirales; family Lachnospiraceae; genus Otoolea. Next base: position 21,564 of record CAUCIO010000016.1, on the reverse strand, counting down.
ACCAAAGTAAAAGGAAATGCAAGTTATATACGGAGAAAAGAAATGCAGTGTATTGGAAGACTCAGAACCTGCTTCCGGGAGCCTGGTGGGAAACAGGTCATAGTGATTGAAACCGACGATCCGGTGCTCGCACAGGCGGACGCAGTCCACGGAAAGCGTCTTGCGGTTACATTAAAACCCTACCGTCCTCCCAGAAGTCTAAACGCAAATGCCTATGCCTGGGGACTGATATCAAGACTGGCAGCTACAATGTCCACCAAAGAGCAGGCGTGGACAAAGAACGAGATGTATCAGGAGATGTTATCCCGCTACGGAGAGGCAGAGCTGGATGAGAGCGGGAACCCGAAGCACTTCCTGGCCAAAGTAGAGATAGATCCGGCTAAGTTCGGCGCTGCCTGTCGGCCGATAGGGGTCGTGTGGCAGGATGGAGAGCGCTACGTAGCTTACGAATCAATCAAAGGGAGCAGTCAGTATGACAGTGCAGAGATGTCCCGGTTTCTGGATGGCATTATTTCAGAATGCCGGGAGCAGGGAATCGACACAATATCAGAAGCGGAACTTAACAGACTTAAGAGGAGCTGGAGATGATAAAAAAGAGCGTATTGGTGGACGATATGGAACATTGCGTAGTTACAGGCAGTTCCAGGGTAGAGATCCACCATGTATTTAATGGAAAACCTTACAGGGAGTTGTCGGAGAAATATCATTTTGTGATTCCTCTCCGGCCGGACTGGCACAATATGCAGCCATACAGCATCCACATGGATCAGAAATTTGACGAATCCTGGAAGCGGTACGCGCAGGCCTACTATGAGGAGCATATTGGAACCAGGGAAGACTTCCGGAGGGAATTCGGGAAATCATACCTTTAGTGGTGGCCAATGAATTTCAATTATATATCACAAATATTTTTCAGAATGCCGTTGGTGATTCGCCGGAGATTCCGGCAGAAAGGAATATGATGGGAAGAAATGCAGAATTTGACACCCTGGCAGGGGGGGAGCTGAACGCTCAATTCCGCCAGGCTATCCGCCTGGTAGGAAGAAATATCATGGATCCCAACATGGATCCGGCAGCCTCCCGCGGAATTACAGTGACGTTAAGTTTTAAGCCCCGCGGGGATGGAACAGTGGGCCTGGGATTTAAAGTGATTCCAAAGTTGGCAGGTCCGGCCAAGGTGGAGACAACGCTGCTGATTGGCCAGGACATCCGCACCGGCCAGGTGTCGATGCAGGAGCCGGGAGAAATCAGCCGGCCGGTGGTTGTGGAAGCGGAAGAAGTAAGAGATTATGATCCGGATACCGGAGAAATTTATGAACAGCCCCCGATTGATTTAAGGGCAAAGAAATAGAAAGGAGAAGCGGATGGAAGAATCAAGAGATGTGATGGAGTATCTGGAGAGTCTGGTTAAAAGAGCGGAGACTCCCAGAGTGATGGAAATTTGCGGAAAGACCTATGTGGACAAGCGCATGGAGCGCTACGATGTTGCTCCCAAGGCCCGCGCAGTAGCAGCCCACACCCTGACAGCATTGTTAGACTACATTGAAAACTGTGCGGAGGAGTTTCCGCTTGGCGGCCGGATGATTGTACATATCGTAGACCCGATGACTGTCCGTCTGATGTCTCAGCTGGACAAGGAGCGGACCAGAGAGACGCTCTTTGAGTCGGAGGCAGAGGTATCCTGCTTCCGGTTTAACCAGTGGTATGACCAGGAAAGTTTTATGATTGCCCTGCAGTCCAATTTTGTCAAAAACGAGGACCTGGAGCTGGTAATGAAGCTGTCCGGAAACATTGTCAGTAGGAATGAGCAGGCCTATGCAGATGACGGGATTTCCCAGTCGGCCACCATGAATGTAGGCGTGGCGAGTAAGGCGCCGGTTCTTGTACCAAACCCGGTAACACTGATTCCGTTTCGGACGTTCCAGGAGGTGGAGCAGCCAGAGAGTCAGTTCGTGTTCCGCATCGGCGAGCAGAACGGAGCTCCTGCCTTTAAATTGGTGGAAGCAGAGGGAGGCCTCTGGAGATTAAAAGCAATCAATCAGTTAAAAGAGTACATCTCAAACGTGCTGAAAGACCTCCCAGAAGAAATATCTGCTGATGTGGTAGTGATTGGATAACAGGCCGGATGAGGCCGGTGTCAGTTTCCCTGTCAGAGCCGCCATCTACCCATTTTCTGTCGCCGTTTTCGGATTGCGGCAGCGAATGAATTCGTTCCTTCCGTCTGCGAGACGTAAGCCTTTCGTTCGGCGGGAACACTGATTTGTAGATGGGACAGGCCTGATAGAGAGAAGCTGGCAGCAGCCGGCCGTCCAGGCAGGAAAAGAGGGACATATGGCAAAAGAGGGAATAGAGTATTTCCCCCTTAATTGCCGGCTCGATGAAAAATTTGAACTGATAGAAGCAGAATTTGGATTAAAAGGATTTGCGGTAATCGTCAAGCTGCTCCAGCGGATCTATGGGGAGCATGGTTATTACTGTGAATGGAATGAGGATATCGCCCTTCTGTTTGCGAGACAGGTTCTTTCCTGCAGCGGGGCGAACAATTTAATAGCCAGCATTGTGGCGGCTTCTGTCAGGCGGGGTATCTTTGACCAGACACTTTTTGATAAATATGGGATTTTGACTTCCAGGGGAATCCAGAAGCGGTACCTGGAAATTACCTATAAACGCAAAAAAGTGGAGATGGAAAAAGCGTACCTTTTATTAAGTGATGCCGAAATTAAGGGAAATGTCACCATTTTGGACAAAAATGACGACAGAAATGATAAAAATGACGACAGAAACGAACAAAGGAAAGTAAAGGAAAGTAAAGGAAATAATAGGAGAGTCGCCGGTCCCGTTCCGGCCCGGACGACGGACCTGACTCCGTTTGATTTTGATTGTACAAAAAAACTCATCCAGGCAGTTAAAAGCCAGCTGCCGGGAGCTAAGGTTCCAGAGACAGAAACGGAGATAGAAAAGTGGGCAGGCCATGTGGAGAGGATGAGACGGCTGGATAAACGGACCGAAGCAGACATCACAGAAGCGCTGCAGTACGCTATTACGGATCCGTTTTGGAAAACCAACATCCGATCCACAGCAAAACTCAGAGAGAAATTTGAGACATTGATTTTACAGGCGCGGCAGAGACCGGGCCGGCAGGGAGGAGGTACAAAGGATGCAAATGAATCTAAAGCCTGGGGATCACACCGTGATTACTACAGCATGTACCGAGCTTGACGCGGTGGTAGTAAGCGTAAACCGGTATGAGTATGGCAAGACCGCCGGCTGGGAAGTCGTCTATGATATCCCCGGTTACGGCATTACGCAGCCCTACTGGTATGACGACCACACCAGTTTCGCGGAAGTGAGACGTACCCGATCCGGAATTCCGGTGGAGTACGTGTATAAGCGGGGGAATGATTTTAAGTGGGACTATTACGGTGATGAGACCGAGATGATAAAAAAGATTGCTAACTCGTTTGTGGCCAGATACGAGGAGTTTCGCCGTTCCGGCCGTGGACTCTATATCTGCTCCCAGACGAAGGGCAGCGGAAAAACACTCCTGGCCTGCTGTCTGGCCAACGAGGTGATGGAGCGGTACAACGCGGTTGTAAAATTTATCCAGGTTCTTGACTATATCGACCTGATAAAGAAAAAAGGTGAGGGAGTCTCTGAGGCGGCAGAGGAGCAGAAGCGAAGCCTTAAAGAGTGCAGCCTTTTGATACTGGATGACATGGGGGTTCAGACGGAGCGTCAGGAATGGATCAATAACGCCCTGTTTTCACTCATTGACGAACGCTACCGGAACATGCTTCCTACCATCTATACCTCTAACCTTCCGATGGAACGGGCTTCCGGAGACGACCGGATCCAGTCCCGTATCTACGGAACCAGCATCCCGATTTTACTTCCAGAGGTCTCTATCCGGGACCGGCTGGCAGACCAGTATCGAGACGATTTTTTAAAAGAAGTATTAAGTAAATAGGAGGAATTTATGGAAAAGACCTGCGAAACCTGTATTTTTTTTTTTTTTTGTGACTGGACACCAGCAGCAGACAGACCTTGCTGCGAAAACTGGAAAGAAGATTTATTGGGATTGGAGGACCGGGATGACAAAACAGGAGATACAGAAGAGGTCGGCTGAAAAGCAGGAAAAAATTCTGGACTGTCTTAGACAGGCGGGAAGTCCTATGACCGTTAAGCAGGTAACGAAAACCCTTGGAATGCCTTATAAGGATATTCGGCTGCAGTTTGAAAACCTGCGTATTAAAAATGCCATTGAATGTGTCAGCAAAGCCGGGAATGAATATCTGTACACCATCCGGACAGAAGGGATGGAAAGCTATAAGAAACGGCTGGAAAAAATGTTTTATGAATCCTCCATCACGCCGGAGGTCATTAAAAAATATCAAAACAAGATAAAATCAGGAACCGTTTATTGCTACCGAGATGAGGATGGACTGAGAAAACGTACCAAGGTAACAGATACCAGATATCCGCACATCTGTTTGTTTGATAATGGCCAGGCCTATACCTGGGCCGATGTGGTACGATGCAGCCGACCAGGCATCCAGACGCTGGGAGAATGGGAGAAGTAACATGAAGCACATTTATGGGAGATACTATGTGGAAAAGGAAATGGCTGGCCGGTTCCAGATTATTCGGGAAACGCCGACCGGCTACACATCCATTGGCTGCTATTTTTCTCCGGCCCTGGCGGCGGAAGAGATTGCAGACAGAGAACACGGCGAGCGGTGGGTAAGAGAAAGAATCGAGGAGGTCATACATGAATGAGATACAAAGCAGCCTGACTTTTAATCAGGCCAAGGAGCTGGCAGATCGGGCCATCCAGGATGTAAAAAACGGAATTGTATCAGCGGGCTACGCTCTGCAGGCCATCCGGAGAGACCGGCTCTGGGAACCGGAAGGGTATGAGAGTTTCGATGATTTTATGGAGCTGTGCTACCACAAGGATAAAAGCTGGGCCTCCAACTGCATCCGGGTCTATGAGCAGTTCGGAGAACTTGCTGGGCCGGAGCAGGTTCCAAGACTGTAGGAACGGTATCAGGAGTATTCGGCTAACGGTCTAATAGAAATGCTTTCTATGTCGGCAGAAATGAGAGAACAGGTGACGGCAGATATGCCAGTGCGGGAAATCCGGGAGCTGAAGCGGGAAGCTAAAAAAGTTGTGACGTCACAACCGGAAGAGGAGCAGCTGCCTGGCCAAATGGATATAACCGATTTTCTGGATGATCCGGAGGAAGAACAGGAACCGGAGAAAATTGCCTTCCTTCCAGAGGTTAAAGCATCCGGAAGCTTTATTCTCGCTACGGAAGACTTGGCGGAGGGGGATCTGGATGAAGAACAGGCTGCCGATAGGCAGCAGGAAACCGGTTGCCCTCCTGGAATCTCTTCCTGTATCCGGCAAAACTGGGGAACTAGCGAAAAGGATCAGGAAGAGGGAAGAAAGGAATGCGCTGCCTGTTGGAACCGTTGGGAGGCACTCCATAAAACTACTCAAGTCGAACCGCTTCAGGAGCAGCCGGAGAAGAAGATACAGGAAGAATCAGAAGACATGGAAGAACATTCCTGGCCTAAAACCTGTATCACTGGCTGGAGTGAGTCTGGAAACTGCGTCTGCTGCGAATATGGTGGAGTCAGATGCTGCAAAGACTGCGAGGAAGACTGTAACTGCCGGTGCGGATGGATTCCTGAGGAAGAATCTGTCCAAGAGACGAAAGAAACAGATGCAGAAACTGAAATCCTTTGTAAACCAACCGCCAAAACACTCCTGAAAGAGTATAAAGGCGAATGGGAAGCTTTGCAGGCAGCATTTGAGGATACGCCAGAAGAGGAACAGCCTCCAGCTGTGGAAAACACCCGTATTATTTTGCAGGCGCTGCAGCTTCTGACAGAGCAGGAACGGCAGCAGGAAGAACCGGAGGAACAGCCAGAGCTGCCGCCGATGAAGAATAATGACCAGAGGAAGGAGTGGCTGAGAAATTACCAGTCCTGGGGGCTATGGTATGAGGATGAGCATATCGGAGTCAGGTACTACAGGTATGAGTTTGATAACGGAGCCCAACTGATTGCGGAGGAGTATCCGGCAGTAGGAAAAAGAGATTTTACTGCCTACTATTTGCATCTGATAGGCGGACCGGAACCGCCGAAGCATTCCAGCTATGGCTGTCCAAAATGGAACAGACATGAAAGGTATACCAAACATCCAGACAGCGAGACGGAGCTGGTGGAGTTTTTGAAAGTAGTACAGAGGTAAATAAAGCCTGGAGGAAGATGAATGAGCGAAAAACTTAAAAGATGTCCGTTCTGCGGTGGAAAAGCATGCATTGTTGGATATACAGCTTTTTGGATCATATGTCAGGAATGTGTTTCTGAGTCAAAAGTGTTCGATACAAAAGAAGAAGCCATTGCAGCATGGAACAAGCGAGTGTCGGAAAACGCAGAAAGTTAGGAGAGGTGTTTAAGGACGATGGAGATCAGCATTTTTGAGCGCAATGGGAAGACGTGGACAAGGTTTAAGGTTAAAGTTCGGGAGTTACGAATATGCGCTAAATTACTGGAAAGGTATGTGGATATCAATAAACCAGTGCGGCAGAATAACCGATACGTCTATTTTGAAGTTGAAGGTGATTTGCTGAATTAATGAAACTGGCATAGCCGGAACAGGAGGCACCCATGAAGAAACTGTGTATTCAGGTATGTGAAAAAGCCCAGCTGACCATAGAAGTGACACCAGAGATGGAGATTGATTTTTTTGAGTGCTGGGATATGGCGAAACATACAAAGGAGTTTAAAGATTGTGACTCCTGCAGCTGGAACGGCCAGAATATTATTTGTGGGACATCTGCCTGTGAGATTGTGGCCGAATGGGGCAGCAGGGAAGGGAGAATCATATGGAACGATTAACGCATAAAAGAAGCAATGGAATTAAAGAAGGCTATTGGAGCCCAAACAAGAAAGAGGAGCTGGTTATGAGACTGGCGGAGTATGAGAATACGGGCCTGAGTCCGGCAGATGTGGGAGAGCTTCGCCGGCAGCAACGTAGATATCACTGGATCCCAGTAGAGGAGAGACTTCCAGAGGAAGAGATGCCCGTTTGGATAACAGTAAAACATTCGAGTTGGATTTCAGACTATGGCTCTGACTTTATCCCAAAAGAGGAATGGAAATATCATCCAGAAATCAGCGGTACATATAAGGGAAAATATGAAGAGGGAATCTGGTGGTATGAGGATGAAGAAAACGAATGGATACGCTGCGATGGGGAACCAAACGAAGCAAGAGACCTTGGAGTTGTATATGACACAGTGACTGCCTGGCAGCCATATACAGAACCAGAACTGTATCAATCAAATGTGCCAGAAGCCAACCAAAACATAGCCTATCAATTTTTCAGAAACAGATTTGAAGGTGTAAAATAAGAATGAAATATACTTATGATGTTATAGACAAGCAGTCAGGAAAGAAGATTCTTTGCGATGCACCTGCGCAGAAAGTGCGCGAAGCGCTGGGAGAATCCCTCGCCGTCTCTTATCACGCATTAAACGAAATTTTATATAAGGGCAGATACCAGATAAACTACAACCGATATAGAGAGGAAACAAAGAGGGAAGCATTTATCAGGGAATGGGAAGAAGCAGTAAGACGCTGCAGGACGTATCCGCATCTGGAGCGAATTAAGATAACGCCAATGGAGGAGAACGAATGAAACGTAAGGTAATGCTATTTATTGTATCAACATTGATTGCATGTGCGCTGCCAGGCTGTAGCAGTCAGATGGCCGCAAAATCCTTTGGCGGGGATGTGACGTTAAAACTGGAGGCCGGAAGAAAATTAGAGGAGATCACCTGGAAAGAGGACTCTCTCTGGTATCTGACGCGGCCGATGCGGGAGAATGAGGAGCCGGAGACGCATCTATTTGAGCAGTCCTCAGTGTGGAAAGTGTTTGAGGGGACGGTAACAGTCGTGGAAAGTAAGGCAACTCCCAGTAGCGCAGAGGAAGAAACAGAGGAAACTGTCAGTAGAACGGGAAGCTGATAGTTCCGGGAAAGCGGGCAGCAGGAAGAAAACAGGATGGCAGCGCGGAAGGTTCTGGGAAAGAGGCAGCAGGATGGCAGCGCCGGCAGCAGGACAGGAGGAAACGGTGATTAAGATTACAAAAAAACTTTTAAGTAATTACAGAAAAATAAAACGGTCTATTCCACTTCTGGAGACAGAGCTTCAGGAGATGAAAGAAACAGATGCTGGAATTGGGAACAGTACAGTATTTGACTATCGGACTGGATATGGCAGACCTCAGAGTGTAGTTGGATTTGATGGGGATTTATACAACCGCAGAGAAAAGACGTTGGAAAAGAAAAAGGAACAGGTTAGAGCGGTAGAGCAGTGGATCAATCAGATTGAAGAGGGGCAGGCGCGCTATGTTTGCAAGATGTATTACATAAACGGAATGACATGGGAAAAAATTGCTGTTAAGACTGGGTACAGTAATAGCCCAGATTATCCGAGACTATACATCAGGGATAAATATTTAAAAGAACATGGAATAAAATAAAAAATATCGGAAGTATCGGAAATATCGTAGTAGAATAAAATGGAAGCCGAAGGCGATTCGGCCAAGGCTTTTGTATCTCCTGTAAAGACCTAACCCCAATAGTCGCCTGGGAAACCGGGCGGTAAGGATTCTTAGCTCAGTTGGTAGAGCAGATGCCTGTTAAGCATCGAGTCTCAGGTTCGATTCCTGGAGAATCCGTTAGCAGGGTAGAGCAGCGGCAGCTCACCGGGCCCATAACCCGGAAGTCTAGGGTTCGAGTCCTTCTCCTGCAATCCACATGTTTACCTCATATTTTTCTCACCCGGCCATGCGCCGGGTGCTTTTGTTATCCACAAGATGTTGATAAAGATGTATATAAAATACTAGATAAAGTATTTAAAATACTTGACATATGGTATACCCTATGATATAATATAGCATGTAAGGAGGTGAGAACAGATGGCGAAAGGCAGAAGCCGAAGAAAAAGAAAAAGCCCAGTCAACTGGATTGAAGTAGCGGTTCAATTCCTGACAGGGCTTATAACAGGGATTATCATTCTGATAATCGACAAGCTGTGGAAATAACACAGCAGGGGAGGAGAAATCCTCCCCGTATCAAAAGTATAGCACGAATCGCCATTTTTAACAATGAGAATCGCAATAATTACAGTAATTGCAGTAACGGCTGGTTTCATTGGCCGCAGTATCTACAGAAAAATGAGGAGGGACAGAGATGCCAAAAGGTAGCCCAAACCCTCAAACCATTGCAAGTCAGAAGTATCAAAAGAAAGTCGGCTACATGACAAAAAGCTTTAAGATTAAGCGGGAAGTAGCGGAACGATTCGAAAAGGCCTGTAAGGCGGCAGGAGTCAGCCAGGCTGGACAGATTACAGAGCTGATGCTGGCATTTGCAAAAGAGCAGGAAGAAAAACATAAGGAGTAACGGGAGAGCGCTTGAAAGGGCGCTCTTTTCCTTTGCTCTAATTTCTGCACAGAGTGGAGTAGGTACTACTCACCCCCCACCCCTATGCGGGTCCGGGGAAAGCGCGGTATTTTTGGCTTTATGAGAAAAAAATTGATGGCATTTCCTTCCGCTTTTGGGGATACTGCTGGGGAGGTGGTCAAACGATGGTGGTAAATCAAAAACAGCTGGCAGAATGTTTGGGACTCAGCTCCAGAAGAGTCCGCGGATTAAGGGAAGAAGGACTTTTTAAGCTGACGCAGGAAGGCAGAGGCTACAACCTGGAAAAGAGCATTCAGGAGTACATTGAGTACAAAGTGAATGCGGAAACGGGCCGACGTGCCTCAATCTCAAAAGAGGAAGTGCAGGCGCAGCATGAGGAAGTAAAAAAACAGATTTCTCTTCTGAAGCTCAGACGCCTTCGCAGAGAGCTTCATGAGGCTGCCGATGTGGAGGCTTTTCTATCTGACATGTTGATTCGATTTAAAAACCGGCTGCTTTCTGTGCCTGCTAAGCTGGCTATGCAGGTGGCTGGTGAAGAGGACATCAACCAAATTATTCAGATCATTAAAAAAGAGCTTCTTTCTGCGCTGGAAGAATTGTCAGAATACGATCCAGATGAAATTGACGGTCAACAGACACTGGAAGGAGAGGAGCTGGAAGAAGAGGAGGATGAGGAAGAGTGACACGTCGGGAAAAAGCCAGAAGAAAAACGCGCCGGCTTTTCCAAAGAGTAATCAGCGCCGCCCTCTCCATTCAGGAGGAGTTAAAAGTCAGTGAATGGGCGGAAAAATACCGCGTTTTGGATGAAAGCAGTAATTTATCCGGAAAGTGGTCTAATGATGTAACGCCGTACCTGGTGGAGATCATGAATACCTTAAATGAGCCGCATATCAGAGAAGTTTATCTCTGCAAGGGTTCCCAGCTGGGAGGCACAGAAGTCCTGATCAATATGCTGGGATATCTCATTACAGAGGAACCTGGCCCGACGATGATCGTCTATCCTTCGGATGATTTGGCTAAAGACATCTCAAATGACAAACTGAAACCAGCCTTTCGCCTGGTTCCGAAGATTAAAAAGCAGTTTTACGAGAATGCCTCCAAGGAGCTCCGCCTGAAATTCAAAAATATGACGGTGTATCTGCGAGGAGCCGGCTCTCCCTCCAAGCTGGCATCAAAAGCAATCAAATATCTGTTCTTTGACGAAATTGACAAGATGGGAGGCGCATCAAAGAAAGAGGCATCTCCCTACAATCTTGCCATGGAGCGTATTAAAACATTCAAGAGTCAGAGCAAGGTGTATGCCTGTTCTACTCCGACGCTTAAGACGAACTATATTTGGTCTCTGCATGACAGCGCAGATGAGGTAAAAGAATATTTTGTTCCCTGTCCTCACTGCGGGGAAATGCAGCAGCTTCTTTTTAAGCAGATTTTATTTTGTAAGGATGATGAGGAGAAAATGTCGCCCTATGAGAGAGCACAGACAGCTAAGTATATTTGCCCGGCGTGCGGTTGCGAGATTCTTGATAAGGACAAGCCGAAGATGCTTCGAGAGGGAGAATGGCGGGCAGTCAAAAAGAGGGGAGTTGGCAGACCTAAGACGGTCGGATATCATATCAGCTCCCTGTACAGTGTGTTCGTCACCTGGGCGGAAGCGGCTGAAGAACATTTGAAATCTTATAAAGATCCAGATATGCTTCAAAACTTTGTCAACAGCTGGCTGGCGGAACCATGGGAAGATACGAAACTCAAGACGACGGCGGATCTGGTGAAGGAACGCCAGACGGAGCTCCCGGAGTTTGAAGTACCTGACTGGGCCATTGAGCTGACAGGGGGAATTGACGTGCAGGAGACTTGTATTTATTGGGTCATACGTGCATGGGGAGAACACTGGACCAGCCAGCTGATTGCCAGAGGGCAGGAAACAAATCTATGGAACGCCGACAACATTATGAATCTCTACTACGAAAAAAAGAATGGTGAGAAGCTGACACCCTCTCTTGTTCTGGTAGACTCCGGAGATCAGACGGATATGGTATATGATTTCTGTGCTGATACTATGGATTATACACTTCCGTGCAAAGGATCCAGTAAAAGGCTGGAGACGGATTATAAATACAGCGTAATCAATAAGGCTGGTTCAAAGGCAGCCGGTATTAACCTGGTTATCGTCGATACTGGAAAATATAAGGATCGAATTGCTTCCAGGATGCGCAGGAATAACGGAACCGGTTCCTGGATGGTGTTTCGTGGGGTTGATGAAGAATATGCCAATCAAGTAACGGCGGAGCACAAGATTAATGAACGGCAGGCAAATGGGGCAGTCACACAGAAGTGGGTGCCTAAGACAACCCACACAGATAATCACTATCTGGATGCAGAGGTGTATGCGATGGCAGCGGCAGACATCCGCGGCGCCAGAATCTGGCATCAGGAGCGGTATGTACCGCCTAAGAAGAAACCAACGGAGATACCGAAAGAAGAACAGTGGATCCGCGACAATGAATTAGAAGGGTGGTAGAGGAATGGGAGGAAAAGAGAGAATGGGAAAAGAATCAGATAGAACTACGGAAGTAAAAGAAGAACCTTATTCCAGCCCAAGCCAGCAGCTGCGGGTTTTAAATGAGGCCATTTATAACATTATGGTAGGAGGACAGTCCTATAAGATAGGAACCCGTTCTCTTACCAGGGCAGATTTATCTACACTAATTGCTGAAAGAAACCGTCTGGAAGCCCAGGAGGCCCAGGAAAGTGGATTCCTCTACGGCGCATATGCAGCTGATTTTGGATACGATAACAGGAGGTAGCATGAAGCAGACAGTGATAGACCGGATTATCGGAATCATCAGCCCAAAAGCCGGTATTGAGAGGATGCGGTGGAGGAAGTATTACGAAGAGCAGCGTGGGAATTATGACGCCAGTGATTCGGGAAGGTTGCAGTCCCGGTGGAATACGCAGAATCAGTCAGCAGAGCTGACAGACCGCTTTGAGAGAGATGTCATCCGGGCGAGAACCAGGGACCTGGAACGTAACTCCGATATTTTAAACTCAGTTATCCGTGCCTTTCGCAGGAATGTGATAGGCGGAGGGCTTCAGATTCGCGTAACAACGGAGCAGGCAGACCGGAATAAGATTCTGGAAGCTGCCTGGAAACGATGGTGCGAAAAAGAAAACTGCGATGTCACAGGCACTCAGAGCTTTACCCAGATTGTCCGGATGCTGATTCAAAGAAAAATTGTTGACGGCGGGATTTTGATTATCAAGAGATATACTTCGCAGGGATATCTGCCGTTTCAGCTGCAGATCCTGGAGGTGGATGAGCTTGACGCCACTCAAATTCAGCCGAAAGAAAAAGACAATAAGGTAGTTGGAGGAATTGAGTACAACCGCTGGAACCGCCCGGTGGGATACTGGATTACGCAGTATGAAATTGACGGATACACGCGGATGAAACCTGTGTACGTTCCGGCCAAGGATGTGATCTTCTATTATGCCAAGCGCCGACCTTCTCAGATTCGGGAAATGACGGATCTGGCTCCTACTGTAACCAGAATTAAAGATATGAATGAGTTTATTTCAGCTGTAACAATCAAGGAAAAGATAGCTGCCTGCCTGGCGATTCTGGTTAAACGTATAAACAATTTAGCGTCAAATCGCGGAAGGGATGGAAAGCCGCAAAGTGAAATCAGCTATGAGGGAAAGCGAATTGTCCCAGGTATGATTTTGGAAATGAATCCAGGAGACGATGCGCAGACGGTTACACCGCCAGGACAGGGCTCTGATGCTGCCACATTTCTGAAAGCGGAGCAGCGATTGATTTCTTCGGCATCTGGACTGTCCTATGAGGCTACAGCAAGGGATATGTCCGAAACCAACTATTCCAGCACACGCCAGAGCGGAATAGAGGATGATCTGACCTATGACGAAGAAAAGGAGCTTCTGTTCCAGGTATTGGATGAAATCTATGAAACCTTTGTGATATCCTGCTGGCTGAAAGGGATTATCTCTGGAAATGATTTCTGGAACAATATTAGAGATTATACAGCCCATGAATGGGTTGTTAAGCCTAAACGCTGGATCGATCCGGCGAAAGAAGCGAATGCTAATGCAACAATGTTAAAAACGGGGCAGAAAACATTCCAGCAGATCTGCGCAGAAGCCGGGCGGGATTGGAAACAGGTCATTGACGAGATGGATGAGGCAAACCGGTACGCTGCTGAAAAGAACATTGACCTGGCTGCCATGCTGGCGGGAGGACCGGGCGCGCAGGAGCCGGAGGAAGAGGAGGGAAAGAAAAATGGAACGAAAGCCGATGCATAAAAATCCAGGCGGAGAAAATGATTTCTGCCCAACACGGTTTATGAATGCCAATATCCGGGCGGCGGGGGAAGGCGAAAATGAGAGGCAGTTTGAACTGTCTTTTTCGTCGGAGGAGCCCTATTCCAGGTGGTATGGAATGGAAATCCTGGATCACTCCGGAGCATGCATGGATCTGAGCAGACTTCAGAGTATAGGAGTCGTTTTGTTTAATCATAAAAGGGATCAGGTCATCGGAAAGGTCGTAAAAGCCTGGAACGAAGACAACCGTGGAAAAGCAATCATTGAGTTTGATGATGACGACGAAGCGGAAAAGATCCGGAAGAAAGTAGATGGAAAAACCCTGAAGGGAGTATCCGTTGGTTATAGTGTAGATGCCTGGGAAGAAGTGGCAGCAGGAAAGAAATCCAGTGATGGCAGGTTTACCGGACCCTGCTATATTGCAAAAAAGTGGACGCCTCTGGAAATCAGTATTGTGTCCGTACCTGCAGATGCAACAGTAGGGGTAGGGCGTACCTATGACGGACCGGAAATTTCTCCAGCAGTACAGCCAGCGGGACTGTCTGTTCTGGAACGAATAGTCCAGGCGAACGAAAATCTAATGAAGGCACAGAGGAAATAATTACAGAGAAAAAAGGAAGTTAAGGTTCAGCAAAAGGCTGGGCCTTTTTTGATACCAGAAATTAGAAAGAGAGGACAGATGATGAGACTAAAGCTTGTGAAACAAAGCGAATTTTTAGGAACCATGTGTGATTTCTATGTAGATGAAGAAGACAATATTTACATGAGCAGAACCCAGATTGGTTATGCATTGCAGTATAAGCAACCACAGCATTCGATTTTGGTGATGCACCAGAGACACAGAGATCGATTGGATAGATTTTCTATTGAAATATCGGGGTCTCAATTTGTGACCCCGATATATAAAAATAAAAATACAGACAAAGTCTTTATGTATTCTGAGAGAGGGATTTATGAAATTTGCCGTTGGTCGAATCAAAAAGTTGCGGATGAGTTTAATGATTGGGTATATGAAACTATTCAATCAATTAAAAGGAACGGTTATTACATAGTTTCTGAAAAGGACAGCAGATGGCTGGGGATTCGTGAAGAATCTAAGAAAGCCAGGAAATATGAAACAGACCAGATAAAATGCTTTGTTGAATACGCGAAAGCACAGGGCAGTAAGAATGCAGATAAGTATTATATGATCTTTACAAAATTAATTAATGAAAAGGCAGGACTTCATGGAAGCCAACGCGACACTGTTTCGCAGGAAACTTTGCTGGAGCTGAAATCACTGGAGACGCTGCTGAAGATGCGTATTCGAACACTTATGAAAAAAGATGTACCCTACAAGGAAGTATATCAAGATATCAAGAGGTTAGTAGAAGAATTTTAAGGTGAAAGGCAGGTGAAACGCATGGAAAATTTAGAACAGGCTATGAGAGAAGCCGCTGCAGCGCTGACAGGTCAGGCGGTTGAAACAATTCCATCCGGCCCGTTAGAGGAAATCTGCACATTTATTGCAGAGCATTACCAGGCCCCGAAAAATGTGCCGTTTGTACAGGTATCAGCTCCAGCTGATGCAGCAGGAGAAACTCCCACGAAGGTGGAATTTAACAATTTAATCAAGAAGCTGAAAGATGCCAAGGTGTTTAAATAGGCATCCTTTTTAGCCTATATCTTAATCAAAGAAGGAGGACACAAATGAATTTACAGGAAATGATTGCCCGCCAGAGAGAACTGACAGAGGCTGCAAGGCAGCAGGGACGCAGTCTGACGGCGGAAGAGCAAAGAGAATTTGATTCTCTTCAGGAACAGATTGACAGCATGACTGCCTCAGGGCAGGAAGGCCAGAGAGGAGCCAATCCTCCAGCGGGAAATCCTCCAGCGTCTGGAGAAGCTGCACCAGGCGGTGATGAGGCACGGGCCGCGGCCATGGCAGAACGCCAGCGGGTTCGAGACATTACAGATTTATGTCAGCGATTCGGAATGGATTCAGAGCCGTATATTTCCAATGACAGTACCCTGGATCAGGTGAGAGCAGCTGTCATTGAGCACTTGCAGCGGACAAAAGGGCCAGTCGGAACCAGAGTCACGGAAGACGAGGGAGATAAGAAACGCAATGCAATGACAGACGGAATCCTTCTTCGCCAGGGGATCCATGTAGAGAATCCGGCTCCGGGAGCTAATGATTTCAGAAACGCTACGCTGCAGATGATCGCGGCCAACTGTCTGACACAGGAGGATTCTCAGAGAAACTATTACATGGAATCCGGAGATGAGGTATATTCAGCGCTGCTTCAGAGAGCGTATTATAATCCATCTTCTGCTTTCCCGGCGATTATGGATAATGTAATCCGCAAATCCTATGTGGAGGGCCACAAGACAGCCCCGGTTACCTTTGAGCAGTTTACTACCAGAGGCACCCTGACAGACTTCAAGAAGGCAGACAATTATTATGTTCAGGGTGGATTTGGCCGGTTCCTGGAGGTTCCGGAGAACGGAGAGTTAAAGCACACGCTTCCGACTGATGAAAAGAAGCCGCAGAGGCAGTTAAAAACCTACGGCCGTCAGTTTACCATGTCACGCCAGGCATTTATCAACGATGATATGGGAGTGATTACAACGCTTCCCAATCGTGCGGCGAAAGCGGCTAGAATGACAATCAACAGCCAGGTTTACCAGATTCTGACGGGAAATCCGAAAATTTATGATGGCAAAACTTTGTTCGTTTCCGATCATAAAAACCTTCTGAAGGAAGGAACCGGCATTACCCAGGAGGCAGTGCAGGCGATGATTCTTGCGCTAGGAGGCCACAAGAAAAAGCAGGACGATATGGAGGAAGCGATTATCATTCGTCCGGGTACGATTGTGGTTCCGCTGGGTTATCAGTTTGCCATGTACACCTTGTTCAACAGCCCGACTATCAGCGCATCCGGAGCGGTCAACCCTCTGTTTAATTACAAGGATACGATTCAGGTTGTGGAAGATGCCACATTAAACGTGCAGATCAAAGAAGGCAGCCCGATTCCGTGGTTTATGGTGGGAGACAAGAACGATACCGACTTTATCCAGGTAGACTACTTAAACGGACAGGATATTCCGAACATCCGCCGAATGGAAGCGCCTGGACAGCTGGGCTTTGTCTGGGACGTATATCTTGACTGGGGTATCGCGGTTATGGACTACCGCGGAGCAGTAAAGAATCCGGGCATTGCTTTAGAATCACCAATCGGATTAGCATAGGAGGTCAAACACATGGCAAAAACAGCAACATACTGGCAGAAGGGTGAATCCTTGGACTATTTAAATAAAACAGGAGCCGCAATTCCGGCAGGAACAGTCTTAAAACTGGGTGCTCATATTGGAGTAGCGGGAACTGACATTCCTACAGAAGGATTAGGCTCTGTTCATATGGTCGGAGTGTTTAAAATTGAAAAAAAATCAGGTGTCGC
The DNA here is from genome assembly GCA_958442925.1 of uncultured Clostridium sp. Classification (GTDB taxonomy): domain Bacteria; phylum Bacillota; class Clostridia; order Lachnospirales; family Lachnospiraceae; genus Otoolea. The sequence goes on along the minus strand of CAUCIO010000016.1, from coordinate 4,289 downwards.
TCTGGCTGTTGGAGATCCAGTCAAATTTGATGACGAAGAAGGAATTGACAAAGATACAGGCGGCACTGCGACTGTAGGCTATGCGGTAGAGGCGGCAGAGGCGGACGAGCTGACTGCCTTTGTAAAATTGTTAGGTTAGTATGGGTTTTAAAGATATCGTTGCAAAGGATAATCGTTCTGTTTTCCTCAACCCTGCGGAGTTTGGCTCACTCCACAGGGTTGACGGAAGGACTCTCTGCATCCTGGTAGATGACAACGAGATGATCGAGCGGGAGAAGCGAATTCCATCAGGAGATGAGCTGGATGGAATTTATAAAAGAAAGTTGCTTTTTTATGTGCTGTCAAAAGAGTTCGGTCCTCTCCCGGCCATTGGCCGTCTCTTGACGCTGGATGACAGGAAATACAGGATTATTGACGCGGTGAATGAGGATGGGATTTATTCCATCAGTCTGGAAGCGGTGAGGGGCGTATGATACTAAAAATTCATCTGGAAAATCAGGACGAAATTCGAAAGTTCTTGCAGAAATCTGGAAAAAAAGCGGAACCTTTGCTGAAACAGGCGGTAAATGAGACGGCGAAACAGGCCAAAAAGCGCTTGTATCAGGATACAAAGAGCGAGTATACCATCCGGAGAGGGAAATTTTCGGAGAAGAGTTTGGAACTAAAACGGGCTACGTTATCGAAGGGCTTTGCACAGATTCAGGTTTCGGGCGAGGTTCTTTCTCTTCCTGGCGCATACCAGTTCCGGAAGAATGGAAAAAGGGTGGCAGCAAAGGCAGCCGTTAAGCGCGGCGGCATGAAGCCCATTGAAACAGGCGGGTTAAAAGGCTTTATTACCTCAGTCAGACAGGAAAAACAGAAAAAAGCGCATACTGGAATTTTTCAGAGGCGAAGCGGCGCCAGACATCCCATCCGGGAAGCCCAGGGCCCATCTATTTCCAAATTAACAGAGATGACGTTTCGCAGGCTGGAGGGTGAAATTGGAGAGAGTCTTCAGGATGCAGTGTGGAATTTAATAAATAAAACCATTTAAAGGAGGGAATCACATGTCTTATGAACCGACCACATGGTCAGAAGGGGATTTTATTACAGCTGATAAATTAAATAAGATGGAGCAGGGCATTAAAAACGAGCAGGTAGGACCTCAGGGACCGAAAGGTGAGCAGGGGCCTGCTGGCCCCAAGGGGGAAACGGGAGAAAGAGGTCCGGCAGGGCCACAGGGTACAGCTGGAGCGAAAGGAGAAAAAGGCGATCAGGGACCGGCAGGACCGCAGGGCACTGCCGGCGCAAAAGGAGAGCCAGGAGAGCGTGGCCCAGCAGGACCACAGGGTGCCGCCGGTGCAGGACTGACAGGAACGGCCACTAAGATAACGACTTTATCCACTGAGACGCCTGCGGATATGAAAAACAAAATCAATGAGGTAATTACAGCTCTCATAGCCAGGGGCGTGCTGAAAGCATAGGAGGCTCTATGACCAATAACCAGCTGGAAGCATGTTTGATCGAAACAATCGAAGAATTATCAGGACGTATCCTGCTGACAGGAACGAAGGGAGAGCGAAAAAACCTGAAAGGATACTCCGGAACGCTGCCGCAGCTGTCTCTGCCAGAATATTGGGAAATGGAAGAAAGCGAAGCTCTGGGAGATTCGTCTGTGGAGGATACATTAATTCCATACTGTGTGGTAAAAACCACAGAGGTGGAAATGAAAGAGGATGCCGCTAAAGCGAAGGTTTATCTGGTGTTCTGCCTGTATGCTCAGGACGGTGGGCATCAGACGATGTGGAACCTTTTAAACTGTGTGACAGGGTATTTCCGGACGCATCCGGTGTTAGATGCCTTTTACTGTGAAAGAACTATGAAGGCGATTGAACAGGAAGAAGATACTTATCCTTATTTTTTCGGAGGAATTGAGATGACATGGAATCTTCCAGACTTAGAATGTGAGGAAAATTATGAATAGCAAAGATGAAAAGCAGACGGCCGGCGTTTATCTGGGGCCGTCTTTTTATGGAATTATTCAGAAAGGCACTGTACTGCGCGGAGGATGTTCCAGCAAGATGGCTCAGCTGATGGGAGCATACCCGTTTCTTCGCGGGCTGATTGTTCCGACGTCGCAACTGGCAGAAAAAAGGATGGAGCTTAGAAAGCAGGATTCGGAGCTTTTTATGCTTTACCAGAAAGCAGAACAGATTAAGGAGGAGAAGCATGTATAAACACGGGATTGAGGTGACAGAAAAGCAGACGGCGAATGTAAGGCCGTTATCTACTTCTTACGGCGTTCAGGTGATCGTAGGAACAGCACCCATTCACTTGACGGCACATCCGGAACAGGCTGTTAATAAACCGATTCTCTTAAATTCCTGGGAAGAGGCGAAGGAAAAGCTTGGATACTCGGAACGATGGAATCTGTATACTCTGTGTCAGAGTATGTACGCATCCTGGAAACTGTTCCAGGTATATCCAGCTGTCTTTATTAATGTGCTGGATCCGGAGCGTCACAGTAAGGATTCGGAATCCAAAAATATCCAGATTCTGAGTCACCAGGCTGTTCTGGAGCAGGAAGGCATTTTGTTAAGCACGATTCAGATCAATCAGGGAAGCGGCGCTATGGCGGACTTTGCAAAAGTAGGAAGCGCGAAAGCAGGAGCTGCGGCACAGGGACCAGCGCTTACTCCAGAAAAGGACTATATTGTCAGCTTCAATGAGCTGGGATATCCAGTTATCACAATGCTGAGTACAGGAGACGGGTACGACTTAGAGCAGATCCAGGTTTCCTATCGTTATCTGGATGCTTCCATGGTGACAGAAGAGGATATCATTGGAGCTTATGACATGGAATCTGGAAAGGAAACCGGCCTTGAAACCATCCGGCAGGTGTATCCGATGTATCACTTCTCTCCTGGTCTGATTCTCACCCCTGGATGGAGCAAGATGCCAAACGTAGGCGCAGCCATGCAGGAGAAATGCACGGAATTAAACGGAGTGTTCCGCTGCGAATGCGTACTGGACCTGGATACGGAAAAAAATCGGAAATACACGGAATGCGGAGTGGCTAAGGAAAAGGCAGGATATACCGATCCGCACAGTATTGTGTGCTGGCCGGAACTTTTGATGGATGGAAAGCATATGGCGTTTTCAGCGGCTTACGGGGCCATGGCCAGCTATTACACAGCAACGAATGGGGATGTGCCCTATATTTACCCATCCAACAAACTGCTGAATGCAGAGGGGGCAGTTCTGTCAGACGGGACAGAGATTACTCTGGATCAGCCGCAGGCTGCCTATTTAAACGGGGATGGAATTGTTACAGCGATCAATGATGGAGGATGGAGAAGCTGGGGAAATAACACAGGCTGTTATCCGGGAAACACGGATCCGAAGGATTACCGGATTGGATGCCGGCGGATGTTTTCTTTTGTGGCAAACTATTTCATTAGACAGTACCAGAAACGCCTGGACAGTCCGATGAACCGCAGGACGATTGATGATATTGTCAACAGCTTCAATATCTGGGGCAACAGTCTGGTCAGCCAGGGAATGTGTGCCGGACTTCGCATGGAGTACGATGAAAGAGAAAACAGCGAAGAAGATTTATTAAACGGCCATGTAAAGGTAAAGATTTATCTGGCTCCGTACACTCCGCTTGAGTATATCCAGGCATCTGAGGAATTTGATATGACCACCTTACAGGCAGCTATCGTAGGAGAGGAGGAATAGTAATGTTTAAGCCACAGGTAATCAACCGATTCAATCTGTACCGCAACGGCTCTGTGCTCATTGGAATCTCTGGAGAAGTCGAGCTTCCAGAGGTAACAAATCTGACGGATACACTGGAGGGCTCCGGAACAGGAGGAAATCTGGAGGTTCCGGTGATCGGATTAACGGATACGATGGACATGAAGATTCCATATACAACCTTGAGCAAATCTGCCTTTGCGATGATGGATCCAAACGAAACAGTTGATCTGATGTTAAATGGAGCGATTCAGGGCATGGACAGCGGCTCCGGAAAAGTCAGCTACTCTCAGATGAGTATAGCTGTGCGCGGCGTTGTGAAAACCTTTTCGCCTGGAACAGTAAAAGCAGGCGGAAAGATGGATTCCAGCGTAACGTTAAGCCTGAGCTATTACAAAATCGTCATCGACGGCACGACAATGCTTGAGATCGACAAATTAAATGGAGTATATATTGTAAACGGAAAAGACATTCTCAAAGAAGTCCGGAATATGTGCTAAGGAGGAGCTGCAAAAATGATGGAAGAGAAGAACAGGGAAGCTGTAAGACCG
>CAUCIO010000015.1 GCA_958442925.1 uncultured Clostridium sp. | reverse complement strand
ATTCCCCTCCCCTCTTTCCTTTTCGGTATTCCAGCCAGTTTTTAACTGCCCGCATCTGGCCGGCATAGCCGGTACAGCGGCAGAGATTTCCAGACAGATATTCCCGTATCTCATCAGAGGAAGGAATCCTGTCAAACTCTCTCTCCATAGCCAGCACATTCATAATAAATCCTGGTGAACAGAAGCCGCACTGCTCCGCTCCCTGCTCTCCCAGGAAGCGGCCGAATTCCTCCGCCTCCTCTTTCAGTCCCTCCAAAGTTGTCACCTGACGCCCCTGAACCCGCATAGCCGGAACGGCGCAGGAAAGCACCGGCATTCCATCCAGCCAGACTGTACAGAGACCGCAGTTAGTGGTCTCACAGCCGCATTTTACACTTTTATATCCCTGTTTTCTAAGGAACTGGAGAAGGGACATATCTGCCTCTGCGTCAGCTGTGACCAGATGTCCGTTAATCATACACTTTAATTCCATGAGGTTTAAGCCTCCTTCCTGTCTGCTTCGATCCTGTCAAGGCATCTGGACACCAGAACACCTGCCAGATATTTTCTGTATTCAGCAGAAGCCCTCATATTCGTTCCATAAGTGAATTTCTCTGTCAGAGCCTTCACCGCCTCTGCTCTCTCGATTTTCTCCCCTGAAAGCTCTGCCGCAGGAACTGAAACCACTCTTGCTTTTCCAGGTCTGGCTCCCACGGCAATGGTGAACCTGCCGTCTCTCAGGCAGACTGCCGCTGTCAGTACCGGGAAATCCACCGCTTCATTTCTCATGCTCTCATAAGCGGCAAAGGCCTGTCCTTTTTTTACCAGAATAGATATCAGAATGTCCCCGTCCTCCTTCCGGTCTAAAAAATCACGAAGGGAAAGCACGCCGCCCTTAAAGAGCTTCACCTGAGCATCCAGAGCCAGAAACAGCGTCAAGACATCAGAAAAACCAAAACGTCCATAAATGCTGCCTCCTGCCGTAGCGCAGTTTCTGAACTGTGTGCCTACAATATGCCGCAGGCTGTCAGCTCCCGCTCCTCTTGTCCACGCCTGAAATCCTCTGTGGGTTTCCAGCTTTCTCAAAGAGACCATGGAACCTATTTCAAATTCATCCTCTGTCTCCTCAATTTTGTCAAGTCCCAGGCCGCTTACATCAATCATCGTCTGAACGGTGCGGTTCTGAAGTCTCAGCCAGCAAAAGCCGCCGCAGATCACAGCCGACTTTTTCTGATTCAGCTCATACGCCTGCTCCAGGCTCTCCGCCATAATAAACTGGTTGTAATGAATCACAGGATACCCTCCTTTTATCATTCCGGACAAAAGCCCGGAGCCTTGTCCGGCCTCCGGGCTTCTGCGCCGCATTCGTTTTTTGGTTTTAAATATCTGAATTTCTTCTCTTAAATTTATTACTTAAATCTTACCATAAATCTTTCATGAAAACAATCAGAAAAATGCAGGGCGGTTCAGGTGAAATCTGCAGTTCCCGTATCTGACCGGTTTCTCATCTCTGTTCTCTCATGAAGGATCTGCCTCTGATTTTCCGGATGCTTCTCTGCCTGAACTTCTTCCTGGTTCTCCTGCCTGCAGGCCAGACAGTCCTCGTCAATTTCATACACTGCGTTTCCTTCTATAATTAAACGGATTCCCATAGCTTCAACCTCCTATATAATTCTATTATATGTCTTCTCTAAACAGGCTGTGCAGCGCCGACTCTTCAGGCAGGTACATCTTACGTCTCCTGTATCATGTTTCCAAATCCTTTTGCATATATTGAGATAAAAAAAGAATTCCCGAAAAGAGGTTATTTCCATGAATGCTGAATCTGATTTGAAAATGACGGCTTTGGACTATCTGACTGCCTCCCCTCATCTGCAGATGATCAAGGCCGCCCTTCCCTACATACATGTGCCGGAGCAGCGTTTTTTTTCCATGATTGTAAAGCTCAGTGAACTGGAGCGGACTATGAAACTCTTCGAGCAGAAAGAAGACGGTATGATAGGCATCTGCTCCCTGGAAGAAAATGTTTCTGACTCGCCTCTTGATATGCTGAATGCCATGAAGCCTTACGGAACCCCTCAGGAGCAGGAATTTATTGATTTGATCGTAAATTTCATCCAGGGTTCCAGAATTTATCAGTCCTACCGGGAATCTGCCGGAGGGGATTCTGTACAGGCAGACAGTCCTGAACGATTTAAAGACGGAAGCACAGAGGATCTAAAGGCAGAAGCTTCCAGTCAAAGCCGGAGAGAAGCCCCTCGTTTTTCTATTGAGCACCTGAAAAATATGCTGCCTCCAGAGCAGCAGTCAAGGCTGGAAACAGCTCAGCTTCTCATGCAGACCATGCAGAATGTATCAGAAAGGGTATAATGAATATGAACACTGCCTGGAAACAGGATCCACGACTTAAAACAATGAATCAGGAAAAATTAAGCTATTTGACAAAACTGGCAGAAACAGTAGAACAGACTCCCAAAGACAAGCTGATGCCCCTTTTTATGAGCATCGCCGCCAGCTCCAGCCAGTTCCAGTTTACAGATGCGGAGACAGAACTCTTAGTATACATTCTGACGGCAAAAATGAGTCCTGCTGAAAAAAAACGGGTGGAAATGCTTCGAACCCTCTCAAAGAAATTCAGAGGCAGGAAAAAGTAAAAGACGTAAAAAGGGAGGAAGTGTTTTCCTGCTCCTCAAAAGCCGCTGAAAAACACTTCCTCCCTTTATTTTTAGATCTCTTTCTTCCAGAGTCCGTGAAGGTTGCAGTACTCATAAGCTGCCACTGCCTCATCATCCTCGCTGAGAATAAACTGAGCCTCTGGCTTCTCGCCCGGATTCAGGTACTTGATCTGGCTTCCCTTCTTAGTCTCCAGAGCGATCCACTGAATCCAGTGAGCCTCTAACATAGGATGCTCAACCTCTCCTACCTTTACTGTAATCTTCTTTCCCTCTGCCTCTACTACAGGAACGTGCTTCTCATGAGCGCCGTCGCTGGTTCCCGGAACGATCTCGCTCATCTTCTCGCCGCAGCACATCACAGGCACTCCTGCATTCTTTACAAAAGTAACAATATTTCCACAATGCTTACAGACATAAAATTTCAGGCTCATTTTGTTTCCTCCTTATAATCAATTTTAGTAACTGTTATTATTATATTTTATTTTCGGATAAAAATCAAGTGTTTTCTGACTCTTTTCTCCTTTCTTTTTTTCTGGCATTATTATCTCCAAATTTCTTTACAAATATTTTTTCCTATGCTAAAATCAGTTCTGTTAAATGCTTGATACATACAACAGGGAGCTTGTAAACAGGCTGAGAGGAAATTGTGAATTTCGACCTAGAACCTGATTTGGATAATGCCAACGTAGGGAAATAATTCTGTATTTTTACCCTGCCATTACCCGGCAGGGTTTCTTTTTTACCGGCTCCTGTGTCAGCGCTGTCCGTCTGCCTTTCCTGATGGCAGGCAGAAAAACATCCGGAAAGGAGCTTCTTCTATATGTCATATGCCAAACGCGCTGCGCCGGTTCTTGTCCTGGCTGCAGTTCTTTTCTTCTGGGAGGCAGCTGTGCGCCTCTTTCAAATTCCTCTTTATGTCCTTCCCTCTCCTGGAGAGGTCTTAAAAGCCCTGGCTGCAGAACGGGGCACTCTTTGGAATCACAGCCTTGTAACGGTAGCTGAGGCTCTTCTGGGAATGGGAATCTCTCTGGTGCTGGCCATTATTCTCGGCATCTTTATGGACGCTTTTCCCTCTCTCAGGCAGGTAATCTATCCGATTCTGGTAGTAACCCAGACGGTCCCCATGATTGTCCTGGCTCCCATCCTGATTATTTATCTGGGGTTTGGCCTGACTCCCAAAATCCTGACTGTGGTTCTGATGTGCTTTTTCCCAGTTGCTGTCAGCTTTACGGACGGCATGGCTCAGCTGGATCCGGAATACCTGCATCTGGCCCGTTCTTTCGGAGCCGGAACGTGGACTTCCTATCGCCTGGTAAAAATTCCGGCAGCCGTTCCATCTCTGATTTCCGGTCTGAAGGTAGCCGCCACCTACAGCATCAGCGGTGCTGTCGTCGGCGAATGGATTGGAGCTCAGAAAGGGCTGGGCTACTATCTGCTCCGCGTTAAAAACGGATATATGCTGGATAAGGTATTTGCCTGTGTTCTGGTAATCATCTTTTTAAGTCTGTGCATGAATGTGACTCTGTGGCTTGTGAAGCGGTTCGTATCCCCCTCCAGTCACCAGTAAGCATAAATCAGGAAACTGTAAACCATTTTATAAGGAGAATTATTATGAAAAAGAAACACTCAGCAGCTCTTTGCCTGGCAGCTTCTGCCATCCTCTCTCTCACCGCCTGCTCCGGAGCTCCTTCTTCCCAGACGGATGTCCCAGCTTCTGAAGCTGGTACAGAGACATCTCAGAAGGAAGATCTGGAAGAAGTAACCGTCATTCTCGACTATGTGGCAAATACCAACCACACTGGCATGTATGCAGCTCTTGATCTGGGATACTACGAGGAAGAGGGGCTGAAAGTCGATATTGTGGAACCTACTGAGGGAGCTACTGCCACTCTCGTGGCGGTAGGAAAAGGTGATTTCGGAATCAGCTATCAGGAGGATGTCACCATTGCCCTTACCTCTGCAGAGCCTCTGCCCATCAAAGCAGTTGCAGCTCTCATCCAGCACAACACCTCTGGATTTGTCACTGCAGCAGATAAGGACATTACCTCCCCCAAGGATTTTGAGGGAAAAACCTATGCCGGATGGGGCGGCCCTGGAGAAGCAGCTGTTCTGGAGGCCGTCATGACACAGGCAGGCGCTGATTTTTCCAAATTAAATATGGTAGTCTCTGACGGTTCCGGCTTCACAGCCCTGGAAGACAAGGCTGATATCATGTGGTTTTTTGAGGGCTGGGACAATATTACCTGCGAAATGAACAACTTTCCCATCAACTACATGCCTGTAAAGGATCTGGATGACCGCCTGGACTACTACACTCCTGTCATCATTGCCGGAAACGATACTCTGGAAAATCGTCCGGAAATGGTAAAGAAATTTTTAAAAGCAACTGAAAAAGGCTATCAGTACGCTATCAGCCATCCAGAGGAGAGCGCACAGCTCCTTCACAAGCACGCCCCTGACTACTCCCTGGAGATGCTTACAAAATCCCAGGAATTCCTGGCTGAAAAATATATGGAAGACACAGATGTGTGGGGAATAATGTCTGATGAAACATGGGATAATTACACCGATTTTATGGCAGAATACCATGTCATTGACAAGACAATTCCTGCCTCTGACTGCTATACCAATGAATTTCTGCCCGGAATCAGCAAATAGGCCAGAAAGGTGATGCCATGAAGTTAGAAATTTCTGATTTGAATTTTTCCTATAAAGACAAGCAGGTGCTGCGGGGACTCTCCCTCTCTGTCAAAGAGAGGGAATTTGTCAGCATTCTGGGGCCTTCCGGCTGTGGAAAATCCACGATTTTAAAGCTCTTAACCGGGGTTTTGAAAAAAGAATCTGGATCCCTTCTGGCGGACGGAAGGGAAATTTCCAATCCATCCGAACACTTTGCCTATATGCCTCAGAATGATCTGCTTTTTCCCTGGAAAAACATTCTGGACAATGTGTGCCTTTATGGACGTATCCATGGCTCTTTAAAGGAGGCGCGGGAGGAAGCCCTGAAGCATTTCCCGGTATTCGGCCTGTCCGGCTACGAATATAAATATCCAGATTCCCTGTCCGGCGGCATGAGACAACGGGCCGCTTTTCTCAGAACTGCCCTCTGCCACGCCGATATTCTCCTGTTGGACGAACCCTTCGGCGCTCTGGATGTAATTACCAGAGGAGAGATGCAGGACTGGCTTCTGTCCATGAGAGAGCGCCTGAACCGTACGGTATTGCTAGTAACTCACGATATGGATGAAGCCATCTACCTGTCCGATCGGATTCTGATTTTAAATGGTTCGCCTTCCCATATCACCTGGGAACTCTCTATCCCAGAAAAAAACAGAACCCGTTCCTGGCTTTACAGCCAGGGGGCTCTGCGTCAGATGATCTATGAAAAAATTGTTGGAACTGCTGAGGAGGAAACACTTTGACCCTGCTTTACGATGCCCATGCCCACGTAGGAAGCATGGAGGAGCTTACGCTCAGAAATAAACAGAACATTTTCTCTCTCATCTGCGCCTCCTGCCCGGATGAAGCCAAAAAGTTGGAGGAGCTGACCGGTGATCCGCTCCTCTCTCCCATCATCTGTCCAACTTTCGGACTTCACCCCTGGAAAGCAGAACAAATCTCTTTCCAGGAAATGGAGCCATGGCTGTTAAAAGCTCCTGTCATCGGTGAAATCGGAATGGACAGCGTCTGGTGCAGCGTTCCTCTCTCTGTTCAGGAAAAAGCCTTCTGCGCCCAGCTGGAACTGGCATCTGCCATGAAAAAGCCGGTTATTCTCCACACGAAGGGGCAGGAAACACAGATTGCCCGCTTAATTAAAAAATATCCTAATACCTATCTGGTTCACTGGTATTCCGGAGAAGAGGGCTTTTCTGAATTCCTGGATTCAGACTGTTATTTCACCATAGGACCGGATGTGTTCTGTAACCCTTCTGTTCAGAAGGCCGCTGTTCTGGCTCCGGAAAACAGAATCCTGGTGGAAACAGACGGCTGTTCTGCTGTCAAATGGGCCTACGATCAGAATCACGGCTGCCAAGGACAGCTTCCGCCCTGGAATGATATTGCAGCTGTATTAAAATACAGCATTTCTGTAACAGCCTCCCTGCGTGGGATCTCGCCTGAAGCGCTGGCTGCCAAAATAGAAGAAAATTTCCACCGGTTCCGCCCTGTTTAGGGCGGTTCCAGTTTTATTCCCACTCTATGCTTTTCTTATTCTGCGTACTCTGAAAGCCCGCCCTTGTCCGGCACAATCAAAATTTTAGTATCTGTTCCAGAGCGCATGAGAATCGTCTTCATCAAGTTCTCCGGGATTCCAATGCAGCCGGCTGTGTATGTATCATTGACCACCTTCGGGCAGTGGAGAAAAATTGCTGAACCTCTGCCCGGAACGTGATCTTTGTTGTAGTCCAACACCAGGGCATAGTTATAGCAGGGACCCTGATTTTTCAAAATCTCCGCAGAGCGCCAGTCTGCCTCTGCTTCTCCTGCCTTCACATATTGATTATAATATCTGCTTCCTACATCATCGACAAAGCAGTCTCCCTCCTGCACTTTGCGGTAGGAAATCCGGCTGCCCGGATCGTCCTTCAGTCCGAAGGCCATCAAAAAAGAATAGAGGCCCGCCGGAGTCTTCTTATCTCCCTCCACCTTGTCTGCCGTAATTCCGGCCTGTCCGCAGGTTCCCCTTGTTCCAAATACTTCAGAAAGGCGTCCATCTGCCCCTCTCTCATAGTACCACAGCGTCAGGCTGCTCTGATCTGCCCCATCTCCTATAGCAAGAATCAGATGATTTGTCTCCTTTGCCGCCTTTAATGTATTTACATCAAACTGCGTCGGCAGATACTCTGTATAGGAAGTCTGGGAAGCTCTCCTTTCCGCTGTCTCTCCCACTGCTTCTGTCTTTGCCTCGCTGCCGCTCTCCATGCTTTCCAGAGCCGGTCCTGTGGCCGTTTTTCCCTGCTGTCCTGACTGGAACTGGGCAGCCTGAACACAGGCAGCTGTTTTTCCTCCCACAGGATTTAATATCATGGCAGCAGCCAGCGCTGTCAACAGTATTTTGTCCATTTTTCTTCTCATTTAACGTCCTTTCTGTCCTCCGCCTCGACTCTCCCATTCATCACAGTTCCAGCTCCGGCAGAAGTCCTTCCTCCCTGGCAGTCCTTCGTATCATCCAGTCGGCGATGGCAAACATAAGTGCAATACACTTACAGGAAACATACTCATTTCCATAATTAATATCCCGCCCGTGAAGAATCCCGTTCCTATAAGGTATGTAAATGGGATCGCTGTTGGTTTTCAGGCGATTCTGATTAAAATTCAGTTTGATTTTTGTCAGTCCCTCTGTGCATCCCACCAGACAGTCCCAGGGATCCACTGTGGTTGCTGCGGTGAAAAATCCCTTTTTCTTTGTGTAGTCATTGACTGCTCCGTCAATAATAATCAGAGACAGGGGAACGCTTGCATAATATCTCCCCTCTCTGTGATCCTCAAAGCACTGACGAATCATTCCCTCCCGCATGGCGAAGGACGGGGACGCTCCCAGAATGTGATCCATCTGCTTTGGGGCCTCGTTCTGATAATACTCAACCAAAATCCGCTCTGCCGCCTCAATTCCATGCTCCTCATATTCCAGATTCGCCCGGTGAACCAGGTCCTCACTGATACTGTCATAAGCACACCAGCCATAGTCGGCAAACCGGAGATTAAACTCCGGCCCCTCCTTAATCAGCCCTGTGCAGCAGCTGCTGCATGTTTCTTCCATTCTTTCTGATCATCCCTTTCTCAGGTATTTTTGTATCTTATCATGTTTGTGTGTTTTCATATTTTAACATGAAATTTTTTCATTTTCAATCAACGGATATGGAAATGGGCTCTTCGTTCTTCTACTATCAACAATAATCCTCTGTATTTCTAAATACCGGAAAACTTATCTGTGGATATACATTCTTATCATATCAGGTTCGTTGTCCCCTTGAACCATACACAAAAATTCCCAGCCATATCTTTCATAAAAATCTGTATGATCTGTGATCAAATAAATTGGAGTGATTCCTTTTGACTTCGTATCATTCACAACCATATCAAGCAGCTGTCCCGCAATTCCCTGGCAGCGATATTCCTCCTCAGTATATACCGCACAAACATTGGGAGTGAGGTCCTTCCTGTCATGAAAATCATTTTCTATCACGCCAAGGCCTCCTGCAATGCGCCCTCTGTCTAAGCAAAGATACCATCCATATTCTGTTTCGTGATTAAGATAGGCTTCCATGCACGCAAGATATGCCTCTTGCTGAACTCCCCATTTGTCATGAAACCATGCGGCAGCCTCTTCTTTTAATTCTGGCTTTTGCCTTAAATTAACATAGATATATTTATTCATGTTCTTATCTCCTTAAGCTCTGTTTGGGTTCCTTACGGCAGTGCTCAACCTCGATTCCGCTTCGCTTCTTCTCGGTTGACGGGCATGCGCCCTATGAATGAAAGAGGAGGCAGATCACCCTCTATGCAAGCATACGGTGATCTGCCTCCTCTTTCATTCGCACTGCCTATTTGCAGACAATGTTTATAATTTTTCCAGGAACATAAATTTCTTTTACGATGTTTCCTGTCAATTTATCTTTTACTGCTTCTTTTCCTGCTGCCAGAGCGGTTTCTTTGTCAACGTCAGCTGGAAGCGCTACTACACCTCTTGTCTTTCCGTTGATCTGTACGGCAATCTCTACCTCATCATCCTTCATAGCCTCTGTATCGCACTCCGGCCATGTGCTGTGGAATACGCTGTCTGTACCGCCCAGTTCTCTCCAGAGCTCCTCGCCCAGATGCGGGGCAAACGGCGCCAGCAGGGTAACGAAGGTCTTCAGAGTTTCCTTATCGATTCCGCCTTCCTTCTTTGCCAGCTCAATGAACTTGTTGTTGTACTCCATAAATCCGGAAATAACCGTATTTAAGCTGAACTGCTCAAATCTCTGCTCGATGTCATAAACCAGTTTATGGCGCAGCTTCACCATTTCCTTCGTCTCTTTGATATCTTTATCCTTGCTTGTCATAACCAGGTTGTAGAAACGGTTCAGGAATCTGGAAACGCCCTCGATTCCTCTGTCATCCCACTCAGCGTCTAACTCCGGCGGTCCTACGAAAAGCTCGTAAAGTCTTAAGGAATCGCAGCCATAGTCTCTTACCAAATCGTCCGGGGAAACTACGTTGCCCTTGGACTTACTCATCTTGATTCCGTTCTTTCCTGTGATCATTCCCTGGTTGAACAGCTTCTTAAACGGCTCATCAAAGTCAACCACACCGATATCGTGAAGGAACTTAGTGTAGAAGCGGGAATACAGAAGGTGAAGCACCGCGTGCTCTACGCCGCCGATATACATGTCAACCGGCAGGTATTTGTCTGCCTTCTCCTTGGACACAAGAGCCTCATTGTTCTTGCTGTCCACATAGCGGAGGAAATACCAGGAGGAACCAGCCCACTGAGGCATGGTGTTGGTCTCTCTCTTAGCCGGGGCGCCGCAGCATGGGCAGGTTGTGTTAACCCACTCGTCAATCGCAGCAAGCGGGGACTCACCTGTACCAGTCGGCTGGTAGCTGTCTACCTCCGGCAGTGTCAGCGGAAGCTGATCCTCCGGAACCGGCACATTTCCGCACTTCGGGCAGTGGATAATCGGAATCGGCTCACCCCAGTATCTCTGACGGGAGAATACCCAGTCGCGCAGCTTGTAGTTTACTGTCTTGCGGCCAATGCCCATTTTTTCAATCATCTCAGGAGCTTCTTTCTTCAGAACAGAAGACTCCATTCCGTTCCACTCGCCGGAGTTGATCATGGTTCCGCTGGCCTCTGTGTAGGCCTCTGTCATGTTCTCAATCTCTTTTCCGTCCTTGGCAATAACCTGGATAATCGGAATGCCGAACTTGGTGGCAAACTCAAAGTCACGGTCATCGTGAGCCGGAACGCACATGATAGCGCCTGTACCGTAATCTGCCAGTACATAGTCAGACAGCCAGATCGGAACCTTCGCTCCGTTTAATGGATTCACTGCATAAGAACCGGTAAATACTCCTGTCTTTTCCTTATCCTGAAGGCGATCTACATTGGACTTCATGGAAGCGTCAAAAATGTACTTCTCTACTGCTTCTCTCGTCTCATCAGTAGCCAGGCTCTTAGCCAGAGCGTGCTCCGGAGCCAGTACCATAAAGGTAGCGCCGTGAAGGGTATCCGGTCTGGTAGTGTAGACAGTAATCTTGTCCTCTCTGCCCTCTACCGGGAAATCTACCTCAGCGCCGTAGGATTTTCCAATCCACTCGCTCTGCATCTTTTTAACCTTCTCCGGCCAGTCTAACTTGTCCAGATCATTTAACAGACGCTCTGCATAGGCAGTAATTTTAAGCATCCACTGGCGGAGATTTTTTTTCGTAACAGCAGTTCCGCAGCGCTCGCAGCAGCCGTTGACAACTTCCTCATTGGCAAGGCCTGTCTTACAGGACGGACACCAGTTAATAGGAAATTCCTTCTCATAGGCAAGTCCCTTCTTGAACATCTGCACGAAAATCCACTGAGTCCACTTATAGAAGTTAGGATCTGTTGTATTAACCTCCATATCCCAGTCATAAATTGCGGCAATCTCACCAATCTGACGCTTAATGTTTTTAATGTTCTCTGCTGTAGATTTGGCTGGATGAACACCCATCTTGATTGCATAGTTCTCTGCCGGAAGTCCGAATGCATCCCAGCCCATAGGATGAATCACATATTTTCCCTTGAGAAGCTGATAACGGCTCCAAACATCAGAGATTACGTAGCCTCTCCAATGACCTACATGAAGGCCGCTTCCAGACGGATATGGGAACATATCCAGACAGTAATATTTTTCTTTTTTTCCATCATTGACATTGATCGGGTTCTTTGCCCAGTTTTCCCGCCACTTTTTCTCAATGGCGGTATGGTTGTACTGTGCCATTTCTATTTCCTCCTTCTGTTATATACGCAAAACCTTAGCAAAAAGCTGCTGTAACATAAAAAATGCCCTGCATCTCTCTGCTGATTCTGCATAGAGACGCAAGGCTTATCTTCTCGCGCGGTACCACTCTATTTCATGCCCTATAGCATGCTCTTACGGGAAAAACTGCTGCTTTTCCTCACCGCATAACGGGCGGTTTCCGGCTCTGCCTACTCAGGATGGCCCTGATCCTATAAATCTACGAATCAAATCTTCCGTCCTTCCCTTCAACAGGCTGCTCCAAGGCGAGTTCAAATGCCATCCCCAACTGCCTCGCACCTTCCGGCAGCTCTCTGGTGGTTCCTGCATTCTACTGCTCCTCTTCTCTGCATTTACTGATGGTTCTTAATTTAACATACTTGCAGACGGCTGTCAAGGTTCTGCCGGATGATTCCACGTCAAATCTCACTTCTTCTGCCATGCCTTCCGTCCTTCCGGCTCTACATGAAGCGTCTGGTCAGAAGGCTCCTCTGTAATAGAAAGAAGCCCGTTTTCCTCCTGCACAATGCCGCGGGCTGCAATGGCCGAATAGATGTTTCCATTGGAGTCCTCCGCAACCACCCGAAGATCAATCCGTTCTCCTATCTCCGGACTCAGTTTCATATTCCAGGAAGCTGTATAAATACTATCCGTGCCTTCCGCCCAGGCAGTATCTCCCTCTGAACCGCTTGTCTTTCTTTCTGCCAGAATCGTCTGGGTATGTAGCAGCTGTTTTCCTGAATAGATCTGAGCTTCAGCTCTGACTAACTGAAGTCCTGCCGGAATACTGTTTACAAACAGAGAAACATCCGGAGAAAGCTCCACCTCGGACTTTCCAGACCGGCTGCTCCAGCCCAGAAATCCCGAACAGTCCATCTGGAAAAGACAGTCATCCTTCACAGATACATACTCCAGAATTTCCCCTCTCAGATTCTCTCCGCTTTCTTTGTAAATTTTAAAGATTCCCGACTCTGTCAAAGCTGACACTTCCGTCTCTGCCTGAAACTGTGTGCCCTCCATTCGCTCTGCTGGAAGTCTGACCGTTCCTTCTAACCCCTCCCATATAAAGTAAACTCCCTCGCCTTCCTGGTATTCCTTCAAATCTGCCGTCACATGGATCTCTGCTCTCAGATCATCCTTTGGGGTGACTGTCACTTGAAACTGCTCTACAAAACTGTTCGCCCGTTCCTGTCCGCTCTGAATTTCCGAAGAAATCCTCCTAACCGTATCTGTTACGCTGCCCTCCATCTGGCTGACTCTCACCTGCAGATCCTGTACCTGGCGACGGAGGCTTCGATTCTCTCCGGCCAGAAAGAAAAGCCCGCCTGCCGCTAAAAGCAGGTTCGCTGTTCCAAGGAAAATCAAAATCTGTTCTTTTCCCGGCTTTATTTTTCGATCTTTCATCTGCTGCCCCCCTTTCTTCAGAAATGATGGTACTTATAGCTATGGAATCATTATACCATAGTAATTATCTGAATATCTTTACAATATTCTTACAAATCACTCTGACCATCCATTTACCTAATCCCACTCCTTGCAGACATCAATCCACTCAGAAAAATCTGAGTACGTTTCCAGTTCCTCTATTGTCAGTTCAATGGCGCTGTTACTGCTTCCGCAGGCAGGAAATACGGTTTGAAACCTTTTCAGCGACTGATCCAGATATACGGCAACATCATCCTTCACTGCAAACGGGCAGACACCGCCTATGGAATGCCCAATTAGAGCCGGAACCTCATCTGGAGACAACATTTTCGCCTTCGCTCCGAACTGCGCCTTGTATTTTGCATTATCTATTTTCGCATCGCCTGCCGTCACAATCAGAATGGGACTGTTATTGACCTTAAATGAGAGCGTTTTGGCAATCCGGCACGGCTCACAGTGCAGCGCCTCCGCAGCGAGAGCTACTGTTGCGCTGGAAACGGTGAATTCCCGTATCCGGCTCTCCATTCCATATTGTTTAAAAAATAATTTTACATTTTCAATTGACATAGTTTCACCTCTGTGCTGGCTTTCGTAGGGAACTCAAATCTATCACTGTAATTATAAAGACTTCATCACATTCAACAAATTCTGATAATTATCTACATCGTGGTATTTTACCTTGCTTGTAGACATTTCATTAAACAGTTTTTTCGCACAAGCAATCTTTGCCTGTTCAATCGGTCTGAGATTCAGACTATCCATAGTACCTTTCGTTTCTGCTACAAAGAAAATATGCTTTACTGTTCCTTCATGAAATGCAATCGCCCAGTCAGGAGAATAGTTGCCTACTGGAGTAGGAATATGAAATCCCTTTGGCAGTTTCGCATAAACACAAACTTCTTTGGCAGTATCTAACTCTTCTACAAATTGGCGTTCTATGCTTTTTTCAGCAGAACCATCTGTAAATACGTAGTCTTGAATTGCCTTGTTTGCCCGGAATGCTTTATCAAAGGTCTGAGTACTCTTTTCAGCTGTGAAAATGGCGCTGTCATATTCTCCTTCAATCTGATTGTAAGAAATATGTTCAACAATCATAGTAGCTTTCTGTTCTTTGATTAACATGATTACCTTAGATATGAACTCCTCTGGATTATTCTTAAACATATAGAGTTTATCTGCTCGTAAGCCTTTCAAAATAGCTGCTGTCGTTTTACGTGTCAGGGCGGTTCCCTCTGCAATTTTCCCGATCAGATCATATTTAATCTGACTTGTCTGTGCATGTTTCAATGTATAAGTTCCAGAGCTTTCTCTTACAAAGGAATCTCCACGACTGATATCATATTCATCTATTTTTGCTTTTTGCCTTCCAACAGTTGTTATGTACTGCAGTTCCGAAACAAATAGTTTCTCATTGATATGGTCGATAGATTTACGGATCAGTTCCCCACTGTCAAACTCCACAGTATAAGCGTATTTGTGATTAAGTTCCTTCCAAAGCGCCTGAAACTCAGCCTTTGCAAAGTTATCATTCAATGGATTATCCTTAATTTTTGTTTCATGGCCATCGGTAAACATATCCTTAAAAACACTGTCATCATAAACAGACTGAATCAGGGTATGAATACCTTCTGCCATTGGCTGGATTTCTTCCGGCAGCGGAGCAACTGTTCCCCTCTTCACATCAGTACGATATTTATCTGTAACCTTACGCTTCATGTCAACATAACCGTTGCTGATCAGATAGAACTCAATGATGTCTGCTGCATTCTTATCGATAAGAGTAGGTACTCCATCCACCTTAACATATTTACCATTAAAGTATTCGCTGGCAGCTGTCGTAGGTCTGTCATAGAGAACTGTCTTGATATCGCTCTGAAGATCAGCAACAAATCCCTTGTAGCTTTCACTGGCAATAACCGTCAGCATATTGATATCGTGCACACTGTCGCCGCAGCTTTCTGCATCCATACGGTTGCCATGCTGGTTTACGCAAAGCCGCAGACCGCGGCCCACTTCCTGGCGTTTCGCTGTCTGGCTGTCAGAATGCTTCAGTGTACAAATCTGGAATACATTCGGGTTATCCCATCCTTCACGCAGTGCAGAATGAGAGAAGATAAAACGAGTCGGCTCTTCAAAGGAAAGAAGACGCTCTTTGTTTTTCAAAATCAGGTCATAGGCAGAAATATCATCAGAAAACTCACTGCCGCGCTTCAGCTGGCTGTTAATACTGCGACCAGTCTTTTTATCAATACTGAAATATCCCTTGTGTACGGCAGAAACATCACTACAAGCAGATTTCAGATATTTCTGATAAGGCGTATCAAATCCTGTAATATACTCGTTCAGCACATTCAGATATTCCTGCTCAAACATCTGTCCGTATTCTCCGAGAACCTCATTTCCAGTCTCATCGTATTGACGGTACTTGGAAACCTCGTCAATGAAGAACAGAGAAAGGGACTTAATTCCCATGTTAAACAGCTTTTCTTCTTTCTCAAAGTGGGAGAGAATGGTTTCACGGATCTGAATCCTGCGCATATCCGACTCAGATACATCACCAGAAACCTCACCTGTTTGAATCACTTCTCCATTGGTAAAGGTCACGGTTCCGCGGAACGGATCAATATCCGAGATGGTATATCCCTTATACTGTTCCATTTCCTTAGATTCATAATAAAGATCATCGCCAACACCGAGCACACGGGTCTCACGATTAATGGATTTGTTATAACCAATTTCCAGCTCAATACGGGCCATTGGCGGTTTTTTTGAAGAAAGAACAATTTGCTCCAGAAACATATAGCTGTCTGTTCCACGGAAGTTCTTTACCTCAAATCCCTTCACTTCAATTTTCTTAACTAAACGCTTGTTAAACGCATCCAGCGCATCCAGAACATAGACTGTATTATGCTGCACAGTGTGGGTAGCAGAGTAGTTCAGGGTAAACAGCGGATTAAAATTCTTAAGCGCTTTCCGGGTAACGAGTCCGCCCATTTTCTGCGGTTCATCAAGAATGATAATTGGTCTGTTCGCCTTGATAACATCAATCGGACGGCGAGAGCCAAATTCGTCACGCTTAGAGTAAATGATACGGGCTTCTTTGCTTCTTCCATCTTCTTTCAGGGAAGACGCAAACGCCTGCGTATTGATAATCATTACATTGATGCCGGCATTGGAAGAAAAGTTATCCAGCTGATTCAAATTAGAGCTGTTGTAGACGAAGAAACGGGCTTTCTTTCCATAATACTCCATAAAATGATCCGCAGTGATTTCAAGTGTTTTTTTGACACCTTCGCGAATGGCAATAGAGGGCACAACGACAATGAATTTACTCCAGCCATATTTCTTATTTAGCTCAAACATGGTCTTGATATACACATAGGTCTTACCGGTTCCGGTCTCCATTTCGATATCAAGGCTGCATCTGCCCAAATCTTTTACCAATAATTTCGACTGCTTAATGTTATTTTGACTCTGAAGCTTCTGAATATTGATTAGAAGCTGCTCATCAGACAGCTTGATCACTTCGTTCTTGTAGCCGGTGTCGTCATCCATATCGTAGATATTGAGCTGTTCAGGTTCACCTATATCAAGGGAATATTGCTGATCTATCCCGATATTAAACCGCATCTGCTGGACTTCCTGCTTTTTTCCAATATCGCGAATGTAGCTGATTTTATCGTAGTATCCCTGTCCCTGGAACACCTTTACAACAGCATCGACAGCATCGGTCTGGTATTGTTGTATCTTAAAATTAAACTTCATCCTTGTGGTTCACCTCCTGCTCCAGCATAAGAAATCGGTCAAAATACTCATCTGTGAACATATGGCCTTTTTTCAGCCGTTCCACATCCATTGTCCTGCCCTGAATAGTGTGGTCTTTTACGATTTGTCCTGCCCACTTGCGAAACTGCACCGCCCGCTGGTTGTTTACCTTGAACCCCACGGCAATAATCATCTGAAGATTGTAATGGTCTTGGCTGCGGCTGGCCTTACGATTCCCTTCCGTTTGAACTGTCAAGTATTTCCTGACAGTTGCCTCCGGCGTCAGCTCGCTGTCTGCGTAGATTCGTTTGATGTGCAGAGAAATCGTCTGCTTGGTTACGTCATACAGCGCCGCCATCATTTTCTGAGTCAGCCAGATATTTTCGTCCTCATACCGCATTTCAAAGCTGGTATCGCTCTCACCAGCGGAAGCCACAAAGGTCAGATATTCTACTGCCGAACTGCGAATCGCCAATTCTTTTGTCTTTTTCTCTGCCATATTACAGCACCTTCCTTACTGTGTTCGGACTGTAGGCTGCAAAAATCTGCTCGAAATTCGCAGCTACGCTGTCATTTGCCAGCGAACTGTCACGCATCACAAAGTAGTGAGGCTGCTTCTGTGCAATCGCCTTGATAGTTTCGTCATTGACATCCTTATCAAAGCAGGCAATCAGAAAACTATCCGCAACATCAAACACCTTTTTTCCGGTAATTACCGTTTCCTCAATTTTGCTGGAAAGCTCAACGCCCAAATCCAGCATCACCTGGAACAGCAAATCCTCCGGAGTTCTGTCCTCTTTAATGTTATCTGCCATCATATCCAGCAGGTTCATATCAAAGTCAGCAGGGCTGTAGTAGATATCTTTCATGTTGGATGTGTCGCACTTTAAGACTCTAAACCCTAAGCCGGAATTTTCGCCATAAATTTGAAGGATCGCTTTCTTTATTCTTGCTTTCGCAAGTTCGCATATAGTCCTGTAGCCTGCCTTGAAAGCATCACTGTTTTCATCACATTTTTCTGGTATCTGTACCATTATGAATTTTCTTGTACCACCATCCTCTTTATTTAATTCCATTATTGCTTGGGCTGTTGTCCCAGAGCCAGAGAAAAAATCCAATACACAATAATCTTTGCCAAGATAAGAAAGTAACTTCTTAATTAATTGAGTAGGCTTTACTGTATCAAAGCCTACAGGAGTTCCCATAAGTTTATTAAGTTCATCTTTTCCCGTCTGTGCCGTTCCAACTAATTCAGCAGTTAGAAGGGACCAAAATGGTTTATACTGTTTTTTATCTATTTCATCTTCTGGATAAACCGCTTTCTTCACAATACCATCAACAATTTCAACCTTTCCATGCTTCTCAAGTAAACGTGCCGTGTCTTCACCTATTTGCCATCTCTTTCCATCTCTCGGATATTGTCCTAAAATAGGAAATTTCATTGAAGGTCTGCTATAATCACCTGAATCGGACTTCTCTATGATTTCAAAGCGACACGGTCCAAATTTTCCTTGATGAGGGTAATTTAGCTTACCTTCCACTTCCTCTAACTCAAATCCAACAATATTACTTTTGTTCTTAGCATACAGAAGAATGGGTTCTGTTTTTTTCTGCAAACCAAACTTAGCTGTGCCAGCATTTATAGGCTGAGTTGTAGCTTCCCACACCAGATCTCCTATATGATTTTTTTCACCAAACACTTCATCACATATTTTTCTTAGATTATGATATTCTTTTTCATCAATGGAAATAAATATTACACCATCGTCTGCTAACAAATCTTTCGACAAACGAATGCGAGGATACATGTCGCATAGCCATTTGGAATGAAAGCGTCCATCACTTTCCGTGTGCTGGTATAGTTTATTCCCATCTTCATCTTGTTGATTACTATTATCTAAATATTCTGCTGTACTTACAGCATAATTGTCTTTATATAAAAAATCTTTTCCAGTATTATATGGAGGATCAATATAAATTACCTTTATTTTTCCGAGATACGTTTCTTGAAGCAACTTAAGAACCTCTAAATTATCACCTTCTATGTAAAGATTTTCAGTATTATCAAAGTTTACGCTTTCTATCCGACAAGGTCTAAGTGTTTTTGCAATCGGTGCGTTTGCTAAAAGAACTGATTTTTTCTTATCAGGCCAAGTAAACTGATAACGTTCTTCATTTCCGTCAACTACCTTGCAGGAAATTTCCTGCATCAACACATCCTTATCAATGGCACGAACAACTTCGCAATTTTCATTGATTGTCTCTGTCACAGCATTCGGAAACAATGCTGCCAGTTTTTTAAAATTTTCATCCGCCTTGTTGGGCGTGTGCATCTTCAATTTATCCATTAAATTTTCCTCCATATATATACTCATACTTCTCTCTGGTAATTAAGATTTCTGTTCTTAATTTTCCCTTTTTAGAAACATCCTTTGCTCTTCCTGAAGTGTAAACCTTGAATTAAAGGCTGATTATAGTCTAATTCACAAGTATATCCCAACGAATTATAGAGTTCAAAAATGACTGTTCTTTCAGCATCAAGAAATTAGCTTCTTCAACTTTCTACCAACAGTATACCACAAATCTCCTTCCCATTGTGGTAAATCACCGGAACCAGCAGAAAAGCCGCTGCACCATAGATGACATCTATGACACAGCGGCTGCATCCCCTACAGAAACACCTTTCTGCCCCCGGCATCCGGTATTCCAAGCTCTTCTCTGTACTTGGCCACCGTTCTTCTGGAGATGGTAAATCCCTTTTCCTCCAGCTTCTCTGCCAGAAGGCGGTCGCTGAACGGCTTCTTCTTATTTTCTTCTTTTATAATCTCTGTCAGAGCGTTCTTCACTCCCTGAACAGAAACTGACTTTCCGCTTCTTCCCTTTTCCTCTGAAATACCTCTGGAGAAAAAGTAGTTCATGGGATAAATGCCCCAGGAACACTGGAGATACTTCTGACGTACGGCACGGCTGACTGTGGACTCATGGATGCCGATAGTCTCCGCCACCTCGCTCTGCCTTAACGGCTTCAAATAGGCAGGACCTTTCTCAAAGAATTCACTCTGCATGGCTAAAATCGTCTTGGTCACGTTCATAATCGTGCGGCCTCTCTGCTCCATGCAGGTGCGGATCCACTCAGCCTGTCTGAGCTTTTCCCTCAGATAGTCGTGAACCTGAGCGGAATCAGACTGTATGGACATCTTTCTGTAATAATCATTGATTTCAATAGTCGGGTAGGTGCTCTCATTCAGCAGAATCTCAAACCGATCTGCAAACTTTACTACTGTCACATCTGGTATCAGATAGGACAGCTGCTCCCTGGAGGAAAAATGGCTGCCTGGTCTTGGATTCAAATTCCGTATCTTCTGGCAGATCTCCGCTGTCTCTTCCACAGAAAGATGCACCTTCTTGGCAATCGCAGGAATCTTATTTCCAGCCAACAGTTCCAGATGCTCCTTTACAATTTCCTCTGCCTCCGGCGTATCTGCCTTATTTCTCTGAAGCTGAAGAAGCAGGCACTCTCCCAGATTTCTGGCAAACACTCCCGCCGGTTCCAGAGTCTGAAGTCCTGCGATAATCTTCTCAATCCGCTCTACCGGTTCCCCAAACCGATCTGCTACTGATTCTGCTGGTTCATCCAGATACCCCTTATCATCCAGACTCTCCATCAGGTACGAAACAATCTCCTCATCTTTCCCAGACAGCTCCTTCAAGCTTACCTGGGACCATAAGTAATCCTGCAGGGATTCCTCGTCATTCTGCTTGAATTTCCAGTCATCGTTCCCCTCTTCCTCGTCTCTGGATTCGTGCATATAGGTATCCCGGTTTCTGCTGTTCAGTGATTCCAGCCACTGATATTTGGCCATCCGCTCTTCTTCCGGCGACGGCTGATTCAAATCTACCACAGGGTTTTCCAGAAAAATCTCCCCCAGTTTTTCACAAAGCTCCTGTACCCCCATCTGAAGAATTTCATTTGACAGGATCGTCTTCTGCGATAGTATCTGTGTCTGCTCTGCCTTAATAAATAGTTCTGTCCTCACTCTAATTTCCTTTCTTCTGCACCTGTCTCTTCTTTAAGTCGTATACTGGTCTTCCTCTTATCCCCGGCTTCCTGTCTTTCCTCCGATAAAAAGCCTGCCTGTTTTTCAGGCCGACACCAGTGTACAAAAGGATCTGAGCTCTTGTACACTGACGCCATGAAGTGTTTTGAATATCCGCAAGCAGGGACTGCCTCCCAACTGTGAAAGGCAGTCCCTGACGGTTATTTCATTTATTCAATTTTACCATAAGTTTATAGAAAAGATCAATCCTTTTCAGCCTCTGCTGCTCTCGCCTCTACTTCTCTCTTCTGAACATCGCCAGGAGCCTGCTCGTAACGGCTGAATTCGTAGGAATATACGCCGATTCCGCCTGTCATAGAGCGGAGATCTGTATTGTAACCATAGAGTTCAGATACTGGAATATCTGCTTCAATCACCTGTTTTCCATGGTGATCCGAATTCATGCCCAGAACACGGCCTCTTCTTCTGTTTAAGTCTCCCATAACATCTCCGGTAAACTTATCCGGAACAGTCACTTTCAGAGAGGCAATCGGCTCTAAGAGAACAGGATTTGCATCCATGAATCCCTTCTTGAAAGCCATGGTAGCAGCCATCTTAAATGCCAGCTCAGAGGAGTCAACCGGGTGGTAAGATCCGTCTACCAGAGTTGCCTTTAAGCCTACAACTGGATATCCGGCTAACGGCCCCTTGAGAACACATTCCTGAATTCCCTTCTCTACAGCCGGGAAGTAGTTTCTCGGAACAGCCCCGCCAAAGACTCTCTCTTCAAATACATATGGCTTCTCCAGATCACCGGAAGGCTCGAATTCCATCTTAACATCGCCGTACTGTCCGTGTCCGCCAGACTGCTTCTTATATTTGCCCTGAACTTCCACTTTCTTTCTCAGTGTCTCCCGGAACGCAAATTTCGGCTTACTGAGTACCATATCTACCTTATAGCGTGCCAGAAGCTTGCTGACTACTACCTCCAGCTGCTGATCGCCAATTCCATAAATTAAAGACTGGCGGTTCTCCACATCGCTGACTGTGCGCAGAGTCAGATCCTCCTCCATCAGCTTGGAAAGGGCGGTAGAAATCTTGTCCTCGTCTCCCTTTGTCTTTGCCGCATACGTCATGTAAGTGTATGGAGTGGAAATCTTCGGTTTATGGTAAACAATCGGAGCTGTGCGGACTGCCATGGTATCTCCGGTCTGCGTCACTGCCAGCTTGGCTACTGCACCGATATCGCCTGCCTTAAGTTCAGGAACCTCAATGGCATCCTTTCCTCTCAGCACATAAATCTTCTGTACCTTCTCCTCTGCATCCTTATTTACATTATAAATCGCAGAATCTGGTCTCAAGGTTCCAGTACAGATCTTCATCAGAGAATATTTTCCAATGAACGGATCTACCACTGTCTTAAACACTCTGGCCGACAAGGATACATCGTCGTTATATTTTGCAGTAAAGCGTTCTCCTGTGGAAACGTCTACACCTACGCACTCAAATTTATCCGGGGACGGGAAGTATTTGTCAATCGCCTGAAGCAGATGGGAGAATCCCTGGGCGTTCACTCCGGAACCCATTAATACAGGAACAATATTCCCCTCTGTCACATGCTCTCTGAGAGCTGCAGAAATCTCCTCCTGAGTAAACTCCTCGCCCGAGAAGTAGCGCTCCATATACTCTTCGCTGGTCTCTGCCACAGCCTCAATCAGAGCGTCCCTGACAATACCCAGGTTTTTCTTCGTATACTCTGGAATCTCGCACTCCTCGTAGTCGCTCAGATTTGTAAAACGGCGTCCGCCCATCTTTACTACGTTTACAAAACCTACAAACTTCTCATTCTCACGAATCGGTACCTGGAACGGAGCAATCTTTCTTCCGAAACGCTTCTCCAGCTTTAAGATCAGCTCACGGAAGCTGGCCTGATCGTCGTCCATGTTAGTCACGAAAATAATTCTGGGAAGACGGTATTCCTCACACAGCTCCCATGCCTTCTCAGTTCCAACCTCTATACCGGCCTTGCAGTTTACTACGATAATCGCGGCGTCAGCTACGCTCATAGCCTCCTCCACCTCGCCTACGAAGTCAAAATATCCAGGAGTATCTAACAGGTTAATTTTAATCGGTCCGTTTTCACCATTATACTCTAAGGGCACCAGACTTGTGGAAATGGAGAACTGACGCTTTATCTCTTCTTTATCATAATCGCTGATAGTGCTTCCGTCTGCAACCTTTCCCATCCGCTTAGTAACGCCTGTTACAAGCGCCATAGCTTCTGCTGCTGTCGTTTTGCCTGCTCCGCCATGTCCAAGAAGCACCACGTTGCGAATCTGTTTTGTCCCGTACACATTCATATTAAAATTCCTCCCGTAGATAAATTTTAGTCCATGATGATATTTTACAAGAAAATAAAGAAAATTTCAAGTTAAATATGCACTTTATACAATATTTCTTTTGACTTTTTCTATTTTTTTCTATTTATCCTTGTTTTTTCCTTCCTATTCTCTTATATTTTTTCACCATTTTGCCAATACAGTCGGTTTTCCCCATTTTTATTGACAGTTTTCCCTTCTTCTGAAATCTTCCCTGCGTTTTTCAGCGAAATAATGAAACTCTTCTTTTCGTTTTTCATGGAAATCCGCCGCGAAAAGGGTGTTAGAAACAGTTGACAAGACCGTCTGATATGATAAACTTGGTATTGTCTGAAAACAGCAGCATATTTGCTGCGCTATACTGTAAAATCAGGGAGGACACACTATGCAGACACAACATCTCACCGCAGGATTTATCGGGCTGGGACTGATCGGCGGTTCAATTGCCCGAGCCCTGAAAAAACGCGATCCGGCTACCACTGTGATGGCCTATATGCGCTCCCGTGACCGCCTTCTGAAGGCCCAGGAAGATGGAGCTGTAGATATAATTTTAGACGGCGTGGGAGAACCGCTCAGACAATGCGACATTATTTTTCTCTGCACACCGGTTGAATATAACGCTTCTTATTTAGAGCAGATTCAGCCCTATCTGAAGCCAGGCGCCGTCATCACAGATGTGGGAAGCACCAAGACGCAGATTCACGAGGCCGTTCAGTCCCTCGCCATGGAGGAGTCTTTTATCGGCGGACATCCTATGGCTGGTTCAGAAAAGACAGGCTATGAAAATTCCACAGATCACCTTCTGGAAAACGCCTACTATATTCTGACCCCCACAGATAAAACGCCAGAATCTTCTGTGGCCATGATGACACAGGTGGCCTCCCTCATCGGCGCTATCCCGCTTGTTTTAGACTACAGGGAGCACGACCGGATTGTGGCCGCTGTCAGCCATCTGCCCCATATTATCGCTTCCAGCCTGGTAAACCTGGTCCGGGACAAGGACGGAACACAAGGCCTGATGAAACAGCTGGCTGCCGGAGGCTTTAAAGATATCACAAGAATCGCCTCTGCCTCTCCTGTTATGTGGGAGCAGATCTGCATGACAAATGAAGGTAATATTGCCTCCCTTTTAAGAGACTATATCGAATCCTTAAACCATATTTTAGGCGTTCTGGACAGCAGGGACAGCGCATCTGTCAGAGAACTGTTTGAAACTTCCAGAAACTACCGGAACTCCTTTGAAACGCGGGTTTCCGGCCCCATTGCTCCCGACTACTCCTTTTCTGTGGACGTATGCGACGAACCAGGAGCCATCTCCATTATCTCTGCCATTTTAGCAGGAAAAGGCATCAGCATTAAAAACATTGGAATCAATCACAACCGTGAAAACGGCGAAGGCGCCCTGTCTATTAATTTTTACGACGAGGACTCCAGAAATGCCGCCTGGGACCGGTTAAAAAAATATAATTATACACTCTTTAATTTTTAAGCTGCAGGAGGATTTAGTGTGAAAGAAAGTAGAGGAAAACCATAAATGGGCGCACTTGAATAAGCTGC
>CAUCIO010000014.1 GCA_958442925.1 uncultured Clostridium sp. | reverse complement strand
CCCTAATCGTTAAAGACCTGTCTTGTCTGGGCAGGGAGTATTCCTACATGGGACGTTTGCAGGATTTTATTTTCCCCGCCTATGACGTTCGCTTTATCGCTATCAATGACGATGTGGACAGCGCCAAAGGCGAGAATGATTTTGCTGTATTCAAGAATGTTTTTAGCGATTATTACGCAAAAGACACCAGCAAGAAAATCCGTGCCGTTGTGAAAATGCGCGGGGAGGCTGGGGAACACATTGCCAGCAACCCGCCCTATGGATATGTGAAAGATCCACAGAATAAAAAGAAATGGGTTGTGGACGAAGAAGCGGCAAAGGTGGTACGGCGTATCTTTGGCCTGTGCATTGCAGGGAAAGGCCCCATGCAGATTGCAAAAATCCTGACCGCTGATAGAGTATTGACCGTTACTGCGTATCATGCGAAGCAAAAGGGATGGACAATGCCAGATAACATGTACCAGTGGTGTTCCAAATCTGTCGCCGGAATATTGGAAAGACCGGAATACACCGGTTGTACCGTCAACTTCAAGACCTATACCAAATCCCTGAAATTCAAAAAGCGTATGATGAATCCGAAAGAAAACCAACGAGTATTTGAGGACACACAGCCGGCAATCATTGAGCGCGGACAGTGGGAACGGGTGCAAGAATTACGGACAAACAAACGCAGATCGACAAAGACAGGAAAAACAAGTATTTTTTCCGTCCTTGTCTATTGTGCTGATTGCGGTGCAAAACTTTATTACTGCACCTGCAATACCTACAAAGATGATTCACAGGATCATTTTGTATGTTCCAATTACAAGAGCAACACAGGCTCCTGCAAGATTCATTATATCCGGGAGGTCACGCTTTACAAGAGGGTTCTGGAATGTATTCAGGGAACGCTGACCTATGTGCGGCTGTTCCGGGATGATTTCACGCAGGAAATGCTGGCACAGGACGAAGCCAGCCGGAAAGCGGAGTTGACGCAGAAGCGGAAAGCCCTCTCCGGGGCGCAGAAGCGCATGGAAGATTTGGACAAGATCATCCAAAGACTTTATGAGGATTCTGTTCTGGGGAAATTGAGCGACCTCCGTTTTCACAAACTTTCGGCGCAGTATGAAACGGAACAGGCGGAGATTCAACGACTTGCTTCCTCGTTGGAAAAGGAAATTGAAAATGAGGCGGAACAGATTGCTGATGTGGGGCGTTTCCTCCAACTTGCCGACAGGTATTCTGAATTGCCGGAACTTGATGCTTCCACCGTGAATGAGTTGATTGACAAGATTGTCGTTCACAGCCCGGAGAAAATCGGCGGGAGAAAGCATGTCACTATTGAAATATATTTTACTTATGTGGGGAAAATCTGTATTCCGCTTGCGAAACCGGAACTGCCAACAAAGATAGAAGAACCGGCGTGACTTTCGATACGCCGGTTTCATCAGAGATTATATTTACTTCCTTATGAGCCTCCCTCTAAAAAGGACAGCTCCCTTATGCTGCATATTACATATTTTTATGGAGAAGCTCAAGCGCGGCGGCCAGTTCGTCAGCATCTATCTGGCCGGGAGCAGAGGCTTTTCCAAATGCTCCAAAGGTCATGGCAGAGCCGAAGACTTCTCCGCATATTCGGCTGATCACTCCAGAGCCTGACATGGACATGGTGATAATAGGACAGTCTAAGTGTCTGGAAGCAGCTTCTGTCGCATCCAGAAGAGTCAGAACATCTCTCCGGCTTTGGGGCATTACTGCTATTTTTGGAAGATCAGCCCCAATCTTCCTCATAGTGCAGAGGCGGTTTACAAGTACCTGAGCATCCGGCGTTTTCTGAAAATCGTGGCTGGAAATAATGACTTTGGCCCCCAGGTTATGAATCTGTTCTGTCAGTTCCCGAACAGATTCTTCGGCAGTGAACAGCTCCACATCAATTAAATCGGAAAGACCATCTTTGGCTGCTGTTAAAATCAACGTTTTGTAATCCTGAAGAGAAATGCTTTTCTCGCCGCCTTCGGCGGCAGTGCGGAAGGTAAAAAGCAGAGGCATTTCCCCCAGAATGGTTCGCAGCTGTTTTAAAATGCCTGTGACAGCGTTTAAATCAGGTTTTTTCTGTTCATCCAGAATATCAGAGAACCAGTCTGCTCTCCATTCTGCTACCTGGGCAGGCGTTTCCTTTAAAGCTGCTGCGGCAGATAAGATTTCGTTCTCCTGTGTTCCCACAATAGGAACACAGATTTTAGGACGTCCCTCTCCGAAAACAACGGTTCTGATTTTTAATCTATTCATGTCAAAAACCTCACTTTTTTGCTTGTTCTTTGTTACTTTGCAGAGTTATCTTTCTATATCTTCTAAAAGACGTTTACATAATCCATCCCAGGAAAGCTGCTGCAGGCTGTTGTCCAGGCGTTCCTGTCTGGACACTGGAGAACTCATACAACTCATACAGTCGGCAGCCTGGATGATAGCTTCAGCCAGTTTTGCCTCAAAGGCTGGAAGAGAGGAAGCGACAGGTTCGTCCTCATGTTCCATGTCTGGAGGCGCTACAAAAATAATCCCGTGTCCCGGTACATTTTCATCCATCCAGGGACGGATTCCCGGCAGATCAGTGCATATGGGTCTGAGACCACAGGCCAAAGCCTCGATAAGAACCAGGGGAAGCCCTTCATAGAAGGAGGGGAGGATGAACAGATCGGACTGGTTCATCTGCTGTGCCAGCTCAGTCTGAGACAGTCTTCCGGGAAACTCTACGGCACATGGACAGCCCTGTTCTGGATCCGCCAGCTGTTTTATCTCCTGAAATTCCTGGAGATTTCCCCGTCCTCCGGCAAGAGTAAGAGACAGACGTTCTGCCAGATCGGGAGGCAGAAGCCGGAGAGAGCGAAGCAGGCTTTTTACCCCTTTTTTTTCAGACAGCTTTCCGGCAAATATCAGACGGATTCTGCCTGGAGATGGGGACTGTTCGGAATTTGCAATTTTATGCTCTGCCAACAGTGGGGATATTTTTTTAAAAATCAGACTGTTATAGCCAGTTCCCAGAATCTTAACCTTTTCAGGGCTGCAGCCAAACAGCCGTATAATTTCCTGGCCCTGCTCTCTGTGGAGGCACCAGATCGTATCGAGACAGCGGATCTGTGAGCGGATGTAGTCACGATTCATGGGATTTTTTTTAAACTGACGCAGATCCGAGCCATGACAGATTCCGACAATTCTGGGCTTATTTGTATTCTGAGTACTCTCAGCAGGCGTGATTTCTCTGGCCAGTGCAGTCAGAAGGTACAGGTGGTGACAGATAATCAGATCCGGCTTGAATTCATTTAAGGCCTGTTTTAGGACTTTTCCGAAAGAATTCAGAAACTGCGCTGTCATTGTGGGTGTCAGATCCTGATATCGAGTGCTTTCATAGGGCATTTCATCAGACATTCCGCAGATGGGAAATGGAATCTGGTCAGACTGGTAATACACAGGATAAAAGACAACGTCTTCTGGAAAGCTGACGGAATCCTCCCGGCAGATTCCAGCCAGGACAGCCTGGCGGCATCCCTGGCGGTGGAGTGCCTGGACGATCTCAGTCAGATATACTCCGCTTCCTGTGCTGTGAGGCTTCTGGGCAGTGATACTTAGTATGTTTACAGCGCCTGAGACAGGCGGAAATGTTTGGTGATTCGGGTTCATGGTAATACTCCTGTATTCTTGTAAATAAATTGTATTCTAGGACTATCATACAGGAAAAATAAAAGATATGCTACAAGAAAAATCAGTTGACACATCTTTAACAGATGTTATACAATAGGAAATGAAAAGAAAGAACTTCTGAATATAGAGTTAAAAGGGAGTAGTTATCTTCATACAGTCAACACTTCCCGGCGTCAACCCGGTGGCTGTATGGTTTCTGTATACCGCTTTGCTTTTGCAGAAAGACAAGACTTTTAGCATATGCAAGATATGCTGAACGTCTTTTTTTATTTTACAGGAAAATCTTTCCCATTTTACAGAAAAAAGAGCTGCTTTCGGGGAATACTATAGGACAGGAGACAGATACTGGCAGAAGTTCGAATACAGAAAGAAAGGATAGAAGGCGTATGAGTGAAAACAGAAAAGAATACCTTTTACCCCACGAAGAGGTGATGAAAAATCTGAATGCATCCGACAGCGGCCTGACGCAGGAGGAGGCTGCCAGACGGCTTGCGGAACATGGTTCCAATAAGCTGAAAGAAGGCAAAAAGGAAAGCCTTCTTCACAAGTTTGTGTCAGAGCTGACAGATCCTATGATTCTGGTGCTTATAGCGGCGGCTGTGGTATCTGGAATTACAGCGGTTCACCGGGGCGAGAGCTTTGCAGATACAATTATCATTATGCTGGTAGTTGTGATTAACGCTGTGCTGGGTGTATATCAGGAATCTAAGGCTGAAGCGGCTATTGAGGCGCTGCAGCAGATAGCGGCTGCTACGTCGAAGGTCATCCGCGGCGGCCACCAGATGACAGTCAAATCCGAGGAACTGGTTCCAGGCGACATTGTGATTTTAGAGGCAGGAGATGCTGTTCCGGCAGATGCAAGAATCATTGAATGCGCCTCTATGAAGGTAGAGGAGGCTGCTCTGACAGGAGAGTCAGTAGCAGTGGAAAAGACGGAGGAACCAGTTTCTGCAGATGAGAATGGAGAAGTGCCTTTAGGCGACCGGAAAAATATGGTGTACATGGGTTCTACCGTAGTATACGGACGCGGAAAGGCAGTGATCTGTGGGACAGCGATGGATACGGAGATGGGAAAAATTGCTGATGCGATAGCCAGTGCGAAAGAAGAGGAGACACCTCTTCAGATGAAGTTAAATCAGCTTTCCAAGATCCTGACAGTGATAGTGCTGGGTATCTGCGCACTGGTATTTGGTGTCAATATTGCCCGAAGCATGATCAGCGGAACCGGCGTTGACAGCGGACTGGTGCTGAATACCTTTATGATAGCGGTATCACTGGCTGTGGCAGCGATCCCGGAAGGCCTGGCAGCTGTTGTGACGATTCTGTTATCTATCGGCGTTACAAAAATGTCTAAAAATCATGCGATTATCAGAAAGCTGACAGCAGTGGAGACTCTGGGCTGTACCCAGATTATCTGTTCTGACAAGACAGGAACCCTGACTCAGAACAAGATGACAGTGGTGGAACATTCTGCTGCAGATGAAAATTTCCTGATTAAGGCAATGGCACTCTGCTGTGATGCAGAGCTGGAACAGGGAGAGGCAGTGGGAGAGCCCACAGAGTGTGCCCTTGTAAATGATGCGTTAAAGGCCGGAATGCCCAAGGACGAGCTGAAGAAAACATATGAGAGAGTCGGGGAAGCGCCTTTTGACTCTATGAGAAAGATGATGTCCACTATTCACAGCAGTCCAGACGGAGGCTTCATACAGTTTACCAAGGGAGCGCCGGATGAGGTCTTAAGGCTTTGTACAAAGGCTTATGTAGATGGACAGGAAGTGCCGATGACAGATGAGATAAAACGGCATATCCTGGAGGAAAATAAAAAGCTGGCAGATCAGGCGCTGCGCGTACTCTGCGCCGCTTATAAGACTTATGATATCATGCCGGAGAATGCGGCTCCAGCGGCCATTGAGAAGGATTTAACCTATCTGGGACTTTCCGGAATGATAGACCCGATCCGTCCGGAGGTGAAAGAGGCCATTGACCAGTGCCGCAGCGCCGGAATCCGGCCGATTATGATTACAGGAGATCACAGGGATACAGCAGCAGCCATTGCAAGGCAGCTGGGAATTCTGGCGGAAGGTCAGAAGGCTGTTACAGGCGCTGAATTAAATGCTATTTCTGATGAAGAGCTGGACAGAACCATTCAGAATTACTCTGTTTATGCCAGAGTTCAGCCAGAACACAAGGTGCGTATTGTAAAAGCCTGGAAGAAGCTGGGAAAGATTACAGCTATGACAGGAGATGGTGTCAACGACGCCCCTTCCATCAAATCGGCAGATATTGGAATTGGAATGGGAATTACGGGAACGGATGTTACAAAGAACGTAGCAGATATGGTGCTGGCTGACGATAACTTTGCGACAATTGTTTCTGCTGTGGCAGAGGGACGCAGAATTTACGACAATATCAGAAAGGCGATTCAGTTCCTGCTGTCTGCAAACCTGGCGGAAGTCATTTCTGTATTTATGGCTACCCTGATGGGCTTTACGATTTTAAAGCCAGTTCACCTGCTCTGGATCAATCTGATTACAGACTGCTTCCCGGCTATTTCCCTGGGAATGGAGGAAGCAGAGAAGGATACAATGCAGAGACCGCCGAGAAATTCTAAAGATGGAATTTTTGCAAATGGCATGGGATTTGATATTGTATTCCAGGGGATTGTGATTACGGTGCTCACCATGGCGGCATACTTCCTGGGACACTATATGGAATCAGGTGTGTGGGAGATTACAGATTCTCCAGATGGAATGACCATGGCTTTTCTGACACTGTCCATGGTACAGATTTTCCACTCCTTTAATATGCGTTCCAGAAGACATTCTATTTTTACGCTGCCGAAGCAGAATAAGTACCTGATTGGATCCTTTATTCTGTCTCTTGTATGTACTACGGTTGTCATTTATGTGCCAGCGCTCAGGGAAGCCTTTGAGTTCGAACATATTTCTATGATGGAATATGGAGCTGCCCTGCTGCTTTCCGCCTTGATTATTCCGATTATGGAAACAGAAAAGGCTGTAGAGAGAGCAGTTGAAAAGAAACGCGGAGTTTCTCTGAATTAATATGCTGCAGAGTCCTTTTGAAAAGAATTGGCTTTTTGAAGGGACTCTGTTTTTCTGTACAGAAAAACAGAAATTCAGGGGATTTACTGGTTGCCCGGCTCTTTTAAAAATGATATCATAGATCTCAAAATGCGGCTGGGAATTCTGTCTGGATGAGAAGAAAAAAGGATGAAAAAGATGGAAGCGATTGCTGCAGAAAGTGAAAGAGGAACAGTATAATGGAGCAGGAGAGAGGAAGACATCAGGGGACAGACAGCCCAAACGAGGGGCTTAAGAGGGAGCTGGGGCTTGCTACGGCAATTTCTACGGTGGTGGGCTGTGTGATTGGTTCCGGTATTTTTTTTAAGCCTCAGGCGATTTACAGTGTGACAGGAGGTGCGCCGGGGCTTGGAATGCTTGCCTGGGTAATTACAGGACTGGTAAGTATAGCGGCGGCTTTGACATTTGCAGAAATTGCCATATTATTTCCAGAAACAGGAGGTATTCCTACTTATCTGAGCCGTGTTTACGGACCGAAGGCAGGATTTCTGGCAGGCTGGGTTCAGGTTATTTTGTTTTACCCGGCCATGGTTTCCGCTTTGGCGGTAGCCTGCGCCCAGCAGGCAGCGCTGTTCATAGGAGATGATTTGGTGATTCCCTGTGCAGCGGCTGTGATTTGTCTGATTGTCTTTTTGAACATGATGGGATCTAAGGTGGGCGGAGGCGTTCAGGTAATCTTTACTATCTGTAAAATGATTCCCCTGATTCTTCTGATGGTGTTCGGCTTTCTGTGGGGAAAGGGCCATTATCCTGCTTTTTCCCCCATGCTGGGTGAGGGAGTGAATCCGGTGAGCGCTGTGGGACAGCTGATGGTGGCGGTCCTGTTTGCTTTTGAGGGCTGGACGGCAGTAGGCGCTATTTCAGGAGAAATGAAACATACAGAGCGGGATCTGCCGAGGGCTATTATCGGCGGCGTTTCTATTATTACAGCTGTGTATTTTGTCATGAATCTGGCGTATCTCCAGGTACTTCCAGCCGAGGAGCTGGCGAAGCTTCCGGCTCCTGCTTCTGCAGTGGCGATTGTCCTGTTTGGCGAGGCCGGAGGAAGGCTGGTATCAGCAGGAATTATTGTTTCCGTATTCGGCGCCTGCAATGGCTTTGTATTTTCCGGTTCCAGAGTGGCCTATTTTATGGCCTCACAGGGACTGTTTCCAGGCAGCAGGAGTCTTTCAAAGCTGAATAAAAATTATGTGCCTGGAAATTGTCTTCTGTTAGTAGGTGGTCTTGGGATCCTGCTGTCCATGACAGGACAGTTTAACCTGCTGACAGATCTGGCAGTTTTTTCCAGCTGGACTTTTTATACGCTTACATTTATGGCAGTGATTCGGTACAGGAAAATACAGCCGGATCTGCCGAGAAGCTATCGGGTTCCAGGATATCCTCTGATGCCTGCCATAGCCATTGGAAGCGGAGTGTTTGTGATTATTAACCAGCTGTGTCTGGCCGGGCTGAAGGCCACTGTGATGTCTCTGGGAAGTATTGCAGTGATGGCCGCCGGACTTATTGTCTATGAGGGAATGAGAAGACGCGCAAGAAAATAGAATTGTAAAAAAGGCAGCCCGGCCGGGCTGCCTTTTTTATAGAAAAACAGAGTCCTGCTTTATTTCATAACTTCGTTGTAGGAAGCATGCTGCTCCAGAAATTCTGTCATCCGGGCCATCTGGGACAGATCGCCGATAAGAATGACACCGCACAGACGGTTATTCAGGAAGTAAAGCTTTCGGTACTGTTCTTTTCCCATATCTTTAAATTCTACAGTTTTGTAAAGCAGGTTCGGATTCTTTCCATTATCTCCAGCGGCATAGAGAGAGGTGTTCATGCCGTTAAAGGTGAGGGCGGAGGATACAGGGCGGTATTCCAGTTCATCGCCTGCCGCGTTAGCTCCGGCAACGCGGCCCTGCTCAGAGGCCTCCGGCCAGATAGCAAAATTGGCTCCCTTATACTCAGCACAGTCTCCGCAGGCATAGACATGTTTCATCCCTGTCTCCATCCGGCTGTTTACAACGACTGCCTTTTCTGTTTTCAGACCCATTTCCTGGGCCAGGGCTGTATTAGCGCGTACACCGGCAGATACGATGACAAGGTCAGCCGGGAGTACCTCTCCGGAAGAGAGGGAAACGCCGCTTACAGCGCCGGTTTCATCCCCGTCAATAGAGGTGATGGAAACACCGGTATGAATGGAAATACCGTTTCGTCTGCTTATTTCTTCCAGAATGGATCCGGCTGTGGCATCCAGCTGGCGTCCCATCAGCATAGGCGCCGCTTCCAGAACCGTAACGGAAAGACCGGCTTTTTTCAGTTCCCAGGCCGCTTCCAGTCCCAGCACGCCTCCGCCGATAACAACGGCAGTTTTTGAGGTTTTCAGAAGGCTGGAAATTTTTTCAACATCGCTGATACGGCGGACAGCGATAACCTGTTCTCTGCCGCTGCCTGGAATCGGAGGAATGAAGCTTTCGCTTCCCAGGGCGTAAATCAGTCTGGTAAAGTGAATCTGGCTGCCGTCATCCAGAATGACCTCAGATTTTTTTGTATCCACAGAGACAGCAGTTCTTCCAAGTATCTGGTAAATGTTGTTTGCTTCGTACCAGCTCTCTGTTTCGACTGCAATCTGCTCCGGAGTCAGGGAAGCCAGCATACTCTTTGTCAGCATAGGCCGGTTATAGGAAGGATAGGCTTCGTTGGAAATCATAATGACCGCTCCTGTCTTATCGCGCTGGCGTATGGCTTTGGCTGCATTCAGACCGGCAGTTCCGTTTCCAAGAATCACATAGTATTCCTTTGTATCGTTGAAGAAGGTATTTTCCTCTGCTTCAGCAGGAATGAAGTTTTCTTTTCCAACGCCGCAGACAGGACAGATTTCCAGGGAGGAATCGAAAATTTCACCGCAGACAAGGCATTTTACCAGAGTTCTGGCTCCGGTCTTTTTCAGCCTGCAGGATTCGATATTTAATACGCGGCAGCCGAACTGGTAGCCGTACTCATAGGCCCCCACCAAATCAGAACGGCTGGGCTTAAAGCGTACACGGAATCCGTCATCTACTTTCATACGCAGCTGTTTTAAGCGCTCTAATATATGGGGAACACCTTCGCCGCTCCAGCCATAGCTTCCAAAAGCTCCGGCAAATTTTCCGCCGTGGGTTCCGGCAAACATGGAGAGGGTCAGTTCCCAGATAGGGGCCAGAGCTTCACCGAGAATGGTAGGTGTGCCAAGCAGAATACCATCGGCAAACAAAAGCTCCTGTTCTACAGCAGCCTTGTCCGCTTCCACCATATCGTAGGAACGTACATCGATATCGCCGCTGTCTTTAATTCCTTCTGCAATCTTTTCTGCCAGCTCTTTTGTGTAGCCGTAGGCGCTGACATAGGGGATCACCACTGTTTTTTTCGTGTTGGGATTGATAAGCGTGGACCACTCTTCATATTTCTGCATGATGGTTTTAATGGATTCCGCTGTATCAAGCACCGGGCCGTGGCCTGTGCAGATCATGGAGATATCCATAGTTTTTACCCTGTTTAAAGCCTTCAGCATAAAGGGCTTAAAGGGGCCGATAATGCAGTCATAGTAGTATTTGGCTGCCTTCAAATAGTCTTCCTGGCTGGGAACTGTGCTGGCCAGCACGCCCTGATGGGCATAGTGGGAGCCGAAGGAATCACAGGTTACTAAAATCTGTTCCTCTTCAATAAAGGTGTACATCGTGTCCGGCCAGTGGAGATTCGGTACAATCAGAAACTGCAGAGTCTTGTTTCCGATTTCCATTCGCTGGTGATCCTTCACCGGAATGCTGACAAAATCACGGTTTACAATTTCCTTTAAAAAACCGATGGCACAGCCGGTAGCCAGAATTTTCATCTGTGGGCTTAAATCCAGAAGCTGTTCCACGCTTCCTGCGTGATCCGGTTCTGTATGGCTGACAACCAGATAATCAATATGGTGGACATCTATGATTTCATTCAGCTTTTTAATATAGTCATCAAAAAATTTTGCTTTGGCAGTTTCAAACAGGACGGTTTTGTCACCAGCTTTTAATACATAGGAATTATAGGTGGTTCCAAACTCTGTGTACATGATGATGTCGAAGACGCGCAGATTCTCGTCTGTGACTCCAGTCCAGTAAAAATCGTCTCTCAATTTTACCATATGCATAAGTGCTCCTCCTTTTTCGCAGTCAAGAACCGTGTAGGAGCGTTCTTGAATTATATCAGTGTAAGTTACAGTGTATTATAATAGAAATAGTTATTGATATCATTATACTCTAAAACAGATAGCTGGTAAAGAACTTTTTTATTCTGGATGTGCAGCTGTGTCTGATTTTAGTTTAATGAAAAAAACGGCAAATATACATAAATACCTGGAGGAAAGACAGGTTTCTGTTTTCTGGCGCAGATGAAATCGTGTATAATAAGGATACTGGAAATGTGAATCGGAGTCAGAAACAGGAGGAATTCAATATGAAGAGATATCAGATAACAGCTGCAGTGTTTGCAGGAGCGGCGGCGCTGGCCTTCAGCGGATGCACGAAAAAGGAAACAGAGATGGCAGCTGAAACGATAGCTGAAACAGAGGCAGCATCGACGACAGAGAGTACGGCCGGAGGACTTTCCATCTATGATGACGCCCAGGATACAGAGACAGAAAGCAGTTCTGCCGGGGAAACCAGTGAGGGGGAGAGTTCAGAGGCAGATCTGAGCTTTGAGGATTTGAAGCACATCCAGTTTGTTTTTTCCAGCGGAGCCGGAGGCTGGTCTACTCTGCTGGATATCCGGCCGGATGGAAGCTTTGAGGGAGAATATTTTGACTCTGATATGGGGAGCATGGGAGAGACCTATCCCAACGGCACGGTGTATTTATGTGATTTTAAAGGACAGTTTACAGAACCGGAAAAAATAGACGCTTATACCTATGCAGTAAGAATCGCTTCCATGGAATATAAGAATACGGCAGGGACAGAGGAAATAAAGGATGGAGTCCGTTACTGCTATTCAGATGTTTACGGGCTGGACGGGGCAGATCGAATTCTTATCCATCTGCCGGGTACGCCGCTTCAGTCTCTGTCAGAGGAGCTCAGAAGCTGGATCGGCTATTATGATCTGTCATCGTCAGAAGAGACAGAACTGTCTTCTTATGTGCTGAACAATGAAAACCAGCAGTACGGCTTCAGAGGCTGGGACAGTTTCCAGGGAATTAAGGATTTGATTGATAATACAGAGAAACAGACATCAAAGCTTGAGGCAGAGCTTGAGACAGACAGCTCTCTGACGCAGGCCGATTTAAACAGGAAAAGCCAGGAAATTTATGAGATGTGGGACTCTGCGCTGAACCAGCTGTGGGACGTGCTGAAGCAGTCGAAAGACAGTAAAGAGATGGAGACGCTGACCAGTGAGCAGAGAGCGTGGATTCAGGAGAAGGAAGCAGCGGCAAAAGACGCCGGAGCGCCCCATGAGGGAGGAAGTATGCAGTCTATGGTAATCAGCCAGAAAGCGGCAGAGCTGACCAAAGAGAGAGTATATCAGCTTCTGGAATATTTAGAGTAGCGGATGGCCTGGAAACAGAAGAGAGGACGTGCAGAGGAATGTTATGCCTGCGAAGCAGGGCAGCAGAAGGGAGAGGAAGAGATGGAGGCAAGAAAACTGATCGAGACGCTGACAGTTGCGGAGCGGTTAAAGGATACCACACGCCACTGCTATACATCTAAGGGACGGCGGG
This sequence comes from uncultured Clostridium sp., assembly GCA_958442925.1. Lineage (GTDB taxonomy): Bacteria > Bacillota > Clostridia > Lachnospirales > Lachnospiraceae > Otoolea. The sequence goes on along the minus strand of CAUCIO010000014.1, from coordinate 13,091 downwards.
AAAGTGTGGCAGAGCACAGCTGGATGATGACTCTGATGGCATTTTTCATGCGGGATGAATTTCCTGAGGCGGATATGGATAAGGTGACGGCTATGTGCATCATTCATGATCTGGGGGAGGCCTTTACCGGGGACATACCGGCTTTTGAAAAGACAGAGGAAGATGAAGAGAGGGAGGAGCGGCTTCTCCGAGACTGGGTTTCCTCCCTTCCGGCTCCATATGCAGAAAAGATGGAAGCTTTATATAATGAAATGGCGGAACGCAGCACACTGGAAGCCAGGATTTATAAGGCCATAGACAGTATGGAGGCGGTACTGCAGCATAATTTATCAGATTTGAGTACCTGGCTTCCCATGGAATACGAGCTGAACCAGACCTATGGGGAGGATAAAACTGCCTTTTCTGAATATATGCGGCAGCTTCGCAGAGAGGCCAGGGAAGATACGGTGAAAAAAATCAGGAGAGATGCAGAATGAGAAGGCAGAATTACTATGGCAGTTTATGTACCAGGATGTATGAAATTTTACATGAGAAGGCTTCAGAAGAGGAGCTGAACTTCTATCTTTCTTATGCAGAGAAAGGATGCAGAATTTTAGAACCGCTGTGCGGAAGCGGCCGCTTTTTAATCCCTTTTATGGAATGGGGATTTGATATAACGGGACTTGATTTGTCAGGTGAAATGCTGGCTCAACTGAAGCAGAAGGCACCGGACGCGAAGGTAATTCAGGCTGATCTGTCAGAGTATTGCCCAAAAGAAAAGTATGATTATATTTTCATTCCAGCTGGTTCAATTTCTCTGTTTACTGATATTGGGCTGTGCAGAAAAATATTAAAAAATTTGAGAGAGTGTCTGTCTGAAAAAGGAAAGCTTGTTTTTTCAGTTGAGACAGAAGCAGATCGATGCCCGGACAGCAATGGGTATGAGGTTTCTGCATCTGTAAAAACAAAAGAGGGATTTGACCTGATTTTAAAAACAAAAAGTTTTTATGATAAGATGGCGCAGATCCAGTTTTTGCCGGGTATTTATGAGCTGTACTGCGATTCAAAGCTGCAGCAGAGAGAGGAAATGGATTTTCAGATTTACCTCTACCGGGAAGGGGAAATGGAACAGTATTTAAAAGCAGCAGGCTTTACACAGATAAAAGTTTATACATCATTTTCAGGGGAAAGGAAGACCGATCATCCAGGAGAAGCATTTTTGTTTGAGTGCAGTATGAATGAAAGCTGTCCTGAGCAGAAATAGGTGTGAAAAGAAATAATTTTTTTTTAAAAATTAGCACTCAATGCTTGACATTGCTAATAACATGTGTTATATTACAGATAGAACAAAGGAGAGGGGAACAAAAGTAAGACCTGAAAGCACCTTCTGAGTTCTGACAACAGAAAAACTGATAACAGTCTGCAGACAGCAGACGATGATATTACAGTCCCAGCCATGAAACGGAACCGTAACATCTGAAAGGATAGGAGGTATGTTTTATGTTAATGCCAAGCATTTTTGGAGAGAATTTATTTGACGATTGGATGGATTTCCCATTTGACAGGAATTTCTTCGAGGGACGCAATCCGCTGTACGGAAAACACGCGAAGAACATGATGAAGACAGATGTGAGAGAGACTGACGATACCTATGAGCTGGATATCGACCTTCCGGGATTTAAGAAGGAAGAGGTTACAGCAGAGCTGAAGGATGGCTATATGACTATCAGCGCCGCTAAGGGCCTTGACAAGGATGAGAAAGACAAGGAAGGCAGATACATCAGAAGAGAGCGCTACAGCGGCTCCTGCAGCAGAAGTTTTTACATCGGAGAGCAAATCAGTGAAGAGGATATCAAGGCCAGATTTGAGGATGGTATCCTGAAAATTTCCTTCCCGAAAAAGGAACAGAAGAAGATGGAAGAAAACCGCTATATTGCCATTGAGGGATAACATCATCACAGCGGTTAAATAAGAAAAATGACAGACCTGGTGAACAGATGAACAGGCTTTTTTGTGAAAGCCCGGCCGTATCACCAGGTCTGTCGTTTTTTGTTTTTTCAGGGATATGAATCCTGCTACAGGATTCGTCCTGCCAGTTCTGCATTTGCCAACAGGGATGCCAGCTGAATTTCAGAGGAATACCCATCTGTCAGCTCGTCGATTTTCCCATTGGCAGCAGGATGAAAATACCGGCCCTCCTGCTCTGCCCGTTTTCCCTCTGCCACAGCTTCTGCGAGAATTTGGCGATCCTTTACTCGCTTTTCTTCCGGAATTTCATTGATAATCAGAAGCGGGGGCCGAAGGGAACCAGGCTGATTTGCAAACGCGGAGTCCTTCAGAACTGCCTGAAGCTGTACTGGTTCGCCGGTAAACACATATCCGGTGCAGAAATTGCGTTCTGCGCCGATGACCTGGACACCGTGGGAGGTGAGCCAGGAGATGGTAGCCTGTCGATCCAGCATATCCTTGGGGCCAGTAGATACCAGGATAACAGGAATTTCAGCCAGAGCGGGAAGATCCGGGCAGAGCTCCTCTCCTTTAATATCTCCAATGCCCCCCATACCGCAGGTGACTGCCATGGGAATTCCAAGTTTTCTGCACACAGCCATAGTTCCGGAGGCTGTGAGAGCCCCGGAAAGGCCGTCCTGCAGAGCCTTGTCCAGGATCTCGCAGTCAATTCTGATGGCAGACTGGGCTTCTGTGCGGAAGGAGAGATATTCCTCCATAGTTCCGATTCTGATTTCTCCTCTGCAGATCCAGGCGATAGGAGCCTCGGAAAGAGTCCAGTGAGCTTTCAGATAATCATTGCTCAGAGAGCGCAGACCATGGGTTAAAAGCGCTGTCTCAATTAAATACTTCATACTTATTTCCAGCCTTCAAAGTCAGCTACATTGTCCTGTGTTACAAGTGTCAGCGGCAGGTAAACCGGCTCCTCAAAGGTCTTGCCCTGAGAGATCAGCATAGCCATCTCCTCAGCTGCCTTTGTGTAGATGGCGCTGGAGTAGGTCATGCTTCCCATCATGGTTCCCTCTTCGATAGCAGCCTTGGCATCGGAAGTGTAGTCTACGCCGTATACCATGACGTCTTCATTGCCCATCTCCTGGAGAGCCTGAACAGCAGCTAACGCCATGTTGTCGTTGCAGGCGAAGATGCCTTCCAGATCCGGATTTGCAGTGAGAATATCCTTGGTTGCTTCATAAGCCTTTTCTGTATCCCAGTCGCAGGCCTGGACAGCAGCCAGCTCAATGCCTTCTGTGCTCTCAAACACGGCCTTGGCTCCGTTTGTTCTGCCTACGCTCTGTCCCGCACCTTCCAGTCCGGAGAGAATGGCAACCTTTCCGCCGTCCTCCATTCTGGCAATCATGTCATTGGCAACTGTGCTGCCCTGTTCCTCGAAGTTTACAGTGATTTTTCCATCCAGATGGCCGCCTGCATCAGCTAAGGCTTCTCCGTCTACGCCAGGTCCCAGGTTGATGACAGGGATTTCTGCCTCGTTGGCAGCTACGATGCCTGGAATCAGATTTGTGCCGTCAATCGGGGAGAGGATAATGGCATCGAAATCCATGGTTACCATGGTGTTTAATGCATCCAGCTGTCCCTGTGTATCGTCCTCGGCATCTGCCTCAAACACTTCGACTTCAATTCCCAGATCCTTAGCTGCCTCTTCATAGCGGGTCTTCATGGTTCCCCAGAACTCGTTGGAGGTGGAGCTTATAAGAACGCCGATTTTCTCTCCCTGGCCGCTTTCCGGAAGCTCCCCTAAGGCTTCGCTCATTCTGGTCTCCACATCAGCCAGCAGCTGATCCACCTTGCCGGAGGAAGCCTCTGCCGCCTCAGTCTCTTTGGAAGTTTCTGCCTCTGTCGTTTTTTCAGCAGCAGCCGTTGTCTCCGGAGCGGACGTTTCCTTTCCGCTGTCAGAGCTGCCGCATCCTGTTAATACTGCTGCTATACAGCCGGCTGCCAGTAAACCTGTGAAACATTTTCTCATCATACTACCTCCTCAATCTTTGTGATTTATGATTTGATTAAAGTCCTGAACTTCCAGACTTTAATTTCTGAAATTAATACAGACATCAGCAGCAAAAATCCAGTGATCCACTGCTGGAAGTCTGAGGATACGCTTAAAAGTGTCAGCCCGTTTCGAATGATTCCCAGAATCAGAACAGCCAGAACAGTTCCTGTAATGCTGGCATTTCCTCCTCGGATGGGCGTACCGCCCATGATCACTGCCGTGACAGCGTCAAATTCCATATTCATACCAGCATTTGGTTCAGCGGAATTCAGGCGCGCAGTGACGATAACGGCAGTAACAGCAGCTGCGATTCCTAGGAATATATGGACGGAAACGCGGTAGAAGCCGGTTCTTACTCCGGATCGTTTCAGGGCAGTTTCGCTGCCTCCCAGAGCCTGAATATAATTTCCCCATTTTGTGTGGAACATCAGAGGAAAGGAAAGAAGAATCAGCGCCAGAGCAAAGAGAACAGGAAGCTGAAATTCACCAATACGCCCGATTCCCAGCTGCATGAATTCTTTTCCGAATTTGGTGATGGGTTTTCCGTCTGTAATCATTAAGGAAATACCACGGAGCATACTGCTGGAGGCCAGGGTGAGGACGAAAAAATTGATTCCCGTGCAGTGGATGAGAACGCCGTTTAAGGCGCCCATCAGCCCGCCTGCCGCGATTCCCATAAGGCAGGCTGCCGGGATTCCTATTCCGCCGTGAAGAGCCAGAGCCGTCAGTACCCCACAGAGGGAGACAATGGATCCGGCAGACAGATCCATCACGCCGGAGGCTACTACAAAGGTCATGCCCACAGCCAGCACCATCCGGTAGCTGGCAGCCTCCAGAATATTTCTGATATTTTTCCATGTAAAGAAATATTCGCTTTTTTCCGCTAAAACAGCGCAGATAAATAACAGCACAGCCATCAGAAACAGCTGCTGGGAATATTTACTGATCCATTTCTTTGTCATCGGTCTGCTCTTCCTTTTCAATAATTGTCTGGTACAGCTGTTCCGGGGAGCTGTCTTTTGTAAGAAAGGAATCCACCTGCCTGCCGTTTTTGATGACACAGATCCGGTCAGAAATGTCGAAAACCTGAAACAGGTTGTGGCTGATCAGGATAATGGTTTTCCCCTGTTCTTTCAAGGCGCAGAACAGCTTCATAATCCGGGCGGTTTCCTTCATTCCCATAGCTGAGGTGGGTTCGTCAAAAATCATAATATCACCGTTCTGGTACACGGCTCTTGCAATAGCTACTGCCTGTCTCTGCCCGCCGGACATTTTTTCTACTGGCTGGCGGATATCTGGAATATGGATATGAAGCTGCTTTAAAAGCCGTTCTGACTCCCGGTACATGGCTCTGTGATCCAGAAAAAGTCCGAAGCGCAGAAGCTCCCGCCCAAGAAACAGGTTGCCGGCGCAGTCCTTACAGTTATCAAGGGCCAGATCCTGATAGACAGCTGTGATGCCCTGTTCCATTGCTTCTTTGACTGTCAGGGATCGGAATATGCGGTCCTTGATCCGGATGACGCCCTGATCCGGCTTCAGACATCCAGTGAGAATCTGAATCAGCGTACTTTTTCCAGAACCGTTATCACCTACAATGGCAGTAATTTCCCCGCCGAAGGCCTGAAAATTCATGTTGTCAAGGGCTGTGATGGAGCCGAACCGCTTTACAATTCCATCCATCTGAATCATCGGTTTATTCAAACTAAGAACTCCCATCTGTATGAAATATATTACTATTTTAGCACCTTTTTAAACAGTTCGAGATTGGTATTTTCTATATAAAATAAAGATATATTGAAAAAATCTATAAATCTATTCACGACATGATTTTCAGGCCTTCCCGCTTCCATAAAAGAAGGAAATTATGATATAATGGCTGCAAAGCAGGCATTATATCATCGCGCATACCGGTTTGAGCGAACACAGCGAAGCAGATACAGATTCAAACCGTGCGTATCCGCCGAAGGCTCATATCCGCAGAGCGGATATGGTAAAATATTGCAAAAACCAGGAAGGAAATCAATCTATGAATCTGGAATTTAAACCAATCAGCGCTAAGGATATTGACAGGCTGACACCGTTTTATCTGATGCGCCGCAATAAAACCTGTGACAGCGTATTTCTGGAGAGTTTTCTCTGGAGAGAATATTATAATGTACGATATGCCATATGGGAGGATAAAGCGCTTCTCTGGCTGATGGAATACAAGGGCCGGGTATTTTCTGCCATGCCCCTGTGCCGGGAGGAGGACTTAAAGGAAGCCTTTCAGGTATTGGAGAAGTATTTTAATGAAGAATTAGGATATCCTCTAGTGATCAATCTGGCGGATGAGGAGGCTGTGAAGTACCTGAAGCTGTCTCCGGAAAACTATCTGGTAAAGGAAGAGGAGGGAGCAGCAGACTACATTTATTCAGCTGAGGCCCTGAAAACCCTTTCCGGAAAAAAACTCCACAAAAAGAAAAATAACCTGAATGCTTTTAAAAAGGCGTATGAAGGACGCTATGAGTACAGAACCCTGACCTGCGATCACATCCAGGATGTCTGGAAGTTTTTAGACCGCTGGAGAGAGGGCAAGGGCGAGGAGGTGGAGGAGCACCTGGATTTTGAGGTCAGGGGCATCCACGAAATCCTGAGAAACTGCTGTTCCTTAAATATCCGCATGGGCGGAATCTATGTGGACGGAGAGATGGAGGCATTCTCGATTGGAAGTTATAACCCTCTGGAGCGGATGGCCGTCATCCATATTGAGAAGGCCAATCCGGAGATGCGGGGGCTGTATCAGCTGATCAACCAGCAGTTTCTATTAGAAGAATTTCCGGGAATCGAGCTGGTGAACCGGGAGGATGATCTGGGACTGGAGGGACTTAGGCGGGCGAAAATGTCCTACTGTCCAATTGATTTTGCAAAGAAATATCTGGTACAGCAGATTTCTTTTGGCCAGGGCTCCGGTAAAGAAGAGGGATTTGACTGGGCAGAAAAGATAGGAGTTCTGGCAGAGCCGGAGGAGGAGCTTACGGCAGCTCAGCTGGCAGGAACTGCTCAAAATGACAGTTCCGAAGCGTTATGGAAGGATGGACTTCGCTATGCCGATGATGAGGAAAAACAGCGCTGCCGGACGCTGTGGCATGAGGCATTTCCAGATGACTCTGTTTCCTTTGCTGATTATTATTATCAGGAGAAGGTGAAAGACAACAGGATTTTAATTAAGGCAGAGGCGGGAAGGCTGGTGTCCATGGCCCAGCTGAATCCATACACCTTTGTCTGCCGGGACGGAAAATGGCCGGTCGATTATATTGTGGGGGTGGCTACTGATAAAGACAGCCGCCACCAGGGGCATATGCGTTCTATTCTTAAAAAAATGCTGGAGGATATGAATCAGGCTCATGTGCCGTTTACCTTTTTGATGCCTGCCGATGAGGCGATTTACCGTCCCTTCCAGTTTTCCTTTATCTATCGCCAGCCGAAGTTTCACCTGACAGAAGAAGCGAAGGAGAGGCTGAACTGCAGGCCCTGCAGCAGCCGGGAGGACGCAGCCCAGGCGGCAGCTTTCATGGAGCAATGGCTGAAGGAGCGGTTTGAGGCATACTGCCTTCGGGATGAGGCCTATGTGTCAAGGCTGATAAGAGAGTTAGCCAGTGAGGATGGGATCCTGGAGTTTTTACTGGAAGAGGAGGATGGGGAGGAAAAGCTGTCCGGTCTTCACGCAGAGTGGGGCTTTGAAAAGAGAGAACAGCGTCTTCTCTATACAAAGGACAGCCTGGTTTTCCGGGACAGAGAGCGGGAAAAACCGGCAATTATGGCCAGAGTGACAGATGTGGAGGCTTTTTTCCGGATGATTTCCAGCGCAGATTCCAGAAGTAAAACAGATGGAGACAGGGAAGCCGGGCAGGAGCTGGACGGATATCTGGAGATTACGGATCCGTTTCTGCCTGCCTGTGCCGGAAGCTATCAGATCTTTACAGACAAGGCAGGGGGAGCCAGGGCTGTGAAGATGGAAAAAGGCGCGGCAGAACAAAACGGCGAGACGCTGGCTATTTCCATTGATGGCCTGGCTCAGTGGCTGTTTGGTTTCAGACCATTACAGGAGATTGCAGCAGAAGAAGGCAGAGACAGCAAACCCCACCTTCCGGCTTGGACAGAGGATATCCGCCCCATAGCCGGTGTATTTTTAGATGAGGTAGTGTAAAAGCCGCTGTTTTTTGACGGACAGAGAACTTCTGGAAAACGGGAGGGCAGGCGCAGGGGAGTCGTTTCCCGCAGACAGCGGAGACGAATTTAACGAAGAGAGAGGAGACTGGTTATGGGAGAAAACAGCGCTGAGGAGAAGAAAAAGAGAGAGCTTTTAAAGACATGGGTTCAGGAAAGCAAAAACGTGGTATTTTTTGGCGGAGCAGGAGTTTCCACAGAAAGTGGAATTCCTGATTTCAGAAGCGTAGACGGTCTGTATAATCAGGAGTACGATTATCCTCCGGAGACGATTCTGAGCCATACCTTCTATCTGAAGAAGCCGGAAGAGTTTTATCGCTTTTACAGGAATAAAATGCTGTTTCCGGAGGTTAAGCCTAACCGCGCTCACCTGGCTCTGGCCAAGCTGGAGCAGGAGGGAAAGGTGAAGGCTGTGATTACCCAGAATATAGACGGTCTCCACCAGGCAGCCGGGAGCCGGGAAGTGCTGGAGCTGCATGGAACCGTACACCGCAATTACTGTGAGCGCTGCGGTAAATTTTATTCCATGGATCATATTCTTTCCGGCGAAGGAATCCCCAGATGCAGCTGCGGCGGCATAATCAAACCAGATGTGGTGCTTTATGAGGAAGGGCTGGACGACAGCGTCCTCTCCCGCTCCATCCAGCATATCAGAAATGCCGATGTGCTGATTATCGGCGGAACCTCCCTGGTGGTTTATCCGGCGGCAGGACTGATTGACTATTACAGGGGAAATAAGCTGGTGTTAATTAATAAATCGGCCACTTCCAGAGACAGCCAGGCAGATCTTGTCATCTGCGGCAGCGTGGGAGAGGCGTTAGCAGAGGCGGCAGAACTGTAGCTTTGTCATATCTGGCGACATGGGGAAGAAAGCACAGCAGAGGGAGCTGGGGAGACAGGAATAAGGACAGACAGGAGACATAGATCAATGACAATAGAGGAACAGGCATACAGGCCGTGTGAAGACAGATACAGAAAAATGAAATACAGGCGGTGCGGAAAAAGCGGGCTTCTTTTACCGGAACTGTCCTTTGGACTCTGGCAGAATTTTGGAAGAGAGACTACAGGAAAGCAGCAGAAGGAGCTGATTTTTACAGCTTTTGATCTGGGAATTACTCATTTTGATTTGGCCAATAACTATGGATTTCCAGCAGTCGGGGCGGCAGAGGAGAATTTTGGACAGATTCTCAGGGAAGATTTAAGGCCGTTTCGTGATGAGCTGATTATTTCCACCAAGGCAGGGTATGAGATGTGGCCGGGGCCGTATGGAAACTGGGGTTCCAGAAAATACCTGACAGCCAGTCTGGATCAGAGCCTGAAACGAATGGGGTTGGAATACGTTGATATTTTTTATCACCACAGGCCGGATCCGGATACGCCGTTAGAGGAGACCATGGACGCATTAAGTGATCTGGTGCGGCAGGGAAAGGCTCTCTATGTGGGAGTTTCCAATTATAAGGAAAAAGAAGCCAGAGAGGCAATGAGACTTCTCAGAGAGAGAAGAACGCCTTGTCTGGTAAACCAGATCCGCTACAATATGCTGGAACGGCAGCCGGAAGAAGGAGTTTTAGCCGCACTGGAGGAGGGGGGCGCAGGATGCATCTGCTTCAGTCCTCTGGCCCAGGGAGCTTTAAGCGGAAAATATCTGGAACAGATTCCGGAACATTCGAGGGCAGCACGCAAAGGAACCACCGTGGCAGAACGGTATATTAATGAAAAAAACAGGAAGCTGTTAACAGAGCTGAAAGCGCTGGCAGAGAACCGGGGCCAGACGCTGGCTCAGCTGGCTCTCTCCTGGGTGCTCAGAAGACGGGAGGTAACGTCTGTACTGATTGGGGCCAGCCGTCCGGAGCAGCTGCTTGAAAATACGGAAATTCTCAGGCAGGAGCCGCTTTCTTCAGAGGAAATGAAACGGATCGATGAAATTCTGGACAGCAGACTGCAGGAGGAAGACAGGGGGAGAGCGATATGATGTATGAAGTGGGAGATATTGTAAAATTGAAAAAACCCCACCCCTGCGGCAGCAGAGAGTGGGAAATCCTCCGGGTGGGCGCTGATTTCAGGCTGAAATGTACGGGCTGCGGCCATCAGGTAATGATGGCCCGTTCCCTGGTGGAAAAGAGTACAAGGGGACTTCGGTCAGCAGATGGGGAGAAGAAGGCGTAGGGACTTCAGAAGCCAGGAGAAAAAAGACTGGGAACATAGAGAAAAAACACGAAGAAAAAAATGAAAAAGAGCTTGATTTAATCAGGTTTCTCTGGTAAGATAAATATTCGTGATATATTATTGAAATTCCTTACTCTCTGTTAAAAGTCAGGGAGTCAGAGACCACAAGGAGGTTTAAGCAGCATGAACAAGTATGAGTTAGCAGTTGTTCTTAGCGTAAAGCTGGAAGACGAAGAGAGAGCAGCAGCCATCGAGAAAGTAAAAGGTTACATCACACGTTTCGGCGGAACTGTAACAAACGTGGACGAGTGGGGTAAGAAGAGATTAGCTTACGAGATCCAGAAGATGAAAGAGGGCTTCTACTACTTTATCCAGTTTGAGTCTGATTCCACATGCCCGAATGAGGTAGAGACACATGTACGTATCATGGAGCCGGTAATCAGATACTTATGCGTAAGACAGGATGCATAAATAAAGAAAGAGTGATCGTATGAATAAAGTAATTCTGATGGGTAGACTTACCAGGGATCCGGAAGTTCGGTATTCTCAGGGAGAGCGGGCTATGGCAATCGCCAGATATACGCTGGCAGTTGACAGAAGAGGCCGCAGAAGCCAGGATGACGGAGCGCAGACAGCAGACTTCATCCAGTGCGTTGCATTTGACAGAGCGGGAGAGTTTGCTGAGAAGTATTTCCATCAGGGAACCAAAGTTCTCGTGACAGGAAGAATCCAGACAGGAAGCTACACAAACAGAGACGGTCAGAAAGTTTATACAACAGATGTAATCGTTGAGGATCAGGAATTTGCTGAGAGCAAGAATGCTTCTCAGGGAGCAGGACATGACGGCGGCTATCAGGCAGCTCAGCGTCCGGCACCTGCAAGCGCTATCGGCGATGGCTTTATGAACATCCCCGACGGAGTAGAAGATGAAGGACTTCCGTTTAACTAGAGACGTGAAAGCCTGTCAGGGCGCCAGTTGAGCGGGAGATTGCTGCATCGGTATTTTTGAAGGAGGGAACACCAATGGCATTCAATAAAGGTGATAAGGCAGACGCTTCCAAGGTAAGAAGAGGCGGTATGCGCAGAAGAAAAAAAGTTTGCGTTTTCTGTGGAGAGAAGAACGGCACTATCGATTACAAGGATACAAACAAGTTAAAGAGATACGTATCTGAGAGAGGTAAAATTCTTCCTAGAAGAATCACAGGAAACTGTGCAAAGCATCAGAGAGCTCTTACAGTAGCTATCAAGAGAGCACGTCACATTGCTCTGATGCCTTATACATGCGAGTAGAAGCCTGTAAAATCAAGGGTTTGCGGGCGATTGGGTAAGTGTTTTACTCAATTTTTTACTCACAAAGGTCATATAAAGATTTTTCAAAAGACTCTGTATCCTGAGGGGTACGGGGTCTTTTTTTCACTTGAAAACTATGTTTCCAGGCGGACAGGTCGCTTCTCGCGGAGGTGGAGTTTGCTGCGAAGACCTGCCTGGTACAGGGCGCCTTTGAATTTGGGAAGCAGTTTGAGTAGAATTTCATTGAATCCTTATTCCCTTTTGCGTATAATATTTATGTGGCAGTTCAGCCATTTGCAGCTCCAGGCAGGAAGACACATGGCTTAACTGTTACATATTTATACAAATAAGATAAATATCGACAGGGGAGGAGAGTAAAATCATGAAAAAAAGCTACGAGATGGATATGTGCAGCGGACCTATATTGAAGAAAATTTTGATTTTTTCTATTCCGCTGATGCTGTCCGGTGTGCTGCAGCTTCTATTTAATGCGGCAGACGTTATTGTAGTGGGGCGGTTTGCAGGAAGCCAGTCACTGGCAGCTGTAGGCTCTACGACAGCGCTGATTAACCTTTTGATTAATATTTTTATCGGTCTTTCTGTGGGCGCTAACGTGGTGGTAGCCAGGGCATACGGCGGAAAGAGAGAACGGGACGTGAGCGAGTCGGTTCACACGGCGATTGCTCTCAGCCTTGTCAGCGGTGTGCTTCTGATCATTATGGGACTGGCTTTTTCCAGGCTTCTTCTGGAAATGATGGGCACGCCGGATGATGTGCTTGATAAGGCAGCGCTTTATATGAGGATTTACTTTGCGGGAATGCCTGTGGTGATGCTCTATAACTTCGGCAGCGCCATCCTGCGGGCAGTAGGTGATACCAGACGCCCTCTCTATTACCTGAGTGCGGCAGGCGTGGTAAACGTACTTTTAAATCTGTTTTTTGTGATCTATCTTCACATGGATGTGGCAGGAGTTGCTCTGGCCACCGTGATTTCTCAGGTTATTTCCGCCTTTCTGGTACTGCGGGCTCTGGGACAGAGCGAGGGAGGGCTGAAACTGGAACTGAAAAAGATTAAAATCCATAAAAATAAAATGTTCCAGATTTTTAAAATCGGTCTTCCGGCTGGTATGCAGGGTGCGATTTTTTCTATTTCCAATGTCCTGATTCAGTCCTCCGTCAATTCCTTTGGCTCTGTAGCCATGGCAGGCAATGCGGCTTCCGCCAACATAGAAGGATTTGTATATAATGCCATGAATGCGGTCTACCAGACGAATTTGAGCTTTACCAGCCAGAATATGGGAGGAAAGAAATATACAAGAATTACGAAGATTATGTTCACCTGTCTGGGAACTGTAACAGCGGTGGGAATGCTGTTAGGCTTCGGCGCCTATGCCTTTGGAGGGGAACTGCTTAGAATTTATTCCACCGATCCGGAAGTG
>CAUCIO010000013.1 GCA_958442925.1 uncultured Clostridium sp. | reverse complement strand
TTGCCCTGTCGCTGTGGTTGTGAATGCTCTGTGCGAACAATTCTTTTCCCGTTCCTGTATCTCCCAGTATCATAATAGACGCGTCGGATTTGGAAAAGATCTTAGCTTCGTTTATGACTGTCCGTATGATTTTACTGCTTCCTACGATATCCTTAAAGGTGGCCGAAGCGCTGAAACCTGTATAGTCGTTCTTGAACGCGTTTTTCCTGTTATACTCTAATTCTGCCTTTTTGGTATCCGAAAGATTCGATATCACGCTGACCGCGCCTATAATTTTGTGATTGCTTCTGATCTGTGTCTGATTATCTATCACCTTCGTGCCGTTCAGCTTATAGACGACGCTCTTGTTTTCAAACTCCTCCTGCAGAGCATCCTTCAGAGTATTTTCAGGCAGGATCTCCTTAATATGCTGTCCAATCGCCGATTGCTGCTTAACGCCGAACAGCGTCTCTGCGACCTTATTGAAGCTGACGATTTTCCCTGCTCCATCTATAATGATAATACCGCTGTTGGAATACTTTACAAACGTATTGATCAGCTCGTTTTTCAGCCGCTTCTTTCTGCTTTCCTCAACCAGATACTTGGCCTCATAGATCGCGTTAATCACCGCTCCGTCGCCGGAACAGATAAGGACGCAGGATCTCTGGTGCTTAAATGCAACTTCGTTGGTATACGCTGTTCCAATCAGCACGTCAGCCCGGCTTTCTTTCACAATCTCCTCCAGCTCTGAGATATCGTTATATTCGATGACGCGTATTGTCACATTCATCATCTGTCCGATTGCCTTGAATTCCTCCGGGACCTCTGTTATCGGATCTCCATGGGCCACAATAATATCGATGCTGCTTCCAATCTGTCTGGCAATATGAACCGCTCTGACATAGTCGTACAGGGAGATCCGGATATCTACAATCGGGATCGTAAAGTGTTCTCTTATATACTTTGTATTCGCTCCTCTGGCAACGATTACGTCAACTCCGTCATTAATCGCTTCCTCAAGAAAGCTGTGCATATGGGGCGCTACTCCATTTACAATCGTCAGATCTATACTTTTATCCAGCTTACTGATGGCCTGCTGCGTAAGGAAGCTGTGATCACCATAAGTAAGACATAGCAGTTTGATTTTCTCCACAATATTCAGCCTGTTTTCCTGTCCAGCGTTTCCAAAAATATACTTCTCGTTCTAGTCCCTGATGCCTGCCTTATACTTCTCTACCAGACGGTTAATTCTTCCTGTCGGGTTTAACAGCTCACTTAAGGAAGCGTCATGGTTTAAGTTGTCGATAATCAGGGCAATGTACTTGCTCATATCCACATCTATATAGTATGGTCTGGACAGCAGATCGGCTGACTGGTAAATTAGGTTTGTAGTCAGAACCCTGTCAATGACTCCATTCTCATAGTACTCGTCAAACTTCTGAAGTCCGTTTGTAAACAGTCCGAAAGTAGCGCAGACAAAAACCTTTCTGGCCTTTCTTCTCTTTAACTCCTTGGCCACATCCAGCATGCTCTCTCCGGAGGAAATCATATCGTCTACAATGATGACATCCTTGCCCTCTACGCTGCTTCCCAGGAACTCATGGGCTACAATCGGATTTCTTCCGTTGACAATTCTCGTATAATCGCGGCGCTTATAGAACATACCCATATCAAGTCCCAGCACGTTGGCAAAGTACACGGCGCGGCGCATTCCGCCCTCATCCGGGCTGATAACCATCATGTGATCATTGTCAATCTGAAGCTCCTTCTCATGCTTTAACAGATGCTTAATGAACTGGTAAATCGGCTGGACAGTCTCAAATCCCTTTAACGGAATCGCATTCTGGACTCTTGGGTCATGGGCGTCAAACGTAATAATGTTCTCCACACCCATATCTACAATCTCCTGAAGAGCCAGAGCACAGTCTAAGGACTCACGACCTGTACGCTTATGCTGGCGGCTCTCATAGAGGAACGGCATAATAACATTGATTCTTCTGGCTTTTCCTCCTACAGCGGCGATCACTCTCTTTAAATCCTGGAAATGATCGTCTGGGGACATGTGATTTACCATTCCATTCAGGGAATAAGTCAGGTTATGGTTGCACACATCCACTAAAATATAAATATCATCTCCGCGGACTGATTCATTCAGAGCGCCCTTTCCCTCTCCGGAGCCAAAACGAGGCGTGCTGGCGGAAATAATATAGGAATCTCTCTGATATCCGGCAAAGGCAATCGTAGACTTGTGCTCGCTCTCCCGCTCCCTGCGCCAGTCAGACAGATATTTATCAACCTTTTCTCCCATAGTTCTGCAGCTCTTCAGGGGAATCAGGCCTAAAGGTCCCACAGGAATCGTATCAATAATCTTCTCTTCGTACAGCATGTTTTTCCTCCCACGTGTCAGTAAAATACTTCTTCTTTATATCATTTAACCTGCTTTGCGTCAACCCCGCCCCAGAAGCTTTTTCCGGATCCGGATATCCTCCCCGTAAAAGGGAATTACTGTATACTGGCTGATAATCCTGGACATAACCCTGTCTGTAAATTCATCCCTCATCTCATTGACCGGAAGATTGGTGGAAATGATGGTTCCCTTCTTCCTGTTCAGCCGTTCGTTGACACAGTAGAACAGCTGGGAAGTGGTAAAGGCATTTACAAGCTCTGTACCCAGATCGTCAATAATCAGCAGATCACAGTCTAACAGATACATGGAGCGATCTCTGTCCTCCTCTGTGGAATCATAGTCAAACCGTTCCTTTGAAAAAATTTCATACATCTTCACTGCCGGAAGATAGACGACCGAATATCCCTGATCTAACAGCTCCTTGGCAATGCAGTTGCTTAAAAAGGTTTTTCCCAGTCCTGTCTTACCTGTAAAAAGCATATTTCCCTTGTTTTCTCCAAACTGCTCCACATATGTCCTGCAGAGGGATACCACCTGTTTCATATATTCCCTGGCCGTCTTTTTGCTTCTGGGATCCGGCTTCGTATCGTCAAAATATTCATAGGAAAAGGTGCTGAAATTTTCCCTGTTTAAAATCTCCCTGATATTGGACTGATCATAGAGAAGGGCAATCTCTCGTTTCTTAAAACAGCTGCATTTGCGGCCGTCCACGTATCCTGTGTCCCGGCAGACCGGGCAGTCGTAGCGAAGTTCCAGGTAATCTTCCGGATAGCCATAGGCTGTAAGCAGTACCTGACGCTCCTCGCACAGATCTGCAATCCTCTGCTTCAGCCCTCTGGCGGCCCGGTCATCTCCCGCCAGAAGCTGTCTGGCGCTTTTTACTGCCGAGGAAGTTATCTCTTCATTCAGCTCCTTTACAGCCGGAATCTTCTGGTAAATTTCCTCCCGCCGTCTGTCCAGCTCATGCTTCTGGCGAAGCTGGGTCTGGTTATAAATACGCATAATGGAATCATACTGGGAATTACTCAGTGCCATGTTGTCCTCCTGTGCTGTTTGGCTGTCCCGGAGCAGCTCCTCCGTCTCCGGAATTCATCATGCTCCAGATCATCTCATCGTAATTATAGCCGTGTTCCTCCAGATTATGGAAACGGTTTCCAGTCCTTTTTTTCTCAGTCTGTCCGCCGTTTTTCCCCTCTCTGGCCTTTTTCTCCTTCCGAAGCCTCGTCACGTTCTCCACATCCTTCATAGTCCGCACACCAGCCCGGCTCCATTCCGTCAGAATCGTATCTGCATACTGAAAGCTGGGCTTATGGATGGCCGCCATAGTACGGCTGCAGGCCTCCACCACAATCTCCCTAGTAAAGCCAAAGGCCCCGAACCATTTATCCATCAGATCTATCTCGCTGTCTGCCGGATTTCTGCCTGACAGCCCGAATGCCCGCATGACGGCAAAAATATCCTTTTTATATCCCATGGACTGGGTTTTCGCCTCCTCAGCTGTCTTAAAGCCTCTTTCATGCCAGTTAAGCCCTACTTTCTCAATATATCGGATACTGGTATGGCCATTCTGGGCGCAGGACTCCACCAGGTACTCTAAAAGCTCCGCCGGCATATGCAGTTCCCCGTAAAGGTGGGCAAATACATCGCAGTCCGTGGGGGTGAAGGTTCTGTTTAAATATTTCTGGGCAATATAAAGAAGCTGGGAAAACTCCTCGTTTCCTGACAGACTGCAGGGATCCGTTCTGGATGGCTCCGGCTGTCTCTGCCCTGAAGTGAAAAGGGAAGGGCGGCTCTCTGTTTCTTTCACAGCTTCCTGTCTGTTATCCCCAAGCTCCAGGAGTCCCTCCTGCTCCCAGTAGATCAGAGCGCGTCGCACATCCGCCTCCGTGTGGTTCAGGGCGTCGGCAATGGCAGCCACACTGTCCGCCTCCCCGCCGTTTCTTAAAATGTAAAGATAAACCTTTACATACTCCCCGTTGGCTCTGGCCATATACCTGTCTATAAATTCATTGGAGACGACAGTCACCCCATGAGCCAGACGATTCCTTATGAAGTTTCCCATCTCTTTTCCTCCTGCCGTTTCATGGTAAATCATGTGTACAGACATCCACCTTTTATCCCCAGAATCCCATGTGAATATTGTGGATAATGTGGACAGCCCCTTGTCTTTCCTGCTCTGTTTTTGTCCCTTCCTGTCGAAAACCTTGAATTTTCAATGTTTTCTGTACAATAGAAACTTTTATTATGTCAATCAAGAAATCCACACTTGCTATCTACATAAAATGTTGAAAACTATGTGGATAATGTGGATAACTACTGAGAAAGCAGCTCTTCTCCCACGGTCACAATGTCTCCGGCCCCCATAGTTATCAACAAATCCCCGGATTCACAGTTCTTTTTAAGAAATTCTTCAATTTCTGAAAATGTCTGAAAATACCAGGCTTTTGTTCCAAGCTTCTCAATTCTTTCCGCAATATCTCTGGAGCTTACCCCCAGTGTATCTGTCTCTCTGGCAGCATAGATATCTGCCAGCACTACACGATCCGCCATGGAAAGAGCCTCGGCAAACTCATCTAAAAATGCCTTGGTTCTGGTGTAGGTGTGAGGCTGGAATACGCACCATATCTGCTTATGGGGATAATTAGACGCAGTCTTTAAAGTCGCCTGAATCTCCTGGGGATGATGGGCATAATCGTCAATCACTGTGATTCCGTTAAACTCCCCCTTCTTTTCAAAGCGGCGTTTGGTTCCTGTAAAATTCAGAAGCCCTCGCTTTACCGCCTCCATGGAGATACCTGCTGTGAGAGCTGCTGCAATCGCTGCAAGGGCATTGTACACATTGTGCTCGCCGCCCACGCCAAGACTTACCGTGTCCTTCCTTACGCCATCCTCATACAGATCGAAAGACGGCCTTGCAAGCTCATCATAGGTAATAGAACCGGCGCTGTAACTGCACGCCCGGTCTGTTCCTACTGTAATTACCTTTCCACTGACGTTTTTCACTATTTCCTGCCAGTTTTCAATATCGCCGTTAATAATAATGCTTCCCTGGGCTGGAACCTTCTCTGCAAAGAGGGCGAAGGAGCGGCGGATATCAGCCAGATCCTTGAAAAAGTCCAGATGATCCTCCTCAATATTCAGAATCAGCGCCATAGTAGGGAAAAACTCCAGAAAGCTGTTGGTATACTCGCAGGCCTCTGTGATGAAAAATTCCGGTCCTCCCACCCGGATATTTCCTCCAATAGACGGAAGAATTCCTCCCACAGAGATAGTAGGATCTGCCTGAGCAGCCAGGAAAATTTCAGACAGCATGGAGGTGGTAGTCGTCTTTCCATGGGTTCCGGCCACTGCAATCGCTTCCTTATAATTACGCATCATTTCTCCCAGAAGAACCGCTCTGGATATCATGGGAATGCCTGCCTGCTGCGCTGCCTGAAACTCTGGATTATCGGGATGAATGGCAGCTGTGTAAACCACCGCGTCCACCGCGCCTCCCATCTCCTGTGCTGCTGCGATATTTTCCGCCTTCTGGCCAATGTAGACAGAAGCTCCTCTGCCTCTCAGATGAGATGTCAGCTCGCTTTCCTTTGAATCAGAGCCGGAAATTTTAAATCCCTCGTCCATCAGGATCTCGGCCAGGCCGCTCATGCTGATGCCTCCGATTCCCATAAAATAAATGTGCTGTGGTTTATTAAAATCAATTTGATACATAGATAGTTCCACCTTTTTTATTCAAAATGTTTCTTTCATTTAACTGCTTTTACAGAGAAATGTCAACCTATACAGGAAAAGCTGCAAAAGCCAGCCCGGCCTTTACAGCTTTTCGTATCGTTCTTAAATCTCTTTATCCTGTCTGAGAGGCCGGTAAACGCTCTACGCTGCGCTCACTCCTCTGAAAATCATATGCTTATAACGCTCCAGTGCGCGGATTAAAACGCTTCCCAGAACTCCCACAGCCAGAACCTCACCAATTCCCACTGTCACCATAGCCACAGGAATCAGATCCGTGGAGCCGTAGGCATACCGCAGCACCCATGGAATGATCACTGCATTGGAAAGGATGGGCGGAAGCAGTACCATAAAGCGGCTTCTTCTGAGGGCATAGGAACCTATTGCCCCAATCAGAGTGGCAATGCTTCCAAAGATCACGTCCATAGTCATGGCTCCAGCCATAAGGTTGGACAGCAGGCAGCCGATAAACAGGCCGGGAACCGCCGCCGGAGTAAAGTACGGAAGCACGCACAATGCCTCTGAAATCCTGAACTGTATCGGGCCGAAGCTGATAGGCATAAACATCATGGTCAGCGCAATGTAAATAGCTGCAATAGCTGCGCTGTAGGTCAGCAGGTACACAGATTTCTTGTTTCTCTCGTTCATATTCAGTTTTCTCCTTTAGTTTTGTTTTACGAGTGGAAGGTCGCGAACACTCGATTCATTTTACGCCGGAAATCGGCGGAAAGCCCTGTAAGACCTTGTTTTTATGGGCTTTTCAACGAGGGAAAGTATAGCATATATTTTGCGAGGGCGCAAGGTTATTTCTGTGCTGTCATCCGCAGATCTGTTCCTTCTCCCTAAATGCACGCCGGAACCAGGGTAAAATGGCTTGATTGGGGAAAACTTATTTTTGTTTATTTACTAAATCAGAATTTTTCGTTGTTTCATAAGCAAAATATGTGATATACTGAATTCACGGAAAGCCAGAATACACAAAAGGCGGCCTGCCCTCCATCATCGGAGGGGCTGACCCTCCAGACCAAAGAGGAAAGGAGGGCGATGCCAATGTACGTTACATATTCGGATTTAATCCAGATAGGTATCTTATTGGTTTCCCTTGCCAGTCTCATGTATGAGATTTTCAAAGGAAGAAAATAGCCGCCCACTACTGCGAATAGTGAACGGCTGATGCTGTAAAGCATATAGTTTGTCATTGTCGAGGGTAGGCCATGTATCTCTGGCTTTCCCCTTTCTATATCCAATATATCATATCTAATCATAGATCGCAAGAATGTTTCCCTGTTTTTAACTTGCCTACTATTTTGGCGACCAGCTGCATTTTCAGCCCGGTCTGCACTGTCGTCAGCAAAATCTGCTACTGACTCCTGGATTTAGAGAAGAAAATATCATAAAGTTCTTTGGGCAACAACTAACGTATAATCGTCCGTATCGCGAAAAACTCCTGTCTCTGCAAACTGATTCTTATGCCAGAAATGCTCTGCCTGAGGATTATCTTTTACCCAGCAAAGACGAATTTTGGAAATTCCTGTCTGAGCAAGATGCGCACACAAATCCTCAATGATTCCGCTGCCGATTCCTGTGTTCTGTATCGCCACATCTGTCATAAAGAAACCAATAAAAGCCGTTGATTCATCCGGGAAGGCCATGATCAAATCCATTACTGCGATCAATCTGTCCCCGTCATAGTATCCCATATAGCATTTGTCCTGCAGCTCTTTATTCGGCGGCAGATCGTTCATATCTTCAATAATGCTCTTCTCAGATACAAACGGAGGATAATATTGATAGTACATGATATTTTTTCGGCACAGTTCATATATTTCTGCAGCATCAGACTCACCCAGCCTTTGTACAAGGTACCGATCTGATAATAATGAAACATCCATTGATTTCCTCCTCAGGCTAAAATTATCGTTTTTTTACCATAACATAATTTGTGAGAAAAATCCCCTGTCTTTCTGCCTGCTGCTCTTTTACAGCCTGATAGCCCCTCTTTTCAAAAAATGGTCGTGCTGTAATAGAAGCATGTGTCGTGATAGTTCCATCTGCAAACTGTTCCAGCTGGCCGCAAATAGCAGATGCAATTCCTCTTCTCTGATAGTCTGCATGAACAAATAAGCGGTCAAGATAGCCTGTCTGATCGATATCGCCAAAGCCGACAATAACATCCTTTTCAACAGCTACAATACTGTAGTGCTCTTGCAGCGACTGATTCCATTTCTCCAGATCTGCCTCTTCTGCCGCCCATACATCAAGCTGTTCTTTTGTATAGTCTTTTGCATTAACTGTGTGAACCGTATGATAGAACAGCTCTGTTATTTCTTTGCAGTCTGGCTGCTGATATCTTCTGAGTTCCATTCCTGTATTCTCCCCTCAGTCTATTTCTCTCTTCTCTATCATCACCAAAACAGCTGCTTCTGCGTATTCTACAGATTCATCAGGTACTCTCCTATTTCTCTGGCCAGGCGGAGAGCCGTGGGAAGCAGCTCGTCCGGAAAGTAATTTCCATAGTTATTGGCCTCAAAGCTGAAGTATCCTGTATAGCCGATTTCTCTCAATGTCTGTACTGCCTCTTTCCAGTTCACTTTTCCAAACAGCGGCATGACATGCATCAGATCCGGATCTGTCATGCTGTGGGTGTCAGAGACATGGGTCGCCTTTAAATGTTTTCCAATATAGAGCAGGGACTGTCTCTGATCCTGCTTCATAATATCTGCATGTTCAAAATCCCAGCAGATTCCCATTCTTTCGTCATTAAAGGAAGTAACAAAATCTACCATCTCTTCCGGCGTAACGCAGTATTTGCGCTTCGGAGCAATGGAGTAATCGCACATATTTTCAATGGCAAAGGCCATGGGATATTTTTCTGTCTTTCTTAAAAGCTCCTGAAAATACGTCATGTTTTTCTCCTTGGAGGATTTTACCAGGGCCGGGCTGTCAAAGTCTGTCTCCGGGTGAGTCACACAGAGGGGTGAGCCTAAGGCCGCACAGCAATAGATGGAACGCTCCACCAGCTCCTCATGGCAGGCTCTTTCAGAAGCTGTCATGGGGGCGCAGAAGTTATAGGTGTAGGCATGGCACTGGCCAAAAGATACTCCCAGCTCATCTTTCTTTCTCTCAATACGGGCCAGCCACTTCTCCCACTGAGCCGTCAGAAACGGGGAATGGGGCAGAGACCAGTCATAAAAGCTGATATCGAAGGTATCGAAGCCAGCCGCAAATGCCAGTTCCATCATATCCTCCATCGGCATAATGCTTTTATCCGGTCTCTCAAATACGATATTGGTGGATGTGGATAATTTCATATATCTAAAACCTTTCCTTTTTTCTGTCTTTTAAGAAAATACTCGTTTTTCAAGAAAATCTAAAAGTCTGTCCCAATCGTAGTCCCAGGCTGCCTGCACCTGAGAACCTTGTTTCTTAAATCTTCCGCTGTTTCCGAAAAGAATCTGGCCCGTTGTATGTTCTCCCTTCGTCTCTACCATCACATGCCCGGAAACAGTCTTTACTATCTCCGGACAGAGAGCCAGACAGACAGCGGCGCTGTCCACAAGAAGGCTGTAGGGTTCTAAGCCGTGATCTATGTTAAACTGCACTGCCCGCCTTAAAAATCCGGTCTTCTTCCCCTCTTTGGCAGCAGCCAGCAGACGCTCCATCATGGAATTGTCAAGGCGTCTCGTCACGTCCAGCCCGGCAGCCATAATGGGAATGCCGGAGCCAAACACCACTGCCGCCGCCTCTGGATCCTGTGCCAGATTCCATTCAGCTCTTGGGTTTAAATTTTCATAATCAGGACGCAGACCATAGCTTCCTGCTATGGTATAAATCCCGGCGGCGGCGTCTGCCGCCGCCGGGTCGTTTTGAATCATCAAAGCCAGATTTGTCATAGGCGCCAAAGAAATAATGGACACCTCACCTGGAAAGCGTTTCACCATTTCCGCCATAAAACGCCAGGCCTCTCCGGGCTCCGCCTTCTTTTTCGGATCAGGAAGACCTGTCTGGGACAGGCCGTCACAGCCGCAGTAGGCATCGTCAAACTCCATACGGCGAACAAGGGGCATCTCTGCCCCCTGTACTGCCGGAATCTCCTCTCTGCCGCAAAGCGTCTGGATCTTCATGATATTCTTAATGCTTCTGGCTGAATCGCAGACTCCGAAGGCAGCCGTCATTCCCAGGATTTCCAGCTCCGGCGAAGCCATTGCTAACATCAGGGCAACCGCATCGTCCGCGCTGGGATCTGTGTCAATGATCACCTTTCTGGTTATTCTGTCTGTCATACTGTTCTATTCTCCGTTTGCCCGGTAATAATCATTGAAAATCTGATTGCAGCCGTCCACAATCGCCGTCTTTGTATCCTCTGCGGAAGCCTGTCCGTTTCCAAACATCAGCATTGCGTCCTTGATCGTTGTATCTACTGCATCAGAGTTAGGCACAAACGGCGCCAGAACAGCTTCGTTGGCTCTCATCATTACCTCACCCGGAACTGCTAACTGCGGAGTCTCTGAAATAGCTGTCTGATAGCTTTCAAGCTCTGCGCTGTTTTTATTAACCGGAATATATCCCGCTCCGTCTAACCACATAGCCTGAGCCTCAGGTGAAACCATGTACTGCTCAAACTCCCAGGCCGCCTTTACAGTCTCCTCATCACCCCTGTTTAACATAAAAAGGCCGGAACCGCTCGGGTAAGCTCCTCCGATATCATCAGAAGATACCAGCGGAATCTGGGCTACTCCCCAGTTAAAGCTGTCCCCTACTAAATCTTTGATCGTAGGAATACGGGAACTGCTCATAATAGCCATGGCATTCATTCCCTGGGCAAACTCCTCATTAATAGAGTCATTGGAAGGCTTGTAGGCTCCTGTATCTACAATCTTCTGCCACTCAGCCAGATATTTGTCAAGAGCCTCCTCGCAGGCGATTGTCTTCATCTTATCGCTGTGTCCGCTCTCATTGTCTCCCAGATAGGTTCCTTCTCCCTGAGTTGCAATCCAGTTGCCCAGCTCAAACAGGCTGACTCTTACATTTAAGCCGTACTCTGCCTCTGTCTCATCCTTTAACTGTCCTAAAACAGCAGCCATCTCGTCAATCGTCTGAGGAACCTCTGCTCCGATCTGATCCAGATAGTCCTGGTTGTAGTAGAGAAGCAGTGTGGAGGTACTCCAGGGAAGTCCAGCCAGCTTTCCGTTAATAGAGAAGGAAGAAACCGCATTGGGAATCAGATCCTCCTTGGAAACGGAATTGCCCTCGCCAGCCAGCATTTCCTCAGCTGTGACAAGGCGCTCATAATCTCTCACCAGGCTTACATGCTCGCCGTACAGCTGAATTACGTCAGGCATATTTTCCACGTCATCTGTGGACATAGCAGCTGTCAGCGCCTCAGTTCCAGGCCAGTTCTGAAATACAGGAGTTACATGGATCTTCTTTTCCTTTCCAACTGTCTCGTTGAACTGATCTACCTGCTTCTGGGTAATCTCTCCATACACACCGTCCATAGAGTGCCAGAACACAACCTCCCTTGTTCCATCCTCATTAACGGTTCCCACAGCAGCATTCTTATCTGCGCTGTCTCCTGAGCCGCCTGCACAGCCTGCAAGGCTTAACGCCATGACTCCTGCAGCTGCTGCCGCTGTCATTTTCTTTAACTTCATGTTCTTATCCTCCTTGTATGAATTTTCTAATCTGTTTAGATTTTTTATTTTATTTATTTTTTCTCTTCTGTTTATAATTTATTTTATATTATATTTGATTTCCGTTTTATCCGGCCTTTCTTCTATTCCTTTACAGAACCGCTCATCATTCCGCTGACAATCTTTCTCTGGAAAATCAGGAACAGAAGCACTGTCGGCAGAAGAGCTACAATAACACCGGCCATAACCGGGCCGAAAATAGCAGACTCCCTGTCTTTCAGCATAGTAATTCCCACCTGGATGGTACGCATCTCGTTCCTGTTAGTGACAAGCATGGGCCATACATACTGGTTCCACACGCTGACAAAGGAGGAGAGGAATACCGTTACCATAATCGGCTTGCTGGCCGGAAGCAGAACCCAGAGGAAAAATCTCACGTTGCCGCAGCCGTCCACATAGGCCGCCTCCTTTAATGATTTGACAAAGGAGAGATAAAACTGGCGAAGCAGAAATACATTGGTCGCCGATACCAGGAAAATGGAGCACATTCCCGCATAGGTATTAATCAGTCCCATCCGGCTGATAGTAGTGAAGTTAGATACAATCAGCACATCCGGCGGAATCATAATAGTAGCCATTGTCAACGTAAACAGCAGCTTCTTTCCCTTAAACTCAAAAAATGAGAAGGCAAAGGCAGCCATTGTAGCTGTCACCATTCTGGCCACACTGCAGACAGACGCTACGATAAAAGAGTTCAGCATATAGCGCAGCAGCATGGTTCTGGAAAATGCCGTTTTATAGTTTTCCAGAGTCACCTTAGGCGGCAGAAGATTCGGCGGAGAGGACAGAACGTCCTTCTGCTCCATAAAAGATACAGAGGCAGCATAAAGAATCGGAAATAATATCAACAGGGCGAAGAAAATACAGACCGCCTGAATCAATATGTCATACATGGTCTTCTTTCTCATTGATAATGTACTCCTTTCTTCTCCCACGCAAAACCGGCCATAGTAGCCGCAAACGCAATCAGGAACGCAACAATCGCCGCCGGATTGGCATTCGTATAGTTGGCTGTGCCGGAAATCTGTTTGTAAATATACTGCATCATGGTAATCGTAGAGTTCTGCGGTCCTCCGTTTGTCAGGACGTTAGAAAGGCTCATCATCATGACGCTGAAAGAAATATCTGTAATAATCAGGTAAAACATGGTCGGCGAGGTGAGAGGCAGATAAATCTTCAAAAGCATCTGAAGGGGCGTTGCTCCCTCTAAGGACGCGCTTTCAATGATATCCTGCGAAATTCCTCTGACTGCCGATAAAAGGAAGATAAACGCATAGCCTGTGGACAGCCAGATCTGTACAATGGCGATAGACAGCAGGGCAAATTTCGGATCATTGAGCCACTGAATGTCCAGTCCGAACACACCATTAATAAATCCCAGGCTCGGTACAAAGAGCAGCTGGAAAATCATGGCTGTCACCGAGGAGGCCATAGCCATGGGAACGGCAAAGGAAGCCTCGTAGAAAGCCGATGTCTTTCTCCTCTTATTGGCTAACAGCGCCAGAAGAAGTCCCAGCATCTTGGAAACAGGGACTGTCAGCAGGGTGAAAAGAATAGTATTTATGATGGATTTTATAAATACCTTATCCTGAAAAATATAGGCGTAATTCTCAAGCCCTACAAACCGCTTTAAGTTTCCATAGGAGTCCACGATAAAAAGACTCTTAAACACCGTTACCAGAAACGGATAAAACGTAAATACACTAAATAGGATAAATGCCGGCAAAAGCCACAAATATGGCTCTGCCTTTTTTAGAACCGATTTTTTCACTCCATTGTTCCTCCACTAATAAACTGATTCACAAAAGCGCTTTACCGCCTCGATCACACCGTAAACAGTCTCCCCCTGACAGACATAATCTGCCTGCTCTTTCAGAACTGCCTCAGCGTTTCCCACAGCTGCCCTGAACCCTGCGGCAGAAAACATATCCAGATCATTGGCATTGTCACCGATCACCAGAATCTCCTTCTGGCTGATTCCCAGATATTTCGCAAGCTTTGCAATGCCGGTTCCCTTGCTGCATCCCTCAGGCATAGCCTCAAAGCAGCGGCTTCCGTACCGGACTACATGAATCCTGTTTTTTCCCTCCTCAAGAAGAGGGCGGATTCTGTCACACCGGCCAGGACTGTCCGGGTCAATAATCATCAGCTTCTGAAGCCTGGTTCTGTCCCATTCCTCTCCTTTTGGATGGATCAGATGTTTATACAGGCCGCTTTCCTGTGATTTCCGGCGGATGTAATCATTCTGCCGGTAAACGCCCTCTGTAGTCTCATCTGTCAGGAACACAGCCAGCCCCATTCGATCTGCCTCCTCTGCCGTACGTTTTACTGCTTCCGTTGGAAGAAGCTCCTCCCAGATGAATTTCTCTCCGTCGTGGCCTGCTGCTCCATTAGACGCCACCACCGGAAGCGTGATTCCAAGAGCTTTTCTGTACTCTTCCAGCATTCCCACCGGTCTCCCGCTGGCCAGTGTAAAGGCGATGTGATTCTCGGAAAGCAGCTGTGAAAGCTGTCTGATCCCTTCGCCCATCACGCAGTCTGCGCCAACCAGGGTTCCGTCCACATCACTGACTACCAGGCGCACCTTTGAACTGATATCTGCCATATCTGCCTCCCATCTGCCGGTTCAAACCTTTATAAAGCTTTTTTCTTCTTAATTATATTGAATTTTCACCTCTGCGTCTTTCTCTCTTCCGACTATTTTTATCACTTTTTCGACTTTTTTATCTCTCTGATTTTACAAATATAATAAAAAAGTGCTATTTATAATTTCATTTCTCCACATAAATAGCACTTTTTCGATATTATTGTATTTATCAGACTTATACTTCCCGAAACCTCTTTTTGTACTGCTTGGGAGTATATCCTGTCTCCTTGCGGAACATACGGATAAAATGAGAAAAATTATCATATCCTACCTCAGCAGCAATCCCGCTGACCGGCAGGTCGGAATTCTTCAGCAGATATTCTGCCTGCTTCATTCTCTTTTTGATCGCATATTCTTTTACTGTCATTCCTGTTTCCTTTTTAAAGATACGATTGACATAATCAGGATTCAGGTTCAGTTCTCCGGCAATTTCCTTTCGGCTGATTCCCGTTTTTAAATTCTGCTTGATCATTCCCTTAATACGGCCTGCCAGCTCTGTCCCGCTGCTGTTTCCATCCGGAAAAGAAAGGCGTGTGATCAGTTCCATACACATACGGATCCAGCGGCACATACCATCAATGGAAAAACAGGCTGTCTTGTAGTGCTGATAGATCTCCTGATCCTCAAACAGCTGATGTGCCTTGATTTCCCTGTACTCCATGCAGGCAAAGAACATCTGCAGAATATCCTGCTGCAGAATTCTGAAGCTCATCTCGTCCAGCCGTTTCTTCTTGGCCTGTTCTACCAGAAAACGGCGGATTTTTTCTACCAGACCATCTGTCTGACCGGCAAAAATCAGTTCTCCCCAGTCAGAGGGCAGGATAATCCGCTCTTTCAGACACCTGTCTCCCTCCACCTTCTCTCCACCCTGCCGCAGCACATACTGAATGCTTTCCTGACAGAGCACATCGTCTTTGCTGAATCGCAGCAGCCGGGAATATGTTTTTTCCATCTCTTCACAAAAAATGTCCTCACTGACATAACACAGGATCTGAGCGCCAAACATATCCCGGCACCGTTCCACCAGATCTGGTCCAATTTCCCGAAATCGTTCTCCCTCTTTTTCATCTAAAATCACCACTACCCTGGTGTAAATAACAATGACCTGGCTGGTCTGGACGTTTCCCTTTACCACTCCCTTAGCCAGATTCTGAATGGCAGACTGACACAGTTCCTCTCCCCAGCGTTTCTGTACCTCCTCCACATTTTTAATGGTAATCAGTACCATCCGATAGCGGGCATCTGCATCCAGGCGTATGTTGCATCCATGGGCCTTTTGGGCGATCACCTCCGGATCGCTGCGGATTCTGCCCAGACATACATCCTTCCAGAAGAGCTCCTTGATGGCCATATGATTTTCCATCCAGCAGTCTCCATACTCCTTTTTCAGTTCTTCCTCTTCCCGCTTTCTCTGCCTTGCAAGAACTCCCTTCACCGCCTCCTTCAGGCGGCTTTCCTCTATCGGCTTTAAAAGAAAATCTCCCGCTTCCAGCTGCAAAGCCTGCCTGGTAAGCTCAGGGCCGCAGGAGGAGCTGATTAAAATAATACCTCCCCGGTAGTTCTGGCTGCGAAGCTCTTTCAAAGCTTCAAGCCCCTCGTTTCCCGGCATATCGGCATCACAGACAATCAGTCCCGCCGGTTCTTTTTTTATCTGAGAGACGGCCTGTTCCCGGCTGTAAACAGATGAAATCTGCACCAGATCCTCTACGGTGTTGCTGAGGGCAATTTTCAGAGCGCGTATGGTATTTCTCTCGTGGCTGATAAGCATGAGCTGCATAAACCTGTTCTCCATTTCATAATGATATGTCCTTCCAGATACCTGCAGAGCAGGTATCCTGCTGCTTTCTTTCACAGTACTCTGCCAGCCGGACGCCTTGGGCCGGCTGCTCACTCCAGATTCCTATGCCCCCCATACACATGCAAGGCCTGCAAGCGCTGCCAGAAACAGCAGGTTCCACCAGGTAAATACTGCCAGGTAGCGCCCCTTCTTCTCCGGATATTCAGCCGCCACCTGCTTATAGGAGATAAGACTGGCCATGGACGCAATCAGCGTCCCCAGGCCGCCCAGATTCGTTCCTATTATGAGAGCTTTCCACTGATCCGTAAAATTAGACAAAAGCAGGGCCGCAGGCACATTGCTTACCACCTGGCTGATGCCGATGGAAGCTGCCATTTCATGTCCTGTAATCAGGCGAACCACAAATTGCCGAAACGGCGGAAAACGGTTCATATTTCCAATAAAGACAAAGAAAAACAAAAATGTCAGAAGCAGGGAATAATCCACCTTTTTAAAGAGCCTTCTGTCCCGGTGCATGACAGCTGCCAGGATAATCAGAAGAAGGCCAGGAGACGGAAGACTGCCGCTTACAGTCTGCAGACAGATAAAAAACAGCAGCAGATAATAAACGGTTCCTGGAACCTCCGGCCGTTTTGTCTGCTCCCCTACAGAAACGCAGACCTTCTCTTTTCCTGCTCCAAAGAAAACACACAGGCACAAAAAAAGCGCTGCTCCCGCCGTATAAGGCAGCATCAGCCTTAAAAATTCTGTAAATGTCATTCCTGAAATACTGTACAGATACAGATTCTGGGGATTTCCCATAGGCGTAAACATACTTCCCAGATTTGCGGCAATCGTCATAAAGGTAACAATACGGCACAGCCGCCCGGTCATCCCGGCCATTTTAAGAATCATAATTCCAAAGGGAACAAAGGTAATCAGGGCCACATCGTTGGTAATAAACATACTTCCGAAAAAACACAGAAAAACCAGCAGAAATACAATTCCCCGCTCTGAGTGAATCCTCTCCAGAAGCCGTTCTCCCACATACCGGAATGCCCCCAGGCTGCTCAGCCCTGCCACCACTGTCATCAGACAGAACAGGACAATAATCGTTCCTATATTAGAAGAAAAATAGTTCAGATACCCCCTGTCCGGCTTCACCAGAAAGCAGGAAGCAATCGCCAGAAAACAGGAGACAGCCAGAACCGTCTCCTGTTTTAAAAATTCCTTTATCTTTGTGATCCATGTGCTTGTCATGTCAGTTTCTCCTTCTCCAGACATCTTTTATAAGTTAAATCCATTCCCACTGCTCCCAGAGGCGCTGTAATGAGGATAGAAAGCACTGCCACAGACAGTACCAGCTGGCCGCAGGCCAGTCCCGCTGCCAGAGGGACCGAACCAATGGCTGCCTGAACAGTGGCCTTGGGAAGATAGGCGATCACGCTGAACAGCCTCTCCTTCCGATTCAGCTTCGTACCTGCCAGGCAGAGGCAGACTCCTGCCGCCCGGAATATCAGGGCAATGGCAATCATAAGAACAGCGGCAGCTCCTGCATCCAGTGTATAGCGGACATCTACCGCCGCGCCTACCAGAACAAACAGCATAACCTCTGCTGCAATCCACAGCTTTCCAAACTTTTCAGACAGACGCCTTGATACAATCGGCACACTTTTTATTTTAATGACACATGCCATGCTGACTACCGCTAACAGGCCGGAAACAGAAACCATATCCTGCAGCCAGGTCTCAATTGACATGAGAAAGAAAGACATTCCCAGCACAATCACTGTCTTCATACTGTTCCTGATACAGCACTTTTTCTCATAGGCCCTCTCAAAAAAGAGACTCAGCCCGTAGCCGAAACCAGCCCCCATAAGAATTCCCAGCACAATGGAAACAGGAATATTTAAAAAATCAGCTGCTCTGGCGCTTCCTCCCTGAGCCATGCCCAGGAAAGTAGAAAAAAGCACAATAACAAAAATATCATCGCAGGAAGCTCCTGCCATAATCATTTGCGGAATACTCTTATTCGTTCCGTATTTTTCATCCATCATCTGAACCATCCGCGGAATCACCACAGCCGGGGAAACAGCCGCCAGTACAGCTCCCATCAAAGCTGCCTCAATATGAGAAATTCCCAGGATAAATGGCCCGCACAAGACAAAAGCCAGCAGCTCAAAGCTGGCCGGCACAAAGGCCATCATAACGGCAGGACGGCCCACCTGGCGCAGATCCGACAGATTCAGGGACAGCCCTGCTTTCAGCAGAATAATAATAAGTGCCATCTGCCGAAGCTGCGGGGAAATCAGCAGAATGGACGAATCCAGAAGATTTAAAACATTAGGCCCCAGCAGGATGCCTGTAAACAGCATTCCTATCATCCGGGGCAGCCCAAGCTTCCTGCAGATACCCGCCATGGCCAATCCGGCCAGAAAAATAAATGCCAGTGATGTAAGCATATCTGATTCTCCTTATAGTGACATAAAAAAGCTGACAATTTCTGCGATGGTTATCACAGAAGTCATCAGCTCTATCAGCGGTTTTGGTTTGCCATGGGAGAACTTCATTCCCTGATTTTATTATAGCGGAAGGGAAGGATTTTGTAAAGAAAAATGCGGGAAGAGCTCTATTAAATCTACTTTTCTGCTTTCCATCTTCCATTAACCTTCTTATCCCCACACCAGCTGCTCCGGGTTGCGGCACATCATTTCCCGGACAGCAGCTTCAGAAATCCCTTCTTTCATAAGGACATCTGCATATTCTTCCAGTCCTTCATCGCTGTGAAGGCCCTGAGGCTGCCCCAAATCGGTACTCAGAATCACATGACGGCTTCCTACAGCCTCTATCTGACGGCAGATTTCACTGGCTGTCACTCTTCCGTAATAGGTTGTAAAATAGCAGTGTTCTATAAAAGCTCCCATGGAAACTGCCATTCTTTGCTGTTCCACCGAGTAGGCATCAGCAGGATTGTCTGCGTGAGTGACAATCATACGCTTTACCCCGGCTGACTTTCCAGCGCTAATTACAGCCAGCCCTTCTTTTGCCGACATATGGCCTGTTCCTACTACCAGATCATATTCTGCACAGAGATTTAAAATTTCGTATACCTCTTTTTTCAAACCTCCTTTTCCATCAAACACTGTAATCAGCCCATCCGGAAGCTCCCCGATTGCCTTATCGGGATTCTTAAACTTCTGGAATTCTAAAGAATCCAGGGTAGGAAACCATACAAATTTTCCTCCCATCTGCGCTGCCTTTTCCACTGCCTGAGGATTCAGGTCTCCGGCAGAGCGGTTCAGCGTAATACCACCTGCAATTTTAAGTTCCGGATATAATTGTTTCAGAATAGCTGCCCTTCCTGTCGTATCAGCAAAATGTCCTTTTATGACAAATCCTCCCATGCCAGATGCCTTCGCTCTCTCAGCCAGCTCTATATCGGTACATTTCCTCTTCACCACATCAGGAGAGGTGTGAAAATGAATATCATAAGCCCCTTGTATAAATGGATCTTTTCCCATTTTTTGTCTCCTTTTTCTCGTTGAAGAAATATCCGCGCACCAGGGCAGTTCCCTCTCTGTGCGCGGACACATCTTACCTTCTTCTTTTTCTTATCTGTTTTTCCTAATATGGCAGGAAAACAGGAATCAGTGCTACCACTACCAGCCAGGTAATAATTAACATGGGAATTCCAATTTTCACAAAATCCACAAATTTATATCTTGTCCAGCCTACTGTCATCATGTTCTGAGGTGCCGCAAATGGTGTTGCGTAAGATGCAGCTCCAGCCAGAGTTACCACCATAGCCACCGGATAGGGACTTACGCCAATCGATTCAGCAATAGAAAGTCCAATCGGAAGGAACAGCAGGATAGTCGGAATATTCGACATAAACTGAGTCATAATAGCTGCAGCAAAGAAAATCACCGTAGTAATCATAAAGGTACTTGGATTTTCACCTAATATATTTAAAATCAGGTTTGCCACTGCGTCTCCTGCTCCGCTGTTCTGGATTCCAGAAGAAATGGCTGTTAAGGATCCTACCAGAAGCATACAGTTCCAGTCAATAGCTTTCACCGCATCCTGTACGCTCATGCATTTTGTTCCCACTACGATAAGTGCTCCTGCTACAGCAGCCACATGCATCGGTACTGCCTTAGGGCTTACAGCAATCACTGCCAGTACACAGAACATCGTCACAGCCGCAATTACTGCCTTTTTCTTATCAAGCTCCTTCTTCTCTGTCTTGGCAAACTCAGGAATATAACCTGTATCTGGAAGCAGCTTTGTTCCTGCCAGTACAAAGTAAAGGGTTCCAAGAATACACACGCCGATTCCAAATGGAGTAATGCTGAAGAATCCAAAAGGCTCATATCCCAGCTCTCCCATAAGATTTGCTGCAGACGCATTGGAACCTACTCCCACCAGGGTTACAAAGCCGCCAAACTGGGCACCGAATAACAGAGCCAGCAGCGCCTTGGAAGGTCCAAAACCTGCAGCAATACACATTGCTGTTACCAGAGGAGCCATCGCTGTCATAACTCCGATATTACTGCAGATAGAGCTTAAAATACAGGATACAACCAGGGTTGCTAAAATAATATTTCTCTCGCTCTTTCCTGTCAGCTTAATCATTTTCTGGCCAATGACATCCGTAATTCCTGTGTGAAACAGGGAAGAGCCAAGAACCATCATTCCGGCTAACAGAACAATTGTATTGCTGTTATATCCTTTGAAAATATCTTCGACAGCAATGATTCCTGTATAGGCATAGGCAATGGAGGCGCCTATTGCCGTCACGATAATAGGAATGGGTTCCCAGATAAATAAAACAATGGTAACCGCCAGTATCAATAATGCAATTGCCATAGAACTCATAAAATTTTTCCCCTTCTGTGTCAATATTTTAAGTTATTTATTTTTTTATTAATTATTGAGTTTATTTGATTAAACTATAAATTCTGACTGTCCCTGGAAATACACGATCCTTCCGCGTACCAGAGTCATTTCAGGAACAAGAAGCCTGTCTCCTGTTCTTTTATTCCCTTCTGAATCCGTAAAAACGGTCTCCTGCCTGACTGCGCGAAGCACTGTTAAATCTGCTTCATCTCCTGTTTTAATTCTCCCGTCCATCCTGTTTTTTAACCGGAGACATCTCGCAGGTACACCTGTGACAGAAAGGAAAATTTGAGAAAGTTTCATTCCCATATTCCAAAATTTAGACATAACAAAGGCCAGATCCTTCATGTCAGGAACACCGGCAAAGGTTCTGGCCGTTGCATCACTGCTGATAATATCAGGATAAAGCCCCTGACTCAGTGCCTGCTCTGCCACTGGAAAACTGAAATTCATTCTTCCATTTCCCACCTCTAAAAGAACCCCCCGCTCCCTGGCTTCATAAAATTCCGGAAACACATGTCCTTTTTCGTCCAGAATCGTCATTCCCTTATTGTGGTACATATGGCTGTAAATATCACCGGGTCTGAGACGCTTCACAATCTCCGGAGTACTTTCCGGAGGATCTGTGGTGTGAACACAGACTGGCAGCCCCAGACGGTCTCCCAGTTCCAGAGCGTGATCCAGAGGGTCTATACCCTCCTTATCCACAATTCCTTTGCTGATTCTGACCTTTATCCCCAAAATTTCCTCCGGATACTGTTTAACCAGGCGTTCTATATCCTCTTCCTTTATTGCTTTCCGATTCAGCGGTTCACTGATCCCGCTTCCCGGCTGCCCCACTGGAGAAAGGTTAATAAAACTTTTAATTGGCATCATTCGTGGAAGAATGTCGTTTCGCCGGAAAGCCTCATATCCTGCGCTTCCGGCTGTCCCCATATCTACTGCCATAGAAACGCCTGAGGATAAAAGCAAGTCTGCATTCACTCCAAATGTGCTTCCCCCTGTGAAAAGGTGCGTATGAAAGTCTATCATCCCCGGAAGCAGATAGGCTCCCTTTATATCGATCAGATGTTCTGATTCTAATTCAGCATCGTATTTTCCTATAAAACAAATCTGTTTATTCTGAATTCCCACAGACAGGAGCGTTTCTTCTCCTGTCTGTGGATCCAGTACTCTGGCATTCTTAATTAATACATCCATATTTTCCATCCCTGTCCTGTCTTTAGCCGTACAGCGGCCAGATCAAAGGAATCATTACAATACAAGCAACAAGGAAAACCAATGTCAGCCCAATATTGCTCTTAAAATAATCCGAGAATTTGTATCCGCCATAAGCATAAATCAGATTTGCAGGCGGACAGGCAATTGGTGTCAAAATAGACATAGTGGAAGCAATGCACAGCACCATCAGAAGTGCTGACGGAACAACACCTATGGTCTCCGCAATGGCGATAATAATCGGCATCAGCAAAGTAATCGTTACCACATTTGACATAAACTGAGTCATCACGCAGGTAAGAATGAAAATAACAACTGTAATATAATACACATTGGTGGAACCGCCAATAAATCGAATCAGCATATCAGCCATAATCTGAGCTGCGCCTGTATTTTTAAGGGCTGTAGCCAGAGGAGTCATTCCGCCTAACAGGATTACTGTTTTGATACTCACCAGATTGTAAGCCTGCTTTTCTGTAAAAATTCCCAAAAGCACATCTGCCACAGCGCCCATAATAGCCACCATGTAGGACGGGATTCCTGTCTGCTCCTCGAAAATCATTCCTACAAATACCGCCAGAAGAACAATGACTGAAGCTGTCTGTTTCCACTTTGGAACATCCTTTTTGGCCCCTTCTGAAAAAATCTGATCCTCATCGGAAAAATCTCTTCGATCCGGAAGAAATTTATAACCGATAAAATACATGTATACCAGCATAATAATGGTAAGCGGCAATCCAATTTTAGAAATCTCAAAGAATCCAAATGGATATCCTAATGCTTTAATCTGATCGCCTATAAGAACATTGACTGCAGCGTCCCCTACCAGAGTCAGTCTGCCTCCTGCCATAGAACCTAAGAATGCTGCCATCATCAGCTTTGATCTGGAAAAATCAGTGGAAGCTGTGATTCCCATAATAATCGGAATAAACACTGCTACTGTTCCTGAATTGCTGAGTCCTGCAGACATAATACTGGCGAGAATCATGATTGCCATAATCATCTGCCGTTCTGTTTTTGCGTACCGCGTAACCACAGCTGCCACTTTATCACACACACCTGTCTCAAACAGGGCGCTTCCTACGATTACCACGCCGATCAGCATGAGAATCGTCGTGCTGGCAAAACCGCTGACTGCCTCTTTCGGCGTAACCAGTCCTGTCAAAACCAGCGCGCACATAGTGAGCATTACCGTCATATTCACTGGAATTTTTTCCAGCAAAAATGAAATAACCGCTAACAGTAAAATAATAATGGTAAGTGTTGACGGTTCCATTTTTCGTCCCCCCTTCTGTAATCACAGGATTTCCGGGAAATCCCTCTCTATCGTTTATTTTTTATTAAAACCTCTACTCTTCTCCGTATACCGCGTCTACAATCTCTGCCTGCTTCTTCTCCAGGGTATCAATTACCCACTGGCGCTTTGCATGTCCGCTCTTAGCTGCCACTAAAATCTCCGGAGCTGCTTTTCTCGGAATTACGATAACTCCATCCTTATCTTCTAAAATAATATCTCCTGAACGAGCCTTTGCTGTCACAGCTGTTTCTACCACCGGTCTGGACGGATTGCTGATTAAGCGGTTTTCACTTGTAAGGGCACAGGAATGGCCTATTATATCTGCTACATAACTCCAAGAGCAGCAGGGCTTCCAAATCCGGAATCAGCGGGCTCCGTATCTACTGCGGCAAGGTAAAAGCATATTTGCGCAGCCTGGAACAAAACGAATAATCGTTCCATCTATTATGGCTTTCTTTTTGACTGGCTGACAAGGCAGTCTTAGAGTTGTGTCATAAAATCGCCTCACAAAAATCTTTCAAAAAGTGCTTGACTTTTATTAGCAGGCTTTTTATCTGTTTTTAAAATTTTTTCATTTTTCTTATTTATTTATTTTTTAACTTTATTTCACCATATCTCTCATTGGCGGCACTACGAATTCCGGTTTTCTGCCAGACAGGAAGTCATCGATTCCCTGGGCACAGATTAAGGAAGAACGTGCAGATGCTTCCTTAGTCGCTGCTCCGATGTGAGGCGCTGTCACCACATTATCCATCTCCAGAAGCGGGTTATCCTTTGCAATAGGCTCCTGCTTCAGCACATCCAGAGCTGCTCCTGCAATCTGTTTCTCATTCAGAGCCTGAATCAGTGCCTCCTCATCTACTACCGTTCCGCGGGAGGTGTTGATTAAAAATGCAGTTGGCTTCATCAGCTGGAATTCTTTTGCTCCTACGCTGTTGACCGTCTCCGGAGTGGCTGGAACGTGGAGGGATACGTAATCTGCCTTCTCAAATACTTCCTCTCTGCTTCCGGCCTGCTCGATATAATCAGGAAGTTCTTTTGCATATGGATCAAAAGCCAGAACCTTCATATCAAAACCAAACGCAGCCTTCTTTGCCACCAGTCCGCCGATATTTCCGACTCCGATCAGACCCAGTGTCTTTCCGTTTAACTCGTGTTTCTCTACATTGAATTTTGCAAATCTGTAATCATCCTTGTAGAGCTTCTGAACCAGCTTGAAGTTTCTGGAACAGTGAAGCATGTAGAAAACTGCAAGCTCTGCCACAGACTCACTGTTGGCTCTGGGAGCATAGAGAACTAAAATGTTCTTTTCTCTTGCAGCCTCCAGATCTACGCCGTCAAATCCTGCTCCATGGCGGGCAATTACCTTTAAATTATCTGCAGCCTCAATGATTCTCCTGGTGATCTTGGCTGTGCGGACAATCATTCCATCGCAGCCTTTAATATCTCTGATAATATCCTCTTCCTCAAAGCCTGTGCCGTCTACCAGCTCATAGCCCTTTTCCAGAAGGTACTGTCTTCCTGACTCTAAAATCGGCTGTGGAAGTAAAATCTTAAAACCCATATTTCTAATCCTCCTATTACTTTCTGTCTGTCATAATATGCAACTTTCGTGCCAGTTTTTCACATTCCGCCATTTTTACCGTAAAAAACAAATACCCCTGCCTGCCAAAATTCGCTGAAAGCCTTTATTTTTCTTACTTTTCTCACTTTTTGTTTCTGCTGATATTTTTTAATTTTTATATTTTCCCTTTACAGCTGCCCTCTGTTCTTATATAGTAAGATTAAATAAATATTTCATTATTAAAATATTTATTTTCTATTGTTTTATTTTTGAAATATATCTTTCACTCCACGGAGGTTTTTATGAGTTTAGCTAAAGATATCACTATTTTCGCAGCTTCCGAAACCTTTGCCCAGACTGCCAGGCAGCTGATTCAGGAACGTCATCTGGAAAACCATATTTCCGTTGCCGAAGCTACCGGAGAGCAGACTCTGAAACTGGCTCTTCAATATGCCAGAGAGGGCAGTAGGATCTTCATCTGCCGCGGCAGGAATACAAGTCTGATTGAACATCACGTCTCTGTTCCTGTCATCAATGTTCCCTACCTTTATGAAGAAATCTATCGCTCCTTCGAGGCTGCGGCAGCTCCTCCTGAACGGATATCCATGGTAGGATTCGATAAAGCTCAGGACATTATGAGAACCTTCCACCGTATCTCCGGTCTGGACGTACAGCTTATCGAACCGAAATCCCCCGGCACGATTATGGAGGAGCTGAAAGAGGGACTCCGCCCCGGCACAGAAGCCCTTATTGGCGGATTTTCTGTCAAACGCGCTATCTCCGAGAT
>CAUCIO010000012.1 GCA_958442925.1 uncultured Clostridium sp. | reverse complement strand
CCGATCCTTTACAGAACCAGCCGGGTTAAAGAATTCCAGTTTGGCTAAGAGCCTGGCCTTTAGATTCAGGTCTTTTTCCAGACCTGTCAGCTCCAGAAGCGGCGTATTTCCGATTAACTGTTCTGCAGATGTGTAAATATTTGCCATAATTGCGTCTCCTTTTTCTGTTTTGTTCAGTTGGCAGAATTATAGGGCTTTTTGGCGGTATTGTCAATATGCGCAATGAGCACAGGTCTATGAGAAAAACTTTTCTTCATGGATGGCAGAGGTGCTGGCAGAATAGAAGTTTTCTGTGGTAACGGCAAGATTTTCGTAAGAAAATAGGACATGCGTTTCCGTGAGGAGTGTGCTAGAATGGAAAGCAGAATAAGTCGATAAGAATAACAAGAGTAAGGTTAGAAAAACAGAAGGAGAAAATATGAGAAAAGAGACATTTATTTATGGTACAGTCTGCGCTATGGCTGCTGCTGGCATACTGTGTCTGGCTCCAGGCATTTTAAATATCGGAAAAAGTGGGGGAAACCGGGATTTTTCAAACCATGTCCAGACTGCGGAAGAGCTGACTTCAGAGACCAGGGAGCAGGTGGAGACGACCATGGCCAATACCTACGAAAGTCTTGGCATGAAGAAAGTTTCAGACACTGTGATTGTGACAGCAGATGCGCTGCGCTATCGCAGCGCTCCGGATACTTCGGCAGATAATGTGAAAGGAACGATTCCGGGGGGGACAAGACTGGAGCGGATTTATGAGGGAAGCGGCTGGAGTGTAGTAAAAACAGGGGGAGGAGAATACTATGTATCTTCTTCTTATGTAAAAAAGGCGGACAGTGTCCAGAACCAGGGAGCTTCTGAGAATCAGGATGTATCTCAGACACAGAAGCAGGACAGCGCAGGAGGACCAGGAGGCGAGACTGGTTCAGAAGCTGTTCAGGCAGCTTCTCCTCAGCAGATCGGCCTGGATGGAAGTCTTCCTTATGCTGGATTTTCAAAGATCAACAGCGGAAAGGCTGTGCTTTATAAGAGTACAGCACAGAACAGGAAAAACAAGACAATTGCAGTGAATGCAGGACACGGCACAAGCGGAGGCAGCAGCGTGAAAACCCAGTGCCATCCAGACGGAAGCCCCAAGGTTACAGGAGGAACCACTGCTTCAGGCGCTGCCATGGCTGTGGCTGTATCCGGCGGCATGACATTTGCAGACGGCACAGCAGAGGCCAAGGTAACTCTGCAGATGGCGAAGATTCTGAAAGACCGTCTGCTGGCAGAGGGTTATGATGTGCTGATGATCAGAGACGGGGAAGATGTGCAGCTGGACAATGTTGCCAGATCTGTCCTTGCAAACCGCTATGCAGACTGCCACATTGCTCTTCACTGGGATTCTACTTCAAATGATAAGGGCTGCTTCTATATGAGTGTTCCCAGCAATGCCTCCTACCGCGCCATGGAGCCGGTCGCTTCCCACTGGCAGGATCACAACCGTCTGGGCGAGGCTTTAGTAGGCGGCCTTAGGGATACCGGAAACAAGATTTTTTCAGGGGGATCCATGGAGATGGATCTGACTCAGACTTCCTATTCTACAGTCCCAAGTGTGGACATTGAGCTGGGAGATAAGGGTTCCAGCCATTCCGACAGTGTTTTAAATCAGCTGGCTGACGGTTTAATAATGGGCATTAACCGTTTTTTTGGACAGTAGAGTAAAACGTATAGGAGATATTGCCCGGATATTGCCCCACAGACGCGGAGACTGGAGAAAGCAAAAGCAGGGGAAAATACAGTTCATATTTCCCATACCTCGTACATACCTTAGAAATAGCTAAAATGACGAAAAGGTATGGAGGGGTGAAGGTTGAACGACAGGAATACAGAAGTTCTGGAACAGTATGACATGGAAATTTTCTCTGTCAGGAGAGGAAGAGGGGCCTGGATCTGCGAGACAGATCAGGGACTCAGACTCCTGCGGGAGTACAAGGGAACCAACAAGCGTCTGGAGTTTGAGGAGGAGGTTTTAAATGTCCTCAGAGACAGCGGAATTTCCAGGGTGGACCAGTATGTGAGAAACAGAGAGGGAGAACTTCAGTCTGCTGGTCCGGACGGTCTCAGATACATTGTAAAGGAATGGTTTTCCGAGGAAGAGTGCGATATCAGGGATGAGAACGAGGTGGTGAAGGCTTCCGTGCAGATTGCAAAGCTGCACAGGATTCTCAGAGGTATTACACTGAAGGAGGAGTGGAACCTGGGTTCGATTCTGGCAGAGCCGATGGAGGAAGAATTCAGGCGTCACAACAGGGAACTTCGGAAAGCCAGGGCTTTTATCAGCAGAAAAAGGAAAAAATCAGATTTTGAGCTTTGCGTGATTGGAAATTTTGCTCCCTTTTTGGAGCAGGCACTGGAAGCTCAGAGAGGCCTTGAGAGAATGGCTCAGGAGGGAAAGGAACCGCCCCATTATCTCTGCCATGGAGAGCTGAACCAGCACCATATTTTAATGGGATCGAGAGATACGGCTCTGATCGAATTCAACCGGATGCATCTGGGAGTTCAGGCGGCGGATCTGTATCATTTTATCAGAAAAGTCATGGAAAAGCACAGCTGGAATCCGTCTCTTGGCATGCGCCTGTTAGAATCCTACGATCGGGTGATTTCCATGGGGGCGGCGGAACGGGAATATCTCTATTATCTGTTCCTCTACCCGGAGAAATACTGGAAGCAGCTAAACTTTTATTACAATGCCAATAAAGCCTGGATTCCGGCCAGAAATGTGGAGAAGCTTCGAAGTCTGGAAGAGCAGCAGGAGGCGCGGAACCGGTTTCTGGGTATGATCAGAAGCTGATTTTGGAGCAGTCATGGCTTCACTTTTACTTTATTTTTCCGCTGGAATATACTATAATACGAGAAGAAATGTGTATTTCAAGCAATACAACGGCTGAATCAGGGCCGCAATACAGAAATGGCGCAGGAGGAATTTAGGATGAAAGATTACAAAGCGATCTATGAGGAATGGCTGACCAATCCCTACTTTGACGAGAAAACGAAAGAGGAGCTTAAGGCCATCAGCGGAGACGAGAAGGAGATCAAAGAGCGTTTCTACATGGATCTGGAGTTTGGAACAGCAGGCCTTCGAGGCGTCATCGGCGCCGGAATCAACCGCATGAATGTCTATACTGTAAGGCGGGCAACCCAGGGACTGGCTGATTATATTTTAGAGCAGGGCGGGGCAGAAAAAGGCGTTGCGATTGCCTATGATTCCCGTCATATGTCTCCGGAGTTTTCTGATGAGGCAGCCCGTACCCTGGCAGCCAACGGAATCAAGGCGTACCGTTTTGAATCCCTGCGCCCTACGCCGGAGCTGTCCTTTGCTGTGAGAGAGCTGGGCTGTATTGCCGGAATCAACATCACAGCCAGCCATAATCCGCCGGAGTACAACGGCTATAAGGTCTACTGGGAAGACGGCGCCCAGTTCACACCGCCTCATGACAAGGGAGTGACAGAAAAGGTCATGGCTATTACAGATCTTTCATCTGTTAAGACCATGAGCCGGGAAGAGGCTAAAGCCAGCGGGCTTTATGTGACAATCGGTTCTGAGATTGATGATAAATACATTGCCCAGGTAAAGGCCCAGGTAGTAAATCAGGCGGCCATTGACAGAATGCAGGATCAGATTTCTATTGTTTATACTCCCCTTCACGGCACAGGAAATATTCCGGCCCGCCGGGTGATGAAGGAGCTGGGCTTTGAGCATGTGTATGTAGTGCCGGAGCAGGAACTGCCGGACGGCAATTTCCCCACTGTAAGCTATCCGAATCCGGAGGCAGAGGAGGCATTTGAACTGGGACTTAAGCTGGCAAAGGAAAAGAATGCAGACCTGGTGCTGGCGACAGACCCGGATGCAGACCGCCTGGGAGTCTATGTGAAGGACGATAAATCAGGTGAATATATTCCGCTGACAGGAAACATGTCAGGAGCTCTGCTCTGTGACTATGTGCTGAGCCAGAAGCAGGCAAACGGCCAGCTTCCAAAGGACGGCCAGGTAGTAAAATCCATTGTTACCACTAATCTGGTAGACGCAGTAGCTGCTCATTACGGCGCAGAGCTGATAGAGGTTCTGACTGGCTTTAAGTGGATTGGAAAACAGATTTTAAAGAATGAGCAGGAGGGAAAGGGAACCTATCTGTTCGGCATGGAGGAGAGCTATGGCTGTCTGATTGGAAGCTATGCCAGAGATAAAGACGCCATTTCCGCCACAGCAGCTCTCTGCGAGGCGGCTGCTTACTACAAGGAAAAAGGCATGACTCTGTGGGATGCCATGATTGCCATGTACGAGAAGTATGGCTACTATAAGGATGCAGTTCAGGCTATCAGCTTAAAGGGGATCGAGGGACTGGAGAAGATTCAGAAGATCATGGAGTATTTCAGAACGAATACCCCATCTGAGTTTGCCGGAAGCAAGGTTCTTTCTGTGAGAGATTACAAGGCAGATACTATCTGTGATACAGCTTCAGGAGAAGTAAAGCCTACCGGTCTGCCGTCCTCCAATGTGCTCTACTATGATCTGGAGGATCAGGCATGGCTCTGCGTGCGTCCTTCCGGTACAGAGCCTAAGATTAAGTTCTACTATGGTGTAAAGGGAACATCCCTGGCAGATGCAGACGAGAAGTCTGAAAAACTGGGACAGGCTGTTCAGAAGCTGGTTGAGCCGATGCTGTAAGAGGAAAATAGAACGAGGAAAACTTTTCGGTGACTTCAGGTGGAACGAGAAAAGTTTTCCTCGTGTATCTTTTACAACTGATATTTTTTGATTTTTCGATATAGGGTAGAGCGGCTGATGCCCAGTTCTTTAGCTGCCTGTATTTTTCCCTGTTCAGAAGGACCATATTTTTTAAGCATTTCTTTTAACAATTCTTTTTCATTTACAGCATTGCTCTGTTTTTCGGAATTCCCCCAGTCTCTGATCAGACCTGGAAGATGTTTAAGCTGAAGCCGAGGTTCCTCGCACATGCAGATTCCGTGTTCAATTGTATTTTTCAGCTCCCGCACATTGCCCGGCCAGGGGTATTTTAAAAACAGATCTTGTACCTCTGGGGATAACTCCCTGACAGGGTGTTGAAAACTTTCACGAAATTCTTCCAGAAAGCGCTCGGCTAACAGAAGTACATCAGTTCCTCGGTTTCGCAGAGGAGGGATTTCCAGAGTGATTACATTCAGCCGGTGAAATAAATCCTCGCGGAAGCTTCCCTGTTTTACTAAAGGCCAGAGAGGCTTATTAGTGGCCGCAATAATTCTGATATCCACAGGTACAGCCCTGCCGCTTCCAAGAATTTCTACTTCTTTCAGTTCCAGGACACGCAGAAGTTTTTGCTGAAGGGAGTGAGGCATATTTTCTACCTCATCCAGAAACAAGGTTCCTTTATCAGCCATCAGAAATTTTCCTTTTTTTTCACAATATGCTCCGGTAAACGCTCCTTTCGAGTGCCCGAACAGTTCGCTTTCAATGAGATTTTCCGGGACTGCACCGCAGTTGACTGGGATGAAAGGCCCTTCTTTTCTCAGACTTGACATATGAATACCCTTTGCAAACAACTCTTTTCCTGTTCCTGTTTCTCCGGTAATCAGAACGGTAGATGGAAAAATAGAAATTTTGGCAGCCAGCTTTTTCAAAGAGATAAAATCAGAATCCTG
This sequence comes from uncultured Clostridium sp., assembly GCA_958442925.1. Taxonomy (GTDB): domain Bacteria; phylum Bacillota; class Clostridia; order Lachnospirales; family Lachnospiraceae; genus Otoolea. The sequence goes on along the minus strand of CAUCIO010000012.1, from coordinate 21,269 downwards.
TGAAAAGATCTGCGGCAGAAAATCATCAGACTGTTCCTGAGACTGCGGAACAGAAATATCGCTTCCGGAATCTGATATCATATCGCAGACCAGAGACTGCTCCTTTGAAAGGTATGTATTAAAATGAAAAAGCGAATCTGGGGAATGTCCGCTCATGTTTACAGCCTGAATATACCCTCCCAGAAATTCTGACATGATATTGGAATATGCAATAAACTGTTCCATATTTTCAAACAGATGACGGGATTGAGACTCGCTGCTGGCAGTCAGGCCGAAGATACCACAAGGATTTCCATTGATCCAGATGGCTGAATAAATGGCTCCTTTCCAGGGACACTGGCCATAGCGATGGCAGTGAATACATCTGGAATCAGTTCCGGGACGTTCAATTACAGTGTTTTTTTCTTTCCTCCGATATAGGGTATCGTTAAGGACACCTTCTGGTGTCAGACGGTTTCCGATAAGAGCTCTCGCCATACCTGTGCAGGCAATCCGTTCCAGTTTTCGATCTATGATTTCCACATCCAGCTTTAAAAGTTTTGAGGCTGAATCTGCAAAAATCTGCAGGACAGGCTGAATTGAGTGAAAAATAGCGTCCATAATACTTCCTCCTTTTGAGATATGACATCCCAATGATACGCTAATATTTGATAATATATAGAAATTATACACAAAAATATGATTAATTTAAAGTGTATTTTATTGCAAAAACAACAGGCTGTTTGTTGGCATGGTATTTGCCTTTATTATTAAGTGTCCGGGCAGGAAAATAAGAAGAATAGGAGGTTTTTTCATGAGTTTTTGGGATGTGGTATTGGATTTCGGTCTGATGAGCGGTCTGATTCTGGCAGGACAGCTTCTCCGTGCAAAGGTAAAATTTTTACAGGAGCTTTTTATCCCGGCCTCATTATTGGCTGGAATTATAGGTCTCATCTGCGGACCATATGGTTTGGGAATTATCCCGTTTTCAGAAGGATTTGGTTCTTATTCCGGAGCATTGATTGTAATGGTATTTGCAGCCCTGCCCCTGTCTCAGGAAAAATCCTCAGGAAATAAAGGCGGAGCTGGAGTTATGCAGATGTGGGGCTTTCAGCTTATTACCTATTTAGGACAGCACCTTTGGGCAATGGCGCTGGGGCTGCTGTTGTTCGTACCAATTTTTCATGCTCATGCAGGCTTTGGCTACATGCTCCCTACCGGTTTTGTAGGCGGCCATGGTACAGCTGCTGCAGTAGGAGAAACTTTCAAAAGCCTGGGCTGGTAGGAGGCAGAAGCTTTGGGAATGACTTCTGCTACAGTAGGAATTTTATCTGGCCTGATAGGAGGAATTATTTTAATTAAGATCGCCACAAAAAAAGGCTATACAAACTACATTACAGATTTTGTGAAGCTTCCCCAGAGCTTCCGAACAGGATTAATTCCTAAGGAAGAACGGGAGGAAATGGGAAAGGAGACTTTTTCCACAATATCAGTAGATCCTCTGGCAATCCATGTAGCACTTCTGTTTGTAGTGACCTATGTAGCTAAGAAGATTTCAGAATTGGTACTTCATTTTAACCCTCAACTGAGTCTTCCGGTTTTTTCCCTGGCAGTGCTTGTTGGTTTCCTGCTTATGAAGCTTCTATGTCTGGGCGGTGCTGACAAATATGTGGATAAACGGGTAATTACAAGACTTAGCAGTACATTTACCGATTATCTGGTTGGATTTGGAGTTGCTTCCATTCAGCTGGGAGTGGTGGTTAAGTACGCGGTTCCTCTTATTATTTTATTTGTTTCTGGGATTTTATTTAACCTTTTTATCTGTATGTATCTGGCGCCCAGAGTATTCAGCGAGGACTGGTTTGAAAAGGGGATTTTCACTTATGGCTGGGCTTCCGGCGTGACTGCTATCGGAATTACTGTGCTGCGTATCTGTGATCCAAACTTTGACAGTTCAACCTTGGACGATTTCTCTATTTCTTACTTATTTGGAAATATGTGGGCAGAGTTAATTATTGTTTCCGTGGGCCCGGTGATGATCGCATCTGGAATGGCAGTTCCCTACACAGTAGCCCTGGCGGCAGTGTTTGCAGTCGTTGTTTTAATTACATGGAAAATGAGGAGGATGCAGAAGGGAAAGGCAGGACTTTAGTAAGGACAGTTTAGAAGCAGAAAAAAGAAAATTTTTAGAAGGAGGATTCTAATTATGAAAGACACGAGAGTAGATTTTTTGTACCTGAATGAGGCAGAAATGGTAGAGGCAGGCGTAAAAGACATGCACGAGTGTGTGGGCGTTATGGAAGAAGTTTTTGCGCTTCTGGGTCAGGGAGATTATATCATGGGAGGAAAGAATCACAACTCTCATGGAATTCTGATTTCATTTCCTGATGAACCGCAGTTTCCCAATATGCCCAAAAACGGGCCGGATCGTCGTTTCATGGCAATGACAGCTTATCTGGGCGGACGTTTCCATGTGGCAGGAGAAAAGTGGTATGGTTCCAATAAGGAAAACCTGTCTAAGGGACTGCCCCGCTCCATTCTCATGGTTATGTTAAATGACGCGGATACAGGCGCGCCTATGGCACTTATGTCAGGTAATCTGATCAGTGCGTTCAGAACAGGCGCGATTCCAGGCGTGGGAGCAAAATACCTGGCCAGGAAGGATTCAAAGGTACTGTCTCTGGTGGCAGCAGGTGTTATCAGCCGGACCTGCTTTATGTCTCTCATTGACAGCAGACCAGGAATTGAAACTGTGAAAATCTATGATATCTACCGGGAATCTTCAGAGAAGCTGGCTGCATTTATACGGGAAAATTATCCTTCCGTAAAGGAAATCTGTATCTGTGAGAGTATAGAAGAAGCAGTAAAAGACGCTGACATTATCAATGTAGCTGCATCAGGAAAGGTTTATCCGAGAATTGAAGAAAAGTGGCTGAAGCCAGGCGCTTTTTTAACTCTTCCGGCAGGCATTGACATGGAGGAAGAGTTCCTGGTAAGCGACCGCTGCAGACGGGTGGTGGACAACTGGAAGATGTATGAGGCCTGGTCTGAGGAGCTGACAAAGCCTTATTGGAATATTATGGGCTTAATTGGTACGAAATATCTGGATCTAATTGAAGAAGGAAAGCTTTCCGTCTCCCAGATTGACAATTTAGGTGAAATTATCGCTGGGAAAAAAGAAGGACGGAAGAATGATGAGGAGATTATTCTCTTTGGAATGGGAGGAATGCCGGTTTACGATGTAGCCTGGGGCTTCCAGATGCTTGAAAATGCCAGAAAGAAAGGCCTTGGAACGACACTGCATTTGTGGGATGAGCCAAATATGGCTTAATTAGTGCTGCCATGCACGAGGAAAACTTTTCGGTGACTTTAAGTGGAACAAGAAAAGTTTTCCTCGTGCATTTTTTCTATGCAAATTTCCTTGACAACCATAAAAAAATATGCTATTTTATTCAAGTATTGACTGCCTAAGACAGCAGGTGCCGTAAGGCATAAGGTGAAGACGCCTGCCGAGGAAACGTACACTTACTGATGTAAATTGTGCCTCCCTGTCTTGTGCAGGGAGGTTTTTTCTGTAAGACTCCTGGCGGTTCATACGACGAAAATAAAACAGGAGGTAAACCATTCATGGCAAAAGTTGAGTTAAAGCAGCCTATCGTTGCTGAGATTTCTGAGTTACTCAATGGCGCAAAGTCTGCAGTAGTTGTTGACTACCGTGGATTAACTGTTGAGCAGGATACACAGCTTCGTAAGCAGTTAAGAGAAGCTGGTGTTACTTACAAGGTATACAAGAACACCATGATTCGCTTTGCTGCAAAGGGAACTGAGTTCGAAGCTTTAGAGCCGCATCTGGAAGGACCTACAGCTTTAGCTGTATCCAAGGAAGATGCTACTGCTCCGGCAAGAGTATTAGCTGAGTTTGCTAAGAAGGCAGACAAGTTAGAGTTAAAGGCCGGTGTTGTAGAGGGCACATACTACGATGCGAAGGGAATTCAGGTTATCGCTACTATCCCGTCCAGAGAAGTTCTTCTCGGAAAGTTACTGGGAAGCATCCAGTCCCCAATCGCAAACTTTGCACGCGTTATCAACCAGATCGCAGAGGCAAAGGAGGCTTAATTTCTCATATGATATGGGCTGCATAGCCGCATAGAGAAAGAGCCGTCTGATTTTTCGTAAGAATCAGAAAGAAGCCGGGAAAGCCGGCAGAACCATATTTTAAAACATTAATAAACAGGAGGAAATTAAAATGGCAAAGTTAACAACAGCTGAGTTCATTGAGGCTATTAAAGAGTTATCCGTATTAGAGTTAAACGAGCTTGTAAAGGCTTGCGAGGAAGAGTTTGGTGTATCCGCAGCAGCAGGCGTTGTAGTTGCAGCAGCAGGCGGCGCAGGCGAGGCAGCTGAGGAGAAGACAGAGTTCGACGTAGAGCTGACAGAGGTTGGCGCTAACAAGGTTAAGGTTATCAAGGTTGTTCGCGAGGCTACAGGTCTTGGCTTAAAGGAAGCTAAGGAAGTAGTTGACGGAGCTCCGAAGGTAGTTAAGGCTGGCGTTTCCAAGGAAGAGGCTGAGGACCTTAAGACAAAGTTAGAGGCAGAGGGAGCAAAGATTACATTAAAGTAATTCATTGCCATTCTATACAAACTAAATGCATTACAACGAAAAAGAGTTCGAGACGTGTTGCGCGTTTCGGACTTTTTTTCGTTTCTGTATCAAAAACAGGAATATTCTAAATTGAGATGAAAATTTTAGAATTGTTTTGTATAATAGTATGTAATTGAGTACGAGGGAGGGGATAGGATGAACGTATCAGAGACAATCAAAACAAGAACTTCGCTGAGGATTTACGATGACAGGATGATTGCAGATTCTGATCTGGATCAGATTTTAGAGGCGGCATTTCTGGCGCCCACAGCTGGAAATCAGCAGCTTTATTCCATTATTGTAATTAAAAGCCAGGAGACGAAAGACAAACTTTCTAAAAGCTGTGATAACCAGCCGTTTATTGCCAAAGCGCCGGTGCTTCTGCTGTTTATAGCAGATCAGCAGAAGTGGTTCGATTACTACAGGTCCAAAGGCTGCAAGGAGTTTGCATCCAGGGAGGAGGGACTTTCCTGGGAGGAGCCTAACGAATCAGATTTGCTCCTTTCTATTGAGGACACCATGATTGCCGCTCAGAATGCAGTGCTCATGGCAGAATCCCTGGGAATCGGTTCCTGCTACATTGGAGACATTCTGGAGAATTATGAGTATCACAGGGAGCTGTTCCAGCTTCCGAAGCACGCTGTCCCTATTTCCCTGCTGTGCCTGGGATATTACAGAGAAGGCCACAAGCGTGTATACAGAAAAAGATTTGATAAAAAATATGTAGCTTTCGAGGAAACCTACAGGAGACTGTCTGACGAGGAGCTGGACGACATGTTTGCCGAAAAGGCGTCTGGTTTTGTAAAAGGGCCTGCCATTACAGCTGATAACTTTGCCCAGGCCTTCTATAAGAGAAAGACGGGAGCGGCATTTTCCAAGGAAATGGCCAGATCGGTGAGGGCCATGCTAAGGTCCTACGCAGGAACGCAGGAAGCGGAGCAGTAAACACTAGATACAGGAGAAGAACATGGAAAAACAGAAATTAGAGGAATGGATCAGGCAGTTTCGGGAGGAGGTTTCCAAGGCATCCTGCCTTTTGATAGGCATAGGAGGCGAGTGGGAGGCTGGAGAAAAGCGTTCCAGAAAAGAGCTTGCAGAGGCTTATCATACCCTCTATTCTCTGACAGAGGGCAAGGATTATTTTATTATCACCACAGTGACAGATGGTTTGCTCTGGGAAAATGCGCCGGATCAGGGCCGCATTACGGCTCCCTGCGGCAATGAGCAGTGGAAACAGTGCAGCAAAGCCTGTACAAAGGACATCTGGGAGCCGGGGGAGATTTCAGACGGTATCTGTCCCCACTGCGGCGCGCCTCTGACAGGCAATACGATTTTTGCAGACACTTATATTGAAGAGGGATATCTGCCTCAGTGGAAAGCCTATCAGGAATGGCTTGGAAGAACCCTGAACCGGGAGCTTCTGGCAGTGGAGCTGGGGGAGGGATTTCAGCTTCCGAAACTGATTCGGTGGCCTTTTGAAAAAACGGTATTTTTTAATAAAAAGGCGCATATGTATCGGGTGAACGAAACCTTTGCCCAGATTTCGGAGGACATTGGGGAAAGGGCAGTTTCTGTGCAGATGAATTCTGTAGATTTTATCAGAACGGCTGTGAAGGGCTGATATCTGGAATCCTGGCAATTTGTAAAAACCTGACGGGGAATCATTGTCTATTCTGCCGCCCTGTGTTAATATTTTAGAGTGTGAAAGCTGTAAAACGAAAGAGAGGTAGAACATGGGAGCAATCAGCAACGACTGGCTTGCGCCGCTGAGCGCGGAATTTAAGAAGCCTTATTATAAAAAACTGTATGAGACTGTAAAGCATGAATATGAGACGAGAGCCATCTACCCGGACTCTGACGATATTTTCAATGCCTTTGAATTTACTCCCCTTTCCAGGGTGAAAGTGGTGATTTTGGGGCAGGATCCCTACCATGGATACGGCCAGGCTCATGGGCTTTGTTTTTCTGTGAAGCCGGGGGTAGATACGCCGCCTTCCCTGGTCAATATTTATCAGGAGCTTCACGATGACCTGGGATGTTACGTGCCGAACAACGGATATCTGAAGAAATGGGCAGATCAGGGCGTGATGCTTTTAAACACAGTTCTGACGGTTCGGGCTCATCAGGCCAATTCCCATCGGGGAATTGGGTGGGAAGAGTTTACAGATGCGGCTATCCGCGCTTTGAATGATCAGGATCGCCCTATGGTATTTATTTTGTGGGGAAGACCTGCACAGGCAAAGAAAGCCATGCTTACCAATCCGAAACATCTGATTCTGGAGGCGCCTCACCCCAGCCCGCTGTCGGCTTACAGAGGATTTTTTGGCAGCAGGCCCTTCAGCCGTGCCAATGAGTATCTGAAGGAACATGGAATTGAGCCGATTGACTGGCAGATTGAAAATATTTAACGAGAGGGAACAGTATGAATTTTTTTGAAATTTTGAAAGTTCTTGTGCTGGGAATTGTGGAGGGCTTTACAGAGTGGCTTCCTATCAGCAGCACGGGACATATGATTCTGGTGGATGAGATTATCCACCTGGATGTAAGCGAGGCCTTCCGCCAGGTATTTATGGTGGTGATTCAGCTGGGAGCCATTCTGGCAGTAGTAGTTCTGTATTTCCACAAACTGAACCCGTTTTCACCGCGAAAGACCCAGAACCAGAAGCGGGCTACGATCCGTCTGTGGATGAAGATTGTGGTGGCCTGTATTCCGGCAGCAGTCATCGGACTGCCCTTTGACAATCTGTTAGATAAACTGATGAACGGATATGTGGTGTCCGCCATGCTGATTCTGTACGGTGTATTTTTTATTTTACTGGAAAACAGAAACCGCGGTGTGAAGTTCAGAATTCAGAGAGTAACGCAGATTTCCTTCCAGACAGCGGCGGCTATCGGACTGTTCCAGGTGCTTGCCATGGTTCCGGGAACCTCCCGTTCAGGCGCTACTATTCTGGGAGCCATGCTGCTGGGCTGCTCCAGAGGAGCTGCCGCGGAATTTTCCTTTTTCCTGGGAATTCCCGTTATGTTTGGAGCCAGCCTTCTAAAGATTGTTAAATTTATTATCGAGGGCGCTTCCTTCCAGATGTATGAGATTTTTTATCTGATTTTCGGAATGATCGTGGCCTTCGGAGTATCGATATACTCCATTAAATTCCTGATGGAGTATGTAAAACAGCATGATTTCAAGTTTTTCGGCTATTACAGAATCGTACTGGGAATTATCGTGCTGTCCTACTTTGGAATTTCCGCCCTGGTGGGAGCATAAAAATTGAGAATGACAGATGGGAGAAGTGTTCCGGATGGTCCGGGAGGCTTCTCCCATTGTGCGTCTGTGGGAAATAGTACGTCTATCTGCCAGGCTGGTCCCGTATATATGAGACAGGAGGTGGATGATGTGAAAGGATTTCGCAGTCAGATATGTCTGTTTCTTTTAATAGCAGGAATTGACCTTCTGCTGGCTCTGAATCTGGCCAGGACGGCAGGGGGATGGGGCGAGGCCGGTGCGGCAGGAAGCCGGGAAGAGGCAGAAGGATGGGAAGAAGCTGGCATGGCCGGTAAAGAACCGGCGCTTCCCGCTTCAGAGGCAGGAGAAGAGACGCCTGACAGGGCAAACCAGTTTCTGGCCCTCACCTTTGACGACGGCCCTCATCCGATCTGCACAAAGGCGCTGCTGGACGGCCTGAGAGAGAGGAATGTGAAAGCCTCGTTTTTTCTTCTGGGGGAAAACATTCCTGGAAATGAACCGCTGATCCGGCAGATGAAGGAGGACGGCCATCTGATTGGAACCCACTGTTATCGGCATGTAGATTTGACGAAAGAAGATACAGAGACGGCCATCTCCATGATCCGCAGAACCAACAGGGAGCTAGAGGCGGTAACAGGAGACAAACCAGTTTACATAAGACCACCATATGGAAAGTGGAACGGACAGCTGGAGGAGGCGCTTGATATGACTCCTGTGCTGTGGGATATTGATACTCTGGACTGGAAGGTACAAAACAGCGAAAAAGTTCTGAGGGCGATTGAAAAAAATGCGGGAAAGCATCAGATTGTGCTGATGCACGATATCTTTCCCACTACAGTGGACGCGGCGCTGGCAGCCATTGACACATTGGGGGAGCAGGGATATACTTTTGTTACAGTAGACGAGCTTTTGATTGACTGACAAAGCGAACAAGGGAAGGTGCAGATACGGATGGATTTATTTGACTATATGAGAAGCAATACCATGGAGAAGGAGGCGCCGCTGGCCTCCCGGCTGCGTCCCTCCACTCTGGACGAGGTGGTAGGACAGAAGCACATTATAGGGAAGGATAAGCTGCTTTACCGGGCGATTAAAGCTGATAAACTTGGCTCTATCATTTTTTATGGTCCGCCTGGAACGGGAAAAACCACTCTGGCGAAGGTGATTGCCAACACTACCAGCGCCCGCTTTACCCAGATTAACGCCACTGTGGCAGGAAAGAAGGATATGGAGGAGGTCGTAAAGGAGGCCAAGGATGCTCTTGGCATGTATGGCCAGAGGACGATCCTTTTCGTAGATGAGATTCACCGCTTTAATAAGAGCCAGCAGGACTACCTGCTTCCGTTTGTGGAGGATGGGACGCTGCTGTTAATCGGCGCGACTACGGAAAATCCCTATTTTGAGGTGAACGGCGCTCTCATTTCCCGCTCCCGGATTTTTGAACTGAAGCAGCTGGAAAAGGACGATATTAAGGAACTTCTGCGGCGGGCAGTGACAGATTCCGAGAAGGGAATGGGAATGTACCGGGCCGTTCTGGAGCCGGAGGCAGAGGAATTTCTGGCAGATATGGCCAACGGGGACGCCAGGGCGGCCCTCAACGCGGTGGAGCTGGGCATTCTCACCACAGAGCGGGCGGAGGACGGACTGATTCACATTAATCTGGATGTGGCCCAGGAGTGTATCCAGAAGCGTGCAGTGCGCTATGACAAAGGCGGGGACAATCACTACGATACCATATCTGCCTTTATCAAGAGTATGAGAGGTTCCGATCCGGACGCAGCTGTGTACTACCTGGCCCGGATGCTCTACGCAGGGGAGGACATTAAATTTATTGCCAGAAGGATCATGATCTGCGCCTCCGAAGACGTGGGAAACGCAGATCCCATGGCCCTTACGGTAGCGGTCAGCGCTTCCCTGGCCGTGGAGCGGGTGGGAATGCCGGAGGCCCAGATTATCCTGTCAAACGCCGCCTCCTATGTGGCCTGCGCTCCTAAGAGCAATTCCGCAGTCAATGCCATTGACGCGGCCATGAAGGCGGTGAAAACCCAGACTTTGATGCCGGTTCCGCCTCACCTGCAGGACAGACACTACAGCGGCGCGGCGGCTCTTGGACGGGGGCTGGATTACAAGTACGCCCATGATTACCCGAACCATTACGTGAAGCAGCAGTACCTGCCGGATGGCATGGAGGGCGCGGTGTTCTATGAGCCGTCAGACAATGGATATGAGAAGGAGATCAAGGCGCGGCTGGCGTTTCTGAGGGGAAGCGAGCAGTAAAAATGAACGGGAAACAGAGGGAAGGCCTGACATCCGCTTTACTGGAGCGGAAGGGCTTTCCTTTTTTCTGCATTTTTTTATAAAAAAATGAACCATCTGCCAGTTTGACGGCTCTTATAGACAGGTATACCAAAAAGGGAAGGAGACATCAGACAGTTGAAAGAGACGGAGCTTGTAAAACGGCTTATGGCCGGAGACAGGGAAGCGTTTGACGCCCTGTATGAACTTTATAAGGATCAGGCATTCAGGACAGCCTGGTTTTTATCAGGAAACCGGGCCGACGCGGAGGACATTGTCCAGGATACCTTTGTGAAGGTGTATGTGAATATAGGACAGCTGAAACAGGCGGAGGGGTTTAAAAGCTGGTTTTACAGGATCCTGACAAGGACTGCGTGGAAGCAGTCTGACAGGCGGAAACTGGAATTTCCTGACGAGGAAATCCTGATCCATGCAGACACTGTTTCAGAGGCGCCAGAGGAGGGCAATCCAGAACAGATTTTTAAGAAAGAAGAGAGAGATAAGATCAGAGCGATTGTAAACGGCCTGGATGAAAAGTATAGGACAACGCTGATTCTCTATTATTACAGCGAGTGTTCTACAAAGGCCATCGCGTCGATTATGGGATGCCTGGAGGGAACGGTTAAATCACGGCTGTTTTCGGCCAGGCGGAAGGTGAAAACGGAACTGATGCGGGAATTAAAAAAGGAGGGAGCTGTCTATGAGCAGGAAGGAAGACGAAGCAATCAGGGAATTTTTTAAAGGAGAGGCAGAGCACATGGCGGCTCCCGACTTATTAAAGGCGCGGATTGACCGGGAAATCGACAAAATTGAGAATGACAGAATTAAGAAGAGAAGAGGTTCAGAGAAGGAGGCAGTGATTATGAAATTTCAGAAAAGAAAAGTAGCCCTGGCGGCAGCAGTGATTGTGGCGATTGGAAGTATTACCTGCTATGCGACAGGAAAAATGACAGGTCTGATGGTGGGAAGCAGCCATCTGACAGAAGTATCAGAGTACAGCGGCCTTGCGGCAGCAGAGGAAAAGGCAGGGTTTGAGACAGGAATGCCGGAAACCTTTTCAAGCGGCTATGTTTTTAAAAACGTCAATACAGGAGACGGACAGGCAGTTGACGCAGAGGGCAACGGCATACCGGGAACTGAGTATATAGATGTTTTTATGACCTACGAGAAAGATGGAAGTGAGATTACGGCCAGCATTATGCCGGAACTGAAAGAAGAGCCTGCAGAAGAGGCAGAGGCAAAAGCGCCGGAAGCGTCCGAGACCAGAGAGATCGGAGGCATTACAGTCAGCTATTACGAGACAACCATGAAGGTGGTTCCGCCGGATTATGAGCTGACAGAGCAGGATAAGAAGGATATGGAAAACTCGAATTTCACGATTTCCTATGGAAGCGATCAGGTGTATGTGCAGAAGGTGAGATCCATAGACTGGAAGGCAGACGGAAAGGCTTACAATCTACTGGATATGGAAGGAGCTGTGGATGCAGGAACCCTGTTCTCCATGGCCCAGGACGTGATTGAGGGAAAATAGAGAAGGAAAAATCATAATAGGGATAGAAGCAGACAGAAAAAAGGAATAGATAGAGCAAAAAAATGCCCGCCGCAACTTAAAATTGTGGCGGGCAAAATTATTTTGTGGTGTTTTGCTGTAGAAGATTCTAATCTAAATACAGTTCTGTTTTTTGAGTGACTGGTGTTTCTGAAGTATCCAATCCTGAAACGTATCCAGTTGTATTCAGTTTCACTGCTTTTACAGTCTCGTCTGGCATCAGTTTCAGTTCCAGAATTTTTGACTGGAGCACAGAAGAACCAATTTCCGTGTTATTTTCCTTGTCGCTGCAATAATCAGAGGAATATACGATGGTATAAGATGTTATTTCTCCCTGTTCAGCCATCTCGATACGTTCGATTTCTGATGGATTTAACGTATCCCAGATACCTTTAAAAAACTGCTCCAAAGAAGGAGGATTGTCCAGAGGGATATCAACTGTAACATTGTCATTTTCAGATGAAATGATTAAGGAAGTACCATCTTCAGATGTTTCCGCTGTCTGATATGGCTTTGCAGAACTGTCTGTAAACGAATCATAGATGGTTTCTTTATAATACAGTTTAGAATCCTGATGAGAAAAATCAATATGGCGTCTCACCGTTTCGCTTTCTTCGCCTATGTTCCATTCGGTATTGATAGTAAAAGAGCCAGATTTCATATTCATGGTCTGAATCCGGATGGAATTCAGATAATGGACAGTGTTTTGCTTCTCTGCGTTTGGCGAAGCAGACGAACACCCTGCCATAAAGCAGAGAAGAGCGATTTCTAAAATATAAAAATTTATTTTCTTCATGTCATCTTACCTAAGAGTTATAATATACTGCCTTTTTAAAGTAGCATTACTAATTAAATTATATCATAGATAGTTTTATTGATAAATATGCTATTTGAAGCAGAAATTTAAGCCTCGTTTGCCTGCCCTTTAAAAAAGCTGTAAAAACCAAAGAACTATGGTATAATGTACCACAGCAGCAGAAAAACAAGCGCCAGTGAAGCAGGCATTTGTTTTTCTGCTGCTGTGGTAACGACAAAATAGAAAAGCTGCCGTCAGGCAGCGCCAGATGTGCGGAGCACAGCTGTATTTTGGAGTGAAAGCGAGCAAACAGTCTGCGAAGCAGACAGAAAACGCGAAGCGTGAGTTTGCGAGTAGAGGAAAGCGCCAGAATGAGACAGATTTGCGGATATACCGCAGAAAATAAGGATATATTAGGAAGACAGAACAGAAAGGAATATTCCATTGAATAAACAGAATGAACCAGGCGTAAATGCCATTACCGTCAGGGATGTGACCAAGATTTACCGTCTGTATGACAAGCCTATTGACAGGATGAAGGAATCTTTGAGCGTGACTCACAAAAATTATCACAAGGATTTTTACGCGCTTCAGAACCTTTCCTTTAATGTGAAGAAAGGAGAAACCGTTGGAATTATCGGAACCAACGGATCCGGAAAATCCACCATTTTAAAGATTATTACGGGAGTTCTCACCCCCACGTCAGGAGAAGTGCAGGTGGACGGAAAGATTTCCGCCCTTCTGGAGCTGGGAGCCGGTTTTAACCAGGACTATACAGGAATTGAAAATATTTATATGAATGGAACCATGATGGGCTTTTCAAAAAAAGAGATGGATGAAAAGCTTCCGGACATTCTGGAATTTGCCGATATCGGGGACTTTGTGTACCAGCCGGTGAAGACCTATTCCAGCGGTATGTTCGTCCGTCTGGCCTTCGCACTCTCCATCAATGTGGAGCCGGAGATTCTGATTGTAGATGAGGCCCTTTCCGTTGGAGACGTATTTTTCCAGTCCAAGTGCTACCGGAGAATGGACGAGCTGAGGAAAAATGGCACGACTATTGTCATGGTTACCCACGATATGGGAAGTGTGATCAAGTACTGTGATAAAGTAGTGCTGTTAAACCGAGGAGAATTTGTAGCTGAGGGACCAGCGGGAAAAATGGTGGATCTTTACAAGAAGATTCTGGCAGGACAGCTGGATTCCCTGAACGAGGAGCTGGCCCAGATGAACGATTTTTCAGGCGAAGGCATTTCCGGAAAGAACGGGGATGGGCAGGAAGTCGTGTCCGCTGCAGAAAGACAGGACGGGTCTGGGGAGAAAACAGGCCTTATGAAGGACAAGATTACGATTAATGGAAACAGGACAGAGTATGGGGATGGCCGGGCCGAGATCATTGACCTGGGACTGTGCGATGAGAGGGGGAATCTGACAAACCTTCTCCTGAAAGGGGAAATGTTCACTATCAAAGAGAAAATCCGTTTCAACACAGAAATCCAGGCCCCGATTTTTACCTACACTATTAAGGATAAAAAGGGCACGGATCTGTCTGGAACCAATACCATGTTTGAGGGAACTGATGTGAAGCCTGTGAAAAAGGGGGACATCTACGAGGTGTCCTTCACCCAGAAAATGACTCTCCAGGGGGGAGAATATCTCCTGTCCATGAGCTGCACAGGGTTCGAGAATGGAGAACATGTGGTGTACCACCGCCTGTACGATGTGGCGAACATTACTGTTATTTCCAATAAGAATACAGTAGGAGTCTATGATATGGAGTCTCAGGTGGAGACAAAGCTTACCAGGGCCGGAGAGTAAAGGAGCTGAGAGTATGAAGAATTTAAACCAGAAATTGATTTCTCTTATAAGAGAATACGGAGAGGACAGGACAGCAGCTTTGAAAAGCTGTATTGACCTGGACTGCTTTATGGCCCTCTCTCCTCTCAGGGAAAATCTTCTGGAGTGGTATGAGTTTCAGGAGGATGGGGAGCTTTTGCAGGTGGGAGCTGATTACGGCGCGCTGACAGGGCTTTTCAGAAAACGTGTGAAAGCGGTAACTGTCTGGGACGAGTCTGAGGAACAGCGGAACATAGTCAGGGAGAGATTTCCAGACACCTCTGAGGGAGCGCCTGTTTCCTGCGTGGGAGGTTCATTAAAGGAGCTTCTTCAGGAGGGAAAGAGATACGATTATGTAGTATGCGCCGGGGGCTTTAAAGAGCCTGAGGACCAGTGGGCAGAAATCCTGCGGGATCTGACAAAGCCAGGCGGAACGGTGACAGCCGCTGTCTGCAACCGGTTTGGCCTGAAATACCTGGCAGGAGGAAAGAGGGACGAGGTAAGCCTTACCAGAAGCCGCCTGTCTGCTTTATTTCCCGGCTGTACCTTTTACTATCCCATGCCGGATTACCGGGTTCCGTCCGTGATTTACTCAGACCGCTGTCTGCCGTCTAAGGGAGAGCTGGCTGGGATTCATACGCTGTATGATTTTCCGGAGTATCCGTCTATTGACGTGGGGGCTGAGTTTGAGGCTGCCTGTGAGGATGGACAGTTTGCTAATTTTGCAGATTCCTTTCTTATTGTCTGGAAAAAAGGAGAGTAGACTATGTCAGAAACCATTTATGTAAAATATAACGGAACGAGACAGAAGGCTTTTCAGATTAAGACGGCTATCCGGATGGAGCAGGGAGAAAAAGCAGTGGACAAAACAGCTCTCTGCCCGGAGGGGGAGGCCCATATCCGTTCCTTTGAAGAGAAATACCGTCTGCTTTCCGAGGAGAGCGGACGGCTGACTTTTTTAAAACCTGAAATCAGGGATGGAGGCCGGACAGCCCGGTTTGCCTTTCTGACAGGAGATACACTGTCAAAACGTGTGGGAGAGACGATTTCCCAGGCGGCGGGAGAAACGGAGGAAAATAAAAGGGAGGCGGTAAAGGAGACTGTAAAAGAGGCTCTTGAGACAGCAGTTTCCTGCCGGCCGGAATATGTCTCTGATTTTATCGTGACACAGGAGTTTTTGGAGGTGTTCGGCCAGTCTGAGGCTCCTGAACTGGCAGAAGCAGATTTCCTGGAAAAGCAGAAAAAGGCTTTTGAGGGGGCGTTTGGAGAAGGGGAACTTTCATTTCGGACGGCTAATGCAGACGCTTTGTTTGACAACATTATGATGTGCCGGAATCCGGAATATCAGGAAGGCGGGGAGGAGCCAAAGGAGCTTCCTATTGCCCTGGACTATGAATGGGTATTCCAGTTTCCGATTCCAGTGAGCTTCTTACAATACAGGATTCTGTTTTATTTCTATGAGGATCACCGACCGCTTCTTGCAGATCTGTTCCCTGACAGAACATCATTTCTGACAGAGTTTTCTCTGAATGAGAAGCTGTTCCCCGTCTATGAAGCTATGGAGAATTCTTTCCAGAACTATGTCCACGGGGAGAATCAGAGGATTCTGCAGGGAAATTATTATGTTCCCACCAAGACCATGAAGGAGCTGCGCCAGGCGGATCAGGAGATGGAGCGGGTAAAAGACCGGCTCAGCCAGCTGAAGGCAGAGGCAGCAGAGAAGGACATTGCCCTCAGAAAGGCTCAGGAGGTTCAGCGCCTGACCAACAACCATGTAGCCAATTTAGAGAACATGATCGGAGATCTGCGCCGGGAAATCGGAGAGATGGGAAAGACACTTTCCTACTTAAACCGCCACGAGGCTCTGATCTTCAAGGCCAGAAGAAAAGCGGGACAGGCCTTTAACAAGGCAGTTCCCAGAGGGACCGTGCAGAGAAAGAAGCTGGGCTATGTAAAGAATACAGTGCTTCATCCTGCTTCCAGCCTGAAACTGTATACCACAGACGAGGGGAAGAACCGTATCAAGGGGCACTTCGAAATAGGGGACGAGTATCTGACTTATGGAAAGCTGGTCTTTCCTAAAGAGGAAAATCCTATGGTATCTATTGTGATTCCGGTGTACAATCAGATTCACTATACCTACCTCTGTCTGGCTTCTATTTTAGAGCACACAAAAGATGTAAGTTATGAGATCATCATCGCGGATGATGTATCGACAGATGCGACGGAGCACCTTTCTGAGTTTGCTGAAAATCTGGTCATCCGCCGCAATCAGACGAACCAGGGATTTTTAAAGAACTGCAACCAGGCGGCTGAGGCGGCCAGGGGAAAATACGTCATGTTCTTAAACAACGATACCCAGGTGACAGAAGGCTGGTTAAGCTCTCTAGTTAATCTGATCGAGTCGGACGATACCATTGGAATGGTAGGCTCTAAGCTGGTCTACCCGGATGGACGTCTGCAGGAGGCTGGAGGAATTATCTGGAGCGACGGTTCCGGCTGGAATTACGGCCGTCTGGACGATCCGGACAAGGCAGAGTACAACTATGTGAAGGATGTAGATTACATTTCGGGAGCAGCTATTCTGCTGTCTGTGAAGCTGTGGAAGCAGATCGGCGGCTTTGACGAGCGGTTTGCCCCGGCCTACTGCGAGGATTCCGATCTGGCCTTTGAGGTGAGAAAGGCGGGATATCGGGTAGTATATCAGCCTCTCTCCAAGGTAATCCACTTTGAGGGTATTTCCAACGGCACAGATGTAAACGGCAGCGGCTTAAAGCGCTATCAGGTGGAAAACAGCGAAAAACTGAAGAAAAAGTGGGCAGAGGAGTTTAAGAAGCAGTGTGCCAATACGGGAAATCCGAATCCCTTCCGGGCCAGGGAGCGCAGCCAGGGAAAGAAAATCATTCTGGTGGTGGATCACTATGTACCTACCTTTGACAGGGACGCAGGTTCGAAGACCACTTTCCAGTATCTGAAAATGTTCCTGAAAAAGGGATATGTGGTAAAGTTTTTAGGGGATAATTACCTTCACGAAGAGCCGTACTCTACTACCCTGCAGCAGATGGGAATTGAGATTCTCTATGGCCAGGAGTATGTGACAGGAATCTGGGACTGGCTGGATAAAAATGGAAATGAGATTACAGCGGCCTATTTAAACAGGCCTCACATTGCCACAAAATATGTGGATTATATCGCGGATCACACCAATATGAAGATTATTTTCTATGGCCACGATCTGCATTTCCTGAGAGAATTCAGGGAGTATGAGCTGACAGGAGATCCGGCGAAAAAACGTGATTCCGACTACTGGAAATCCATTGAATTTACCCTGATGCACAAGGCGGCGGTTTCCTACTATCCGTCTGAGGTGGAGATAGAGGCCATCCATGAGATTGACGACACGGTGAAGGCCAAGGCCATTACAGCTTATGTGTACGAGGACTTCTTAGACAATCTGAATCTGGACTTTGAAAAGAGGGAAGGACTGCTGTTTGTGGGAGGCTTCGCCCATCCTCCGAACGCAGACGCCGTTCTGTGGTTTGCAAACGAGGTGTTCCCGCTAATCCGGAAGAAACTGAATGTGAATTTCTACATTGTGGGTTCTAAGGTGACAGAGGAGATTAAGGCTCTGGAGCAGCCGGGAAACGGTATTATTGTAAAAGGTTTTGTCAGTGAGGAGGAGCTTTCAGAGCTTTACCGCACCTGCCGTCTGGTGGTGGTTCCTCTCCGGTACGGCGCAGGGGTCAAGGGCAAGGTAGTGGAGGCCATCTACAATGGGGCGCCTATTGTCACCACCTCTGTAGGAAGCGAGGGAATTCCAGGTGTGGAAGATGTGCTTCTGGTAGAGGATCAGCCGGAGGCCTTTGCCGATACTGTAGTTAAGACCTACAGCGATACAGAGAAGCTTGTGGAACTGTCAAAGAAGACCCAGAGCTATATCAGAGATCACTTCAGTATTGACGCGGCCTGGGAGGTAATCCGGGAGGACTTTGAGGGATGACAGAAGACAGAAAGAATCAACCGGCAGGCAGGGGACTGAGCCGGGAAGCAGTGAAATGGATCGCCATTTTGGCGATGACAGGCAATCACATTGCTCTGGCTCTGCTTCCGCCGGGGCTTCTCCAGGGGATTTTAGTTAATGCAGGTTATTTTACAGCTGTGGCCATGTGCTTTTTTCTGGCAGAGGGATTCCGCTATACCAGTTCTAAAAAGCGCTATGGACAGAGACTCCTGCTTTGGGGAGTTATTTCCCAGTTTCCATTCTGGCTGGCATTCCGCTTTATGGCCTTTAATATGATGTTTACCTTGTTTCTCTGCTTTCTGCTTCTGGTGGTCCGGACCGACCAGCGGTTTGCGGGAAAACGGCTGATACTGGGGATTTTAATTGTATTTGCCAGCACACTCTGCGACTGGCCTGTATTGGCTCCCCTGTTCACATTGCTGTTCTGGAATGCAGGAGAAAGCCGGGAAGAGAAAAAGAAAGCCTGCGGCTATGTGGTGATTTTATATGGGGTTTTGATGTTTATCATCGGCTGCGGCGGGTTATACAGTCCTGTGGAGGCTCTTGCCTATGCAGCAGCTTCTTCTATGGGTCCTGCAGCTGCCTGTCTTACCATCCTGTTTCTGTATAACGGAAGAGAGACCAGCCGGGGAGAGCGGGCAGGCAAGGCCCGCAAGCAGTTTTTTTACTGGTATTATCCGGTTCACCTGCTGGTCATCGGATTGGTGAAAATGGCAGTGACAATTTAATATCTATAAAGAAAAGAAGCTTTCCAATCCAGTAAATCTGGCGGAGAGCTTCTTTTTTGGCAAAAAAATTTACGCTCTTTTTCCAAAACCTCCCTTTTGATTTTACTTAGAAATGATACGATAACAGTACGCTTCTGAAGGAAAAAAACTCCATAGAGGAATAGGAAGGGAAATTTGGATGATTAAAACATATGTATTAGACACGAATGTATTAATTCAGGCTCCGGATGCCATAGAGCGTTTTGAAGAACATCGGGTAGTGCTTCCCCTGGCTGTGCTGGAGGAGCTGGATCACCTGAAAAACGCAGATGGGGAAAAAGGAGCCAATGCAAGGGCAGCAATTCGCTTATTAGAACGGCTGAGGCAAAATGGAGACCTGACAGAAGGCGTAGAACTCCCATCAGGGGGAAGATTAAAAATAGAAAAGAATTTTATTAATGAAGTGCTTCCGGAAGATTTACCGGAGGAACGGATGGATAACAGGATTCTTAAAGTCTGCCAGGGACTGTCAAGGACAGAGGAGGGGCAGGTTATCCTGGTGACAAAGGATCTCCTCCTCAGAATTAAAGCTCAGATTCTGGGAGTCAGGGCAGAGGATTTTACCTCTGAGCAGGTCAGGGCTGATCAGGAACAGTACCGGGGCAGAGCAGAGGCATACGTTCCGGAGGACAGCTTTAAAGAGTTTAAAAAGAAAGGAATCCCTGTTTCTGAAGCCTACCAGACAGATGAGAAGGGAAATCGTATAAAACTGGAATTATTTGAAAATGAATTTCTGATTTTGAGAAATGAACTGAATCCTGATAAAACACAGCTGGGCCGCGTTGAAAACGGAAAAATTAAAAAATTAGAATACAGAAAGCAGAAGCCCTATGGAATTACACCCCGCAGTGCAGGCCAGTGTTTTCTCCAGGAGGCCTTAATGCAGCCGGCCTCTTCAGCTCCTCTTGTCATTGTAAAAGGAATGGCAGGAACCAGCAAAACCTTTTATGCGCTGGCTGTGGGACTGGAAAAGCTGTTAAACCATCCAAACGGCGAGTACAGGCGGATGCTGATCTGCCGTCCCAATGCCCAGTTTGATGATGATATCGGTTTCCTGCCAGGAGATGAGAAGGAGAAAATTTCTCCTCTTTTAAGGCCGGTAATGGATAATTTAGAGCAGCTGATTGATTCAGATGAAGCAAACAGATACGAAGATGAAAAGGAACTGAAGGGAAAAATCGAGGAGATTTTTGACAGAGGTCTGATTCAGGCAGAGGCGCTGAACTTTATCAGGGGCCGTTCCATTGTAAAAACGTATCTGATTATTGATGAGGCCCAGAATATGACACCCAGCCAGGCAAAGGGAATCATAACGAGAGCCGGAAAGGATACAAAAGTGATTCTTCTGGGCGATCCAAACCAGATAGACAGACCGTTTCTGGATGAGAGAACCAACGGTTTAAGCTACGCTTCCGAGCATATGAAAGGAAGCCCTCTCTGCTGGCAGATTACCATGGATGCCTCAGAGTGCGAGCGCTCTTTACTGGCCATGGATGCGGCCCGGAGAATGTGATAATGAACGGATACAGAAGATAGAAGAAAATCAGGAGAAAATAGAAATCAGATATGGAAAAGGAACTGACGTATAAAGAGATTCGAAAAAATAAGGAGATTAATACTCTGCTAGAAAGAGGAAACGAGGTGCTGGGAAGCCTTGGATATACCGATCATTCTGCTTCCCATGCAGCCAAGGTGGCGGATACAGCAGGGAAAATTCTGGAGAAGCTGGGATACAGCAGCAGGGAAGCGGAGCTGAGCCGGATTGCAGGCTATATGCACGATATTGGAAACAGTGTCAACCGCTGCGATCATGCCCACACAGGAGCAATATTAGGGTGGCAGATTCTGCGGGAGCTGGGTATGCCTCTGAAGGAGACAGCGATGATTATGTCTGCAGTAGGCAATCACGATGAAAAGACAGGAACTGCTGTAGATCCGATCTCAGCGGCTCTGATTCTGGCAGATAAAACCGATGTGCGCAGAAACAGGGTAAGAAATAAGGTAAAAGCATCCTTTGACGCCCATGACCGGGTCAACTATGCGGTGCTGTCCTCAAGGCTGGTGATCCAGAAGGAGAAAAAAGTAATTCAGATGGAACTGGAACTGGATGATTCCATGTGTTCCGTCATGGACTATTTTG
>CAUCIO010000011.1 GCA_958442925.1 uncultured Clostridium sp. | reverse complement strand
GTAGAGCACTTGACTTTTAATCAAGTTGTCCGGGGTTCGAATCCCCGATGCCTCAGTTATTTTATGAAAGCCGGTTTTCCTTGAGAATAAAGGAAAGTCGGTTTTTTTGTTTGCCGGTTTACAGGGGAAATCCCAGACACACTTGATTTTTGCATAAGGAAAATAAGACCGAAAATTGAAAGAATTTGTTAAGTTGTTTTATACTGTGACAGCTGATATAATTACGGATGAACGTCCATAATAGAAGAAGTGGCATAAAGATGCGGCAGGGTACAGGCAGATGAATGGTATGTGACGGCACTGCGGCACATATAAACAAGGAAGGAAAATCAGTATGAGATATAAGAAAAAGAGAATTTTAACAGCTATGATGGCTGTGTGTATGATGTTCAGTATGATTTCGGCTAAAAAGACTGCTGCTGCGCCAGCAGAATCTCCGGCACAGTTTACAGCTGAGGCTGCAGCAGGCCAGGAATTGGATCAGGTTCAGGCTGCAGAGACTTATCTGGGAGGTGCTTCTCTTACAATGCTGGCTCCTCAGACAGACGGCCAAAACATGTCATTTTTACTGCAGACGAATCAGGGAGAAGTAATTGTCATTGATGGAGGACTTGATCAGGATGCGGATCATTTAGCTCAGGCAATTCAGGCTATGGGAGGAAGAGTATCAGCCTGGCTGATTACACATCCCCACAGCGACCATGTGGGAGCTTTGACTAATCTGTTGAACAGGGATCCAGTTCCTGTGCAGATTGATCATATTTACTGTTCTTTTTTAACCAGAGAGCAGTATGAAAAGGGTGATCACATGGGACGAATGTCAGATTATGATAATCTGATGGCAGCATTTTCCAGAGTTCCGTCAGAAAAGCTGCACCTGTCGTTGACTAAAGGACAGAAAATAAAGGCAGATAATGCCGAGATTACGGTGATGAATGAACCCTTCTATACAGATTACAATACATTTAATAACAGCTCTATTGCCTATCGAATCGATATTAATGGAAAGAGGCTGATGTTTTTAGGAGATATGGGCTGGGAGCCAGGAACAAGGCTGATCCGCATGTGGGATTATAAGGAGCTGAAGTCAGATGTTGTCCAGATGGCACACCATGGGCAGGATGGAGTGGAAGAAAATCTGTATCAGGTGCTGCACCCGGAGATTTGTTTTTGGCCGACTCCAGGGTGGCTTTGGGATAATATGAAAAACGGCGTAGCAGATGCAGGTTCTTATAAAACTATGAAAACAAGAGCCTGGATGGACAGGATGGGCGTTGTGAGAAACTATGTGGCAAAGGACGGAGATTTAGTTCTCAGATAGAGTCAGAGAAGTAAAGCAAAAAGCAGCTTTGAATATGGGAGATAGTGCCTGTATTCAGAGCTGCTTTTTTGAAAATTGAAATGCCATGGAAAGAACATGAGGGAAAAAACAGTGGAAAAAAGGGCTGTTTTACCGTAAAATAAAGACAGCAGGAATTCGTGAAATAGATATAAGAGGGAAAAGCAGAGGATAAAAGATAGAGGCAGTCTGAACAGACAGAAGAGGGATTGAGGGCTGGCAGGAGGGGAATATGAGAAAGCAGACGGTGCTGGAAAAAACAGCAGATCAGGTTCGAAAAGGAATCCAGGAGGAATACCAGGATTTCTATATTCTGACAGTGGAGGAAGTTTTTCAGGCAGCCTGCGCGGCAGCAGGAAGGGAAAAGGCAGAGGAGCTGTTAATTAAATCTTATCTGGAATTATTTGAACAAAAAGAAATGTTTCCTGAATCTGAGGAAGATATCAGGCGCTATGTGAGAGAACAGGTTTTTCACCTGGCCGGTGCAGCGCCGGAGTCAGAGGAAGAAGGAGCTTCAAAAGTCGAATTGCTTGGAGAGAGCCAGGCAGCAGAGCTGTGGCTTCAGGTGGAGAAACGCCTGGTTTTTTCCGGAGAAGACGGGAACGGTTTTCTGGAAGATGATGAGGAGACTGCGTCACCTGGTCTGGAAGAGTATGTCAAGGGTTTTATAAGAGTCGTTTTTACCGTTGTATTAGTGGGGGGGATTCTGCTTTTTCTTTGTAAAAGTGTGCTTGGCTTTATGGCGGAACGGAAAGCGGAACAAACTGCGGCGCAGATGCAGGAGGAAGCTGACAGGGAAAAGGAGGAGACTTTTTCCGACAGTCAGAAGAAAAATAAAGAGATTTCAGAAGAGGAGTTTCTCAGAAGCGCGTTTTTTGAACAGAAGGATGGAAAATTATTTTTGATGACAGCCGATGGACCGCTGTGCCGGGAAAAGCTTTACCATGGAAAACAGATTCTTACCTTTGCCAGGGATGGCGCCTTAGAAAAGATAGAGAAAAACAGCCGGGCAGATGACCGGAAAATTTCAGCTTTTAATGGGAATGACCAGTATTTTATCAAGGATGGCAGTATTTATATAAAAGAAGGCAGAAATGGACGGGAAAGCTGTGCAGTTGGAAATGGACATGTCATTTGGATGGACTGCAGATGCCAAAGTCTGTGGTATGTGTGCAGTTACCAGATTCCCAATTCTGACCAGATAAAAATGACAGCATTTCGGACTGATTTAGACGGCGGAAGAGAAGAAGAACTTGCAACAGACAGCGCCGCATTGAAAAAAGACGGTCTGCAGTTTTCCGAAAAGTGGATTTATTACAAAAATGGAAATTCTATATTCAGAAAGAGTATGGATGGTCTTCAGAAGGAGAAGATGGCTGAAACAGAGGGGGAGTATTTTGCCTTTGAAGATACAGTCTTTTATATGGATGGAGACCAGGTGAAGAGCGTATCACAGGGGGAAACAGACTATCAGGAAAATGGAGAATTTCAGGTTTCTATAGAGGATGGTGGGATTTTTCTTATGGATGAAGAGGGAGAACCTGCAGTTCCAGATGAGCAGGGAGAAATCCAATCAGAGGATAGAATTTACTCTATGTCCGAAAATATGGTGACTGCAGTAAGACAGGCAGATATTATTTACGAAGGAACCTCCTACTATCTGGATGTTTTGGATGGACAGAGAAAAATTTACCAGAAATCTTCCAATAACAGCTTTACAGAACTGATACCGCAGAACGGAATCCGCACGGACAGCATGTGTCTGACAGATTCCTGGCTGTATTACAGCGCCTGCGTGGAGCAGATTGATGGAGTACAGTACAGCCAGATTTACCGGGTGAATTTGGAAAATATGTCTCAGGAAAAGGTTGGAAGGCTGTTTCAGGGGGTAGTGACAGCCATGTATGCCTCCAGCCGGGAAAACAGGATTTACGGAGAGTATATTGATTCTGTAAAAAATGGAGAAATTCATGGAAAAATCTGTGCAGTTACGGAGAGTGGAGAGATAGGAATTATCGAGGATTTTGTTCCGCGAAGTCAGGGAAATGACAGACTGCAGTTTATAATATCTGCGTCAGATAAAATTTACTGTTTTTATCACATGTGCATTTATGACAGTGAGTCGGGAGTGATTCGAGATATCAGTACGGAGGCTGTGGAAATTGAGTGGTAAAAGCTTTAAATTTGAGAACAGGCAGGAGGGGCAGATATCATGAAGCTGATTGACAGGCTGAAAGAATATGGAACGTCGGATTTTTATGCTTTCCACATGCCGGGGCATAAGCGTCAGGAAGAATTGGGGATAACTTTATTTCCAAATCCGTTTTCTGTGGATATTACGGAGATTGACGGATTTGATAACCTGCACCATCCAGAGGGGATTTTAATGGAATCAATGGAGCAGGCGGCAGCTGTTTACGGTTCGGATCGAACCTACTACCTGGTAAACGGCAGTACCTGCGGAATTCTGGCAGCTATCAGCAGTGGGGTTCCCGATGGAAAAAAGCTTTTGATGGCCAGAAATTCGCATAAATCAGCCTACCACGCGGCCATGCTGAGAGGGATTGAGACAGAGTATATTTATCCTGAAATAATAGAACAATTTGGGATTCAGGGAGGGATTGAGCCTGAGGAACTGAGACGGATTTTAGAGGCGGATGAAAAAAACACCATAGGAGCTGTTTTTGTGACTTCCCCAACCTATGAAGGAATTGTGTCTGATGTTGAAACTCTTGCAGAAATTGCTCATGAAAAGGGAATTTTGCTGATTGTGGACGAGGCTCATGGAGCGCACTTTCCTTTTTATGAGGGAAAGGGAGCACACAGGAAACAGGGCAGGATGTTTCCACGCGCTGCTCTGCAGTGCGGCGCTGATATCGTGATTCAGAGCGTTCACAAAACATTGCCGTCTCTCACGCAGACAGCGGTTCTGCATTTTAAGGAGAGGTTGGCAGACAGGGAGAAACTGGAATTTTATTTGAGAATTTATCAGAGTTCCAGCCCCTCTTATGTGATGATGGCTTCGATTGACAACTGCATTGAATATATGTCTGGGGATGGCAGAAAACGGCTGGAACAGCTGGGAAGACGGCTGGAGTGCTGGCTGAAGTCAGCGGAAAAATGGAATTGCCTTACAGTGCTGAACGATCAGATTCTGGGAGAAGGCGGGACCTTTGACAGAGATATTTCAAAGCTTGTCATAGGAGTCAGTCCGCAGGCCGAACAGGCTGGTATGAATGGAACGGTTCTGGCAGCGGAAATGAGACGGCGTTTCCACCTGGAACCGGAGATGTGCTGTGATCGGTACGTGCTGTATATGACTTCTCTCATGGACTCGGAGGAGAATCTTTTGAGACTTCTAAACGCCCTTACCCAGATTGACGGTGAGCTGGAAAGGAAAATTTCAAAATGTGAGGATCGGAAGGCCGATAAGATGAAATCTGAAGAGTCAGAGACAAAGCTCAAAAAAGGCATAGGCAGCCGGAGAGTCTTGACCTGGACAGAGGGAGTGCCAGGCCGGATGAGCATGGCAGAAGCTGTGAAGAAAACAGGACACCGAGTACCTTTGAAGGATGCCTGTGGATGTGTAAGCAGAGGGTTTCTTACTGTTTATCCTCCGGGAGTGCCTGCCGTTGTGCCGGGAGAGATTATTTCTCTGGAAACGGCAGAGCTTCTTTTAGAAAATACCAGTCTGGGTTTAGCGGTGGAGGGCATCGACTCAGATGGGAAAATAGATGCTGTGGAGAATGAAGAAATTGCAGCCTGCATGAAGGAAAGACGTCAAGGTGAGGAAGGAACAAGATCGTGACAGAGCGTAAATATGCTGGAAAGATTTTTTTTGTAATGGGAAAAAGTGCGTCGGGAAAGGACACTATTTATAAAAGTATCCTGGAGTATTTTCCTGAGATGAAAACAGTAACTCTTTACACCACCCGCCCTATGCGGCAAGGAGAAACGGAGGGAGTGGAGTATCATTTTATAGGAGAGAAGGAGCTGGAGGCCATGGAGACAGAGGGGCGAGTTATTGAAAAGCGCACATATCAGACTATGTACGGCCCCTGGAGCTATGCGACAGTAGACGATGGACAGATCAATCTGTCTCAGTACAGCTATATTATGCTCGGAACTTTAGAGTCCTATGAGAGTATCAGGACTTATTTTGGAAATATGTGTACAGTTCCGATTTATATTGAGGTGGAGGATGGGGAACGTCTGCTTCGGGCTGTAGAGCGGGAAAGACAGCAGACATCGCCTAAATACACAGAGCTCTGCCGCCGGTTTCTGGCTGACGAGGCTGACTTTTCAGAAGAAAAACTGACACAGGCTGGAATTACGGCAGCAGAACGCTATGAAAATAGGAAGCTTTCTGTCTGCCTGAAAAATATATCTGAAACAATAGAAGCGTCAGGGTACAAGAAACAGCACGGCAGCTGCATATGACAAAGTTTCTCACTTTCCACATCAAATAGAGTGTGGTATAATGTAGCACATCAGCAGGAAAACAAGCGGCTGCGAAGCAGATATCGAGCATATACAGAGGAGGAAATCATGGCAGGTTTTAAAGATATTATAGGACATGAAATGATCAAGGATCATTTCCAGAAAGCGATTGAATACCATAAGGTTTCCCACGCCTATATCCTTTCTGGGGAACAGGGAATGGGAAGAAAAACGCTGGCAAAAGCATTTGCCATGACTCTTCTCTGTGAGAAAAGCGATAAAGAGCCGTGTATGGAGTGCCACTCCTGTAAGCAGATTTTAAGCGGAAATCATCCGGATGTGATCTGGGTGACTCACGAGAAGCTGAACAGTATTGGAGTAGACGACATCAGAGAGCAGATTAATGATACGATTCAAATTAAGCCTTACAGCAGCCCATACAAGATTTATCTGTTAGATGAGGCAGAAAAGATGACAGTCCAGGCTCAGAATGCTCTGTTAAAGACTATTGAGGAACCTCCGGCCTATGCAATTATTATTTTAATGACTACTAATGAGGAGACATTCCTGCCGACGATTCTGTCCCGATGCATTAAACTGAAGCTGAAACCGTTAAAGGATCAGACAATCAGCAGCTATCTGGAAGAATCTATGGGGATTTCAGAGAATCAGGCAGATGTGTTTGCGGCGTTTGCCAGGGGAAATCTGGGCAAGGCTATTCATTTGGCCTCTTCAGAGGAGTTCAAGCTCCTTTACAGGGAAGTTCTGACCCTTCTGAAAAATGTTAAAGAGATGGATATGGCTATGCTCTTAGACTACATTAAAAAGATGCAGGAGGAGAACCTGATTCTGGACGAATGCCTGGATTTCATGCAGCTGTGGTATCGGGATATTTTGATGTACAAGGTGACAAAGGACATGAACTGCCTGATTTTCAAGGAGGAGTACACAGCAGTCAGCAGACTGTGCCAGAACAGTTCCTATGAGGGGCTGGAGGCTGTTTTAAACGCCATTGACAAGGCAAAGGCGAGGCTGGCGGCCAATGTAAATACAGAGCTGGCTCTTGAGCTGATGTTATTAACCATGAAGGAGAACTAGATTTATGATAAATGTAATAGGAGTCCGGTTCCGCCCGGCTGGAAAGGTCTATTTCTTTGATCCTGCCGGAATGGACATTAAAACAGGGGACCATGTAATTGTAGAGACGGCCCGCGGCATTGAATTTGGCCATGTGGTGCTGGGCAGCAGGGCTGTGGACGAGTCGAAGGTGATTCAGCCGTTAAAGCCTGTGATCCGTATGGCTACGGCAGCTGACGAGGAAACAGAGCGTCGGAATAGGGAGAAGGAGAAGGACGCCTTCGGCATCTGCCTGGAAAAGATTAAAAAGCACAATCTTCAGATGAAACTGATCGATGCCGAGTATACCTTTGACAATAATAAGGTGCTGTTTTACTTTACTGCAGACGGCAGAATCGACTTCAGGGAGCTGGTGAAGGATCTGGCGGCTGTGTTTAAGACAAGAATTGAACTGCGCCAGATTGGAGTCAGAGACGAGACGAAAATTATGGGGGGAATCGGTATCTGCGGAAGGCCGCTGTGCTGCCATACCTATCTGTCTGAATTTATTCCCGTGTCGATTAAGATGGCTAAGGAACAGAATCTTTCCCTGAATCCTACGAAGATTTCCGGCGTCTGCGGAAGGCTGATGTGCTGCCTGAAGAATGAGGAGGAGACCTACGAGGAGTTAAACAGCAAGCTTCCTAACATCGGCGACTATGTGACTACAGATGATGGCCTGAAAGGCGAGGTTCACAGTGTCAGCGTGCTCAGGCAGCTTGTGAAGGTGGTTGTCACTGTGGGTAAGGATGAGAAGGAAATCCGGGAATACCCGGTGGAGAGCCTGAAATTCCGCCCTAAGCGCCGCAGAGAGAGAGTCAGTGTGGATGCTGAGCTGAAGCAGCTGGAGGCGCTGGAAAAGAGAGAGGGAAAGTCCAAGTTGGACAATAACTAGAGAGAACAGCGACAGAAGAAAGGACAACAGAACTTGAACGGAGAAAACAGGGAAATTGTGCTTAAAGAGGGCGAACGGATTGATGATCTGCACAGGAATGGATATCGGATTATCCAGAATGAGAAAGCCTTCTGCTTCGGCATGGACGCAGTGCTTTTATCTGGCTACGCAGTGGTAAAGCCAGGGGAGAAGGCACTTGATCTGGGGACAGGAACAGGGATTATTCCCATTTTGCTGGAAGCTAAGACAGCTGGAAGTCATTTTACTGGTTTGGAAATTCAGACAGAGATGGCAGAGATGGCAGGACGCAGTGTCCGCCTGAATGGTCTGGAGGAAAAAATAGATATTGTCACAGGAGATATCAAAGAAGCAGGGCGGATATTCGGCGCTGCCTCTTTTGATGTAGTGACTTCTAATCCGCCGTATATGAATGACAGCCACGGACTGAAAAATCCGGAACTTCCCAAGGCCATTGCCCGCCATGAGGTGCTGTGTTCTCTGGAAGACGTGGTGAGGGAGGGAGCGCGGGTTCTCAGACCAGGCGGCCGTTTTTATATGGTTCACAGACCCCACCGGCTGATTGAGATTATTACGGCCTTTACCAGGCATAAGATGGAACCTAAAAGGATGAAGCTGGTGCATCCTTTTGTGGATCGGGAGGCGAACATGGTTTTAATTGAAGCGGTGAAAGGCGGCCGTTCTATGATTAAAGTAGAAAAACCGCTGATTGTGTACCGTGAACCGGGCGTCTACATGGATGAAATCTATGATATTTACGGATATTAGCGTCAGCGTACAAAGGCGTTTAAATAAATACTCATAGAAGGCTGAAAAACGGGCATTAACAGGAGCCAAAAGAAGGAGGAAAGACTGTGGAGTGGAATGAGACTCTGAAGGAAGAGGATGGCTGGAAGCAGGAAAACAGGCAGGATGAGGGCTTCGGAGGAAGAGACGGCCGGGGAAAGCTCTATCTGTGCGCTACTCCCATTGGAAATCTGGATGATATTACCCTGCGGGTATTGGAGACCCTGAAGAAAGTAGATTTGATTGCAGCAGAGGATACCAGACACAGCATTAAGCTGTTAAATCATTTTCACATTAAAACTCCTATGACCAGCTACCATGAATACAACAAGGTGGAGAAGGCCAGATACCTGGTAGAGCAGCTGAAACGGGGCGTTAACATTGCTCTGGTAACGGATGCGGGCACTCCTGGAATTTCGGATCCGGGAGAGGAACTGGTGCGCCAGTGCCATGAAGCTGGAGTAGAGCTGACTTCTCTTCCGGGGCCTGCGGCCTGCATAACTGCTCTTACCATATCAGGGCTGCCCACCAGGCGCTTTTGTTTTGAAGCGTTTCTGCCGCCGGACAAAAAAGAACGTCAGATGATTCTGGAGGAGCTGAAAGAGGAGACGCGGACGATCATCGTTTATGAGGCGCCTCATCGTCTGGAGCGGACTCTTACAGAACTGTTCCAGACTCTTGGGGAGAGAAATATTACGATCTGCAGAGAGCTTACAAAACGGTATGAAGAAGCGTTTAAAACTACTTTTTCCGGCGCCCTTTCTTTTTATGAAGTTCACGAACCTAAGGGAGAATGCGTGGTTGTCATAGAGGGAAAATCATTTGAGCAGGTGGAAAGAGAACGGCAGCAGAGCTTTGAGGAGATGACGATTGCAGAGCATATGGCTCAGTATCTCTCTCAGGGAATGGATAAAAAGGAGGCCATGAAGAAGGTGGCTAAGGATCGCGGGCTCAGCAAGAGGGATGTGTACCAGAGCCTTTTGGAGGCAGACGGGAAATAGAGAGGAATTTTTGCAGATAAAGATTCCCGCGCTCCCGTGAAAATTTGCGGGAGCAGCGGGAAAAGGAGGTTAAAATCGGAATACGGCAGTTCCGTAGGCTGGAAGCGGATAAGCGAACGAGTAAGGCTGTCCGTCGCATTCGCCTTTTTTAGAACGGTATACATGGACGTCGTCGTTTTTCTCATAGAATCCATGTCCGCTGTCCAGAACCAGGGTGAAGCTGCCCCGCTTGGGAACGCCTATCCGATAATCTTCCCTGGCGACAGGGGTAAAATTGATAATAAAGAGCAGATTCTTTTTCTTAGTTTCATCTCTGCGGATGAAACTGAAAATACTGCGGTCTCTGTCATTGGCGTTGATCCACTGAAACCCTTCGGGGGAGCTGTCCAGTCGGGACAGGCAGGGATATTTCCTGTAGAGAGTCAGGAGGCTGCGGACATAGCGCTGCAAATCTTCGTGAAGAGGCTCGTCGGCCAGATACCAGTCGAGGGCCTTTTTTTCATCCCATTCATGGAGCTGTCCAAAGTCCTGTCCCATAAAGAGAAGCTTTTTTCCAGGATGGCCTGTCATAAAGGTATATCCGGCTTTCAGATTGGCAAATTTATCCTCATAGCTGCCTGGCATCTTGTTGAGCATGGAACATTTCAGGTGTACGACCTCGTCATGGGAAAGGACAAGAATAAAGTTTTCGCTGGAGGCGTAGGTGAGCCCGAATGTCATTTTATTGTGGTTAAATTTTCGGTAAATAGGGTCTGATTTCATATATTCCAGAAAATCGTGCATCCAGCCCATATTCCACTTAAAGGTAAATCCAAGACCATCCTCCTCCGGACGGTGGGTTACTTTAGGCCAGGCAGTAGATTCCTCTGCAATCATCACAGCGCCGTCCTTTCGCCCTGTGAGAACACTGTTCAGATGTTTGAAAAACTCTACTGCCTCCAGGTTCTGGTTGCCTCCGTACTGGTTGGGAATCCACTCCCCGTCTCTGCGTCCGTAATCCAGATAGAGCATGGAAGCTACAGCGTCTACCCGCAGACCGTCAATGTGATATTGTTCAATCCAGTAGAGAGCGTTGGCGATGAGAAAATTTTTCACCTCATTTTTGCTGTAGTCGAATACCTTGGTACCCCAGTCAGGATGTTCCCCTTTTCTGGGATCTGCGTACTCATAGAGAGCTTCTCCGTCAAAGTTGGCCAGACCGTGGGCATCTCTGGGAAAGTGGGCGGGAACCCAGTCCAGGATTACGCCGATCCCTTTTTTGTGAAGATAATTGACAAGATACATAAAGTCCTTGGGAGTTCCGTATCGTGAGGTGGGAGCGTAATAGCCGGTCACCTGATAGCCCCAGGAACCGTCAAATGGATGTTCTGCAATGCCCATCAGTTCTACGTGGGTATATCCCATGGCTTTGACGTAAGCAGCCAGCTCTTTGGCAGCTTCTCTGTAAGTCAGACAGTTATCACGTTCCGGCCTGTTTGTCTTTTTCCAGGACCCCAGATGCACTTCATAGACCGCCATAGGGGCTTTTACAGGATCCTGATTTTTTCGCTTTTCCATCCAGGCAGAATCGCTCCAGGAAAAGCCTGTGATATCTGCGGTAACAGAGGCAGTTCCGGGCCGGTATTCGCTGAAAAAGGCAAATGGATCTGCTTTCATCAAAAGGGAACCGTTTTTTGTGGATACGGCGTATTTATAAAGTTCCCCTTCTTTCAGGCCCGGTACAAAGGCTTCAAAAATACCAGAATCGCTGATACGTTTCATAGGAGTTTTTTCAGGATTCCATCCATTGAAATCGCCGGTTAGGCTGACGGCCTCCGCGTGGGGAGCCCAGACGGCAAAATGAATGCCGGATTTTCCGCGGTATGTAAAAGGATGCGCCCCCATTTTTTCATAAAGGCGGTAGTGGCGCCCTTCTCCAAAGAGATAGAGATCTAAATCTCCGAAAAATCCCATGCCGATTTTTTTATTCATGCTCATTTCCCCCTGAATTTCTAATGTTTTGTGCGGCTGATTTGACAGCCCCAGACTGTTTCTATGAAAATTTCTCTTCTGTGCAGAAAATATATCCTGAGTTTGGCTGAAGTGTGAAAGACAGAACTTTGCCGGAGACAGGAAAACTCTGTCCGGTGATAAGTTCCTTTACACAGCCATTTTCCACGGGGCAGGAAAGTGTAAGAGATGCCTGACAGGAATCGTTGTTGGCAGCTGTGATAAGCCAGGCTCCATCCTCGGATCTTCTTAAAAAGGCGTACTGCCGGTTGGTGAGAAAAAGCTCCTGATAGGCTCCGCCGTGAAGAGGTGAGAAGCGTGCTCGTATTTCTCCCAGACGCCGGATATGAGAGGACAGCTCAGAGGCTTCCTGCTCCCTGGCTGTGGCAGGCAGAATTCTGGGACGCAGAGACTCGTCACAGTCAGCTGTGCGCACTCCTTCCATTCCCCATTCGCTTCCGCAGTAGACGGACGGAATACCGGGCAAAGTATAGAGAAGCGTATAAATTAATTTCAGATGGTTCGGATCCTTTAACTTAGACGCAATTCTGTCTTCGTCATGGTTATCTAAAAAGGTGTACAGAGAGCGGCCTACTGCCTGGAGACGGCGGACATTGTGGGCCAGCTCGAAATAATTGTGATCATTGTGGGCAGAGTAGATGCTTTTGTGCATTTCATAGTTTGTTACAGAGTGAAGCATCTCATCATTGACCCAGCGCCCGTATTCTCCATGTATTACCTCCCCCATCAGCCAGAAATCAGGCTTCAGTTCCCCGGAAAGCAGACGAAGCTCTTTCATAAACTGAAAGTCCAGCACATTGGCGCAGTCTAAACGAATGCCGTCAATATCAAACTCTGAGACCCAGAAGCGGATTACGTCCTTCAGATATTCTTTTACCTGGGGATTCTGAAGATTCAGGCAGGGAAGTTCCCAGATCCCGCGCCAGGCCTCGTAGCCGAAGGAGTCTCCCAGAGGACTTTTCCAGTCAAAGGAGATATTTTTGTACCATCCTGTATAGGGAGAAGCGCTTCCATGCTCCATAATATCCCGAAAGGCGAAAAATTCTCGTCCAGTGTGATTGAAAACACCGTCAATTACAACGCGAATACCGTTTTCATGGCATTGAGAAATGAATCTGCTAAAATCTCTGCTGCTTCCCAGACGGCGATCAATGAGACGGTAATCTCTGGTGTCATAGCCATGGGAAGAGGACTCAAATACAGGTCCTATGTAAATGGCAGTAAAGTTCATCTGTTTTAAGTGAAAAATCCACTGAGACAGCTCCTCCATGGGAGCAGACGGCGGGACGAAACCTGCGGCCGAAGTTTCCTCCGGCCATGGGTACGGATTTTTCTTAGGTGCCCCTGTCATTCCAAGGGGATACATGTGGTAAAAAGTACTGTCTGTGTACCAGGCTGTCATGGTATACCTCCTCATATTTGAATCTTCTGTTTGGCCAGCAGCCCTGGAACAGAAGGCTTATTCCTGATTTTTAATACGGCGCAGAAGAAACTGGTAGCGCAGCTGAGCCGCATTAATTTCATAGATGTAACAGTCGATCAGAACGGGATCCACCGCCTGGTCAAAGTGATTTCTGGCGCAGTCCATGTCTGTCATAATCTGGCGCAGCTCCTCTTTTAATGAAAAAATACCTGAGACACCGCGCTTTTTAGAAGTCTGCTTCGTTTTCATGAATCGTTTACCTCCTGTCATCCTTAGTATGGATGGCAGACAGGGAATATATGTAATAGGAGTCTAATTTAAGGTTCTTCTTTCATATTCAGGAAGGAC
Organism: uncultured Clostridium sp.; assembly: GCA_958442925.1. Lineage (GTDB taxonomy): Bacteria > Bacillota > Clostridia > Lachnospirales > Lachnospiraceae > Otoolea. Next base: position 14,307 of record CAUCIO010000011.1, on the reverse strand, counting down.
TGAAGCCTGCGTCCGAGACCTGTCAGGCTTAAAGTGGCTTCGGAGATGGAGAGATAATAGTAATTGCAGGTTCCCTCTTTCCGCACAGAGATCAGTCCTGCATCCTTCAGTATTTTTAAGTGGTGGGACACTGCCGGTCTGGACAGGTTTGTACACTCTGTAATTTCCTTTACATTCAGTCCGTGGCGGCTTAGGTTTTCTCTGGAGTAATCTCCTTTGCAGCGCCGGGAGGCGGCCTCTGTCAGAGCTTCCACAATCGTCAGGCGTATTTCATCTCCCAGGGCAATAAAAAAGGGCATACACTGGTGAAAACACTGTTTTAATTTTTCTGCCTCTGTCATAGGAACACCTCCTTGGTTTAAAAAAATAAACTAATATAGAATGATTTTATCACTGAAAAATGAGTCAGTCAATGAAAAATATCGCATTAATATTGCAAATAAACGGAAATATGGTAGAATAGTGCTAGAAATTCATCACGGTTCAGACGAAGAAAAGAACGGTGATATAAATTCAGAATTAAATATTCGTCAGCAGCAGGAAAACTGCAGAAGGAGAAGAAAATGAAGTTTTTTATTGACACAGCCAATGTAGATGAGATTAGAAAAGCCAATGATATGGGAATTATCTGCGGAGTTACCACAAACCCGTCTTTAATTGCCAAGGAAGGACGGGATTTTAAACAGGTTATTCAGGAGATTACATCGATTGTAGACGGACCTATCAGCGGCGAAGTGAACGCGCTCACAACAGATGCAGAAGGAATGATTAAGGAAGGACGGGAAATTGCAGCTATCCATCCGAACATGGTAGTTAAGATCCCTATGACAGCAGAAGGCTTAAAAGCCACCAAGGTACTTTCAGAGGAGGGAATTAAGGTTAATGTAACTTTGATTTTCTCAGCAAATCAGGCACTTTTGGCAGCGAGAGCCGGAGCTGCCTACGTATCTCCGTTTGTAGGACGTTTAGACGATATTTCCCAGCCGGGAGTAGAGCTGATCGAGACTATTATGGACATTTTTGAAACTCATGGAATTGAGACAGAGGTGATTGCAGCCAGCATCCGCACGACTATGCATGTAACTCAGTGCGCTCAGGCGGGGGCAGATATTGCCACTGTGCCGTATAAGGTATTAGAGCAGATGCTTCGTCATCCGCTGACAGATCAGGGAATTGAGAAATTCCAGGCAGATTATAAGGCAGTATTTGGAGAGAAATAAAAGAATAGACAGATGATATACAGCTATCAGATCTTTCTATTGGACATTAGTGCAGAGTGAAATATAATAGTGACTAGGAAGTCGTCATACGAAAATTCCTAAAGTCGAAAGCAAAAGTTCCTGCTGGTTTTTTACAGCGGGAACTTTTGTTGTATAGGAATCAGGCATTATAGATGCAGTGAAAAAATCTATACACCATACACAAAAACAGAACCATGTTTTTGGTAATTATCACAATGAAAATCAGTTTATTTTCCCTTGACTTTTTATGTTGTCATGACATAATAGGGGTACATCAAATTTCTAATTTTCTTTTAACATTCTTAGATATTCGAGAAAACTGGAGGCCGCTTGAAGGGTTCCAGGCATATCCGGGGCAGTGTCCCCAGATTCCAGGAATTTCAAAACAGAAAACATGGCAGTAAATGCAGAAAGGAGGACAGATACAATGGAACTATTGGTTTAAAATGGATGCTTCACGCATGTCTGACAGCAGCGGCAGTGTCCGACTGGAGAAATGGGAAGATTCCTAATGAGCTGACAGCAGCTGCCGCCGTGGCGGGATGTGGGTATTTTCTGGCAGCTGGAATGGGGGCAGAAGCAGGAGTAGCCGCAGCGAGAGGAGTTACAGTTCTTTTGTGCCTGTTTCCCCTTCATATGTTCAGAATGATAGGCGCGGGAGATATTAAGATGATGGCAGGTATGGCAGTTTTTTTAAACAGGGAGGAGTGGTTTCAGGTGATGGCCGGAGCGTTTGTTTTGGCCGGATGCTGGTCTGTTCAGGCAATGTTCAGAAGAGGAGTAGCAAGGGAAAGGATGCAATATCTACTTTTCTATGTTCAGCGTTTTTTAAGAACCGGTGAACGGGCGGATTACATGACAGAAGGGATGAATTCGGCTGCTCTTCTCTGCTTAGGCCCGTTTTTATGGGCTGGGATGACGCTGTTTCTTATGGGGGAGGGTGCAGGATGAAACGAATTATGGCAGTGTATGATCTGGATCTGTTTTATGCTAAGCGGTTTGCAGATGTGATGAATCAGAAAGAAAATGTTCCTTTTGCAGTAATGGCATTTTCCTCTCTGGAGAGACTCAGGCAGTATGCCAGCGAACATCCCATTGAGCTCCTCCTGATTAGCAGTCAGGTAAACAGGGAGGAGATCCGTGATCTGGGAATCGGGCAGGTGATAACGCTTACAGAAGGAGATTCCCAGGAGTCGGATAAGGACTGCCCATCTGTGTATAAATATCAGTCCAGTTCAGGCATCATCAGGGAAGTAATGGCCTGCTACAGCGCCGGGGATGAACCGGCTCAGACAAAGGATGGGAAAACAGCATCAGTAATAGGGGTGTATTCGCCTGTAGGAAGGTGTCTTAAAACTTCATTTGCCCTGACTTTAGGTCAGCTGATGGCATCTGAAAGAAGAGTACTCTATGTTACTTTGGAGGATTATTCTGGACTTGCAGCTATGACAGGGGAGGAATATAAAAGTGATTTTTCAGATGTACTGTATTATTTCAGCCAGGGCAATCTAAATTTTATGAGACTCAGCGGAATTGTACATTCAATTGGAAATATGGACTATATTCCACCGGCGCGGTATCCGGAGGATTTGGCACATATTTCTCCAGAACAGATGGCAGAGCTTGTCAGAAATCTGGCGTCTGGCAGCGGATATGAGATTATCATTCTGGATGTGGGAAATTATGGGCACCAGGCAGCGCCGATCCTTTCCGCCTGTCAGATAGTGTATATGCCGGTAAAGGAGGATGGAATATCATCGGCAAAAATAAGGGAATTTGAGGAATATATGGAGAGAACGGGAAATAGCAGAGGGCTGGATAAAATAAAAAAACTGCGGCTTCCGTACCATAGGGGATTTGGGAGAAAGGAAAATTATATCGAACAGCTTCTCTGGAGCGAGCTGGGGGATTACGTAAGAAAACTGTTAAGAGGGGGAAGAGAGGAAATGGATTTTTAGAAGGAGTGAAATGTGAGCGGGAAAAAGGTGGGAAAAAATCAGCTGAGAAAGCTGGAGTTGGATCAGGGAGAAGAGGAAGTCTCTGGATTTCCAAAGGAGAAGAACAGCTGGACTCTGGAAGAGGTGAAAAGGGAGCTTCGCAGCAGACTGCGGCAGGAACTGGAAGGGCGGAGGCAGATAGAGGATGGAGATCTGTCTGAACTGATTGATTTTATGATTCAGCAGACAGGAGAGGAGCTGTATCTTCCTCTTGCAGAGCGGGTGAAGCTGAGAGAGGAACTGTATAATTCGTTCAAGAAACTGGATATTCTGCAGGAACTGGTAGATCATCCTCAGATTACGGAAATTATGGTAAATGGAGAACACTCTGTATTTGTGGAGAAAGAGGGAGCTATATGCCGATGGAACAGAAGTTTTGAAACGAGAGAGCAGCTGGAAGATTTAATTCAGCAGATTGTAAGCCGGGTGAACCGCACCGTAAATGCAGCCTCTCCTATTGCCGATGCCAGACTGGAAGATGGATCCCGCGTTCATGTAGTGCTTCCTCCGGTAGCGTTGGACGGACCGGCTTTGACTATCCGGAAATTTCCGGAACCGATTACCATGGAGCGTCTAATCAGCCTTGGGAGCATCACGAAAGAGGCGGCTGACTTTCTCAAAAAGCTGGTGAGGGCCGGGTACAATCTGTTTATCAGCGGCGGAACTGGATCCGGAAAAACCACATTTTTAAATGCGCTGTCAGAGTTTATTCCTCAGGAGGAGAGGCTGATTACCATCGAAGATTCGGCGGAACTTCAGATTACCCATGTGCCGAATTTGGTGCGTTTAGAGACACGGGCAGCAAACCATGAGGGAAGTAAAGAAATCACAATCAGAGATTTAATTCGAGCCAGTCTGAGAATGAGGCCGGATCGGATTCTGGTAGGAGAGGTCAGAGGCGCTGAGGCTCTGGAGATGCTTCAAAGCATGAATACAGGACATTCAGGTTCGATTTCTACAGGACATGCCAACAGCAGCCGGGATATGATTTTAAGGCTTGAGACTATGGTTTTAATGGGAGCGGATCTTCCTGTGGCGGCTATTCGAAGCCAGATTGCATCAGCGATAGATGTTTTTATTCATTTGGGACGCCTTCGCGACAGAAGTAGGAGAGTCCTGGAAATTAGGGAGGTGATGGGAATTGAAGCAGGTGAGGTTGCCCTTCATCCGCTGTTCCAGTTTAAGGAGACAAAAAACGGAAAAAAGGGAGGTGTGGAAGGAAGCCTGGAGCAGGTGGGAGAACTTCAAAACAGACAGAAACTGGAATTCTCAGGGGATACGTGGCCATAGCATTTCTGGAAGAAAGGATCAAGGCATAGTACAGTATGACGCGTACCGCCTGTCAGCAGGTGAATGGCTCCGGTACTCCAGCCAGGGGGCTGCAGTCTGTGCATTGTTTTCCTATGTATTTTACAGGAATCTTTTAAGTTTTTTTCTCTTTCTGCCGATAGGGCTTCTCTATCCGCTCTATAAACGAAGCGACTTAAAGCAGCGCAGACAGGAAGAATTGAAACGTCAGTTTAAAGAGGCGGTTTTGATGTTGTCGTCTTCTCTGGCAGCAGGATATTCTATGGAAAATTCATTTGCTCAGGCTCAGGCCCAGCTGGAGGAAATATATGGAGAAAAGGGGATGATGTCAAAGGAATTTGCTGCTATGAGACGGCAGCTTTCCATGAACAGGACGCTGGAGGAGTTGTGGGAAGATTTTGCAAAGAGAAGCGGAATCGAGGAGATTAGAAGTTTTGCACAGATTTTTAAGGCTGCCAGACGAAGCGGGGGACAGCTGGGCACGATCATTTCCCATGTAGCTGAAATTATAGGAGGAAAGATCCAGGTACAGGAAGAAATCAGGCTTATGACAGCTCAGAAACAGTTTGAACAGAAAATTATGAATCTGCTGCCGCTTTTTATTGTATTGTATATTGATCTGACGTCTCCGGGCTTTTTTAACGCTATGTATCAGACGGCAGTCGGAAGAATGGTAATGACAGTGTGTATGTGTGTGTATGCAGGAGCCTATGTTCTGGCAGGGAGGATGCTGGATATTGAAATTTGAAAAAAAGCGGAAAATACAATTGTTCTGTATCGCGGCGGGAGTCCTTTTTTTCCTGCTGTATCCTATAGCGGACAGCTCTGATTTCTTAAAGCCGGGAGGTGTGATTGAAAGAAATACATACGGGCAGGGAGATAAAGAAGGAATTTTGATCGTAGAGGGGCTTCCTGACGGGGACGGAGAGATTGAACTTCAGATTAAAGAACAGCAGTACAGCCAAAAAGAGGCAGAAAAAAGCTTTGAGCAGGCATTTCAGAAAGCAAAAGAGGAGGCTTTGGCAGAAAATCCGTCTTTTGACAGGATAAGCACCCCCCTGAAACTGTCGTCACGGCTCGACGGCTTTGGAATAACTATGAAGTGGGACTCTCAGAATCCTGAACTGATTAGCTCTGGAGGAGAAATATATCTGGAGCAGATGGAGGATGAACAGGAGAAGACAGTTCTTTTTCTGACATTGACAGCAGGGCGCTATAAAAGGGAGTATGAGATTCCTGTCACAGTAGTAAAGCCTGTTTTAACAAAGCAGGAAGAAAGTCTGCAGCTGCTGAAAGCTCAGATAAAAAGTGCAGATGAGGAACAAAAATATGAAGAAAATCTGGTACTTCCAGGAAAACTGGGGGAACAGGAACTTCGGTATAGGGAAAAACAGAGCTTGGACAGATACATATTTCTTTTGTTGGGAGCCGCTGCCGCGGGGCTTTTGGAATTTAAGGAGAGTTCGCAGGAACGCGAAGAAAAAAAGAAAAGGGATACAGAACTGATACTGGATTATTCAGATATAGTATCAGGGCTGTGCGTGTATCTGGGAGCTGGTTTCCCGGTCAGGAAGGCCTGGGAGCAGCTTTCCAGAGAGTATGAAATGAGTCTGAAGCTGCCAGGGGGACGAAGAAGAGCGGGGTATGAGGAAATACGTATTTCTGTAGGCCGGATGAACCAGGGAATGCCGGAATTAAGGGCCTATGGAGAGTTCGGAAAAAGCTGCGGCCTGAGATCCTACAGAAAGCTGGCAGGCCTTATGATACAGTATGTGAAAAATGGTTCAGGAAACCTCCGTAAAAATTTGGAGGAGGAGATGGAAAACGCATTTGAGGAGCGAAAGGCGGCTGCCAGGAAAATAGGTGAAGAGACAGGAACGAAGCTGTTAATTCCGCTGTTTCTGATGCTCTTGATTGTAATGGTGATGGTGTCAGTACCGGCATTTCTGGCATTTGGAATTTAAGTGTGGAAGGAGAAAAAATGGGATATAATGCAGAGATAAGAAAGTTTTTTGAGGATGAGAGCGGAGTCGGCGTGATCGAGATTGTGCTGATTCTGGTGGAAATATTTACCCCATAGACTACAGCATACATTATGTGGATATTGTAGAAAAGTGGAAAATATATTACTGTATAGACAGGAGTGTGTATGATGTACAATGGAGATTGTGAGGTATACATAATTAGATATTTTAATGTATGGTTTTATTTATTTGCTAAAACAGAGACAGATAATTATAAGATTAAAATGCTAGGAGAACGTATAAGTGCTGGTAATTCTATGAAAATGAAAGATATTCATTGGTGGTGTACCAGACATAGCATAAAGTACCAGATGGAATTTGAATACAGAAAAGAGTATCCAATTCAAGCTAATATATGGAATTTTTATTCATACTGTAGATTTAAGTTGGCAATGTCTTATCCCAATAGTGGAAGAATGGGCGCAAAATAAAACATGAAAGTGCAGATGGTATAAAAAAGGCAATTTTTTGTCCAAGTTGCTTCCAATATGTGGTATAATTGAAAAAAGTATTGGCAGGAGGGCTAAAGATGGAAATTGTTTTTCAAACAATAAGAATCATTGATTATGAGAATAATGTTGTTTATGTACGGGATACGCCAGAAACATTTTCTGACTATGTGAGAACATTGATTACTTATATAAATGATAATTCCTCTATTAGAGAATATCATACACGGTCAGCTAATACAGAAGTAATAAGCTGTATTTTAGATATAGTAAAAAATCAGATAGATGCCAATTTTGTGATGGATAAAATGGATTTTATAGCTAAAAGACTGTTATTAAAAGAGCAAGAGGCACAAACTTCCGTAGCGCATATGAATACAAATGTACAAAAAGGTAGTTTAATACAGGCCCTTATGTACGATGAAGATATGGATGAGCATATATACTTGCTTGCTAAGGTGGAACATACCGATTTTGTAGACGATGAAGATTTTAGTTTTAAATCAGGATTTTCAAAAGATAAGAACAAACTTTGGAAGTCTTGTACTTTTAGAATTGACGACCTGAATGCAACAAATTTCTTTGCAAAAGTATATTCTAATAATATTGCAAAGTATTGGTATGATAATTTTTTAGAATTGGATCAAGTTGTAAGTGACGAAGTAAATACAGATAAAGCATTTCGCGCAATAGATACTACATTAAATAGAAACGTGAAAGGTATTGCACCAAGAGATCACACCCTGCTTAGAAATGCAATGATTGCATATTTTAAGTCTAATGATTATATTGATTATGATACGATGATACAAAATACATTGGAAAACTATAAACCAACGGAATTAGAACAAGATAAAATGGAGAAAGTAGTAGAAAAAATGCGAGAATTACCTGAGAAATATAAATTCGATAAGCAGTTTAATGCAGTACCATCAGCTATAAAATCTCGCATTAGAAAGGTTTATGATGTTTGTCATGGAGTACAGTTAAGAATAACGGATGCTATAGATGATTTTGATGAAACTATAAAAGCATATAGAGATGATGATGGAAATAGATATATACAAATAAAAACAGATAATGATTCTACATTTAACAAATTTTTAAATCAATAAATCAAGAGGAGGTGGATTATGCTTACAGAATTGATTCAGGCAGCAAAAATAATAGATAGTGTCGTTTCAGAAAGAATGAAAGTATATGAAGCCTCCTTTAAATTCGAAGTTAAAAATGCTCCAGAGTATGATTATTTTTCGAATATCATAAATTCCGTTTCACAAAGAGATAAAATAAAAATAGTTTTGCAAGATGAAACAGAACAAATTTATGATTTTTCATTAGGTAATGAAGGAGACTATAAAAGATTTATTAAAGACACCTTAGAAGATGAAATCATAAATGTTAAAGTAAGAATTGATAAGGAAGTGGTAAATAATCATTTTTCTATTTATGCATTTGATGAATTTGTTAAAGATATACTTTCTTTGTCTTTAGAAGAGGTTATGATTGCATTCTCTAATTTATTAAAACAGTCATCAAATTATTTAGTGTTTGACGTATATAGTCCCGTTGCAATGTTTGCAACTAAAACTATGTTTTTTGTACCCAATGGAAATGGTATGGTAAATACTGAATTTAACAGAAAAAGAAGAATGGAGGAGTGCAGGGAGGTTTCATACTTTTATAATTTTGACATTTTTGAGGTATTGCCGGATGATTTTAAAATTACGATTGATTACGAAAACAACCCATTAAGAGAAGTATTTCAAAAAATTATGGTTTTATTATCTATCAGTTTTATTGCAACATCATCCACAATAAGTAATAGTCAACTTAAAGGTATAATAAATGGTCAACGTACAATGGAATATTGTTGTAATATAAGTGAGCTACCAGATAACAAGATCTTGTACAGTATTTACAATTGGATTTATACAGATGGTAATCCAATTGATAAAGCAATCATTGTTAGAAACGTAATTAGTTTGCATTGTAAGTACGTTTCCATAACGGAAATCGATGAAAAAGTTATGGCTTCAATACAGTCTAATTATAACCTTTATTTAAAAGAAAATGTAAAGGCGTATTTAGAACTAAAGAATAAAGTTGCGGAATTTATAAGCGATACCGTTTCAAAAACAGGAGAATATGCGACTGGATTATTAGATAAATTTAAGTCAAATATCATTGCTATATTTGGATTTTTGTTCACTGTGATTTTGGCTAATATAGTGTCAAATCAGCCATTAGATAATCTCTTTACAAAAGAAATTACTATTATAGTAGAATGTGTTTTACTGGGTTCTTTTGTATATTTAATAATATGTTACTGTCAATCACGTTATGAAATCAAAAAAGTATGGGACAGTTATGAACAACTTAAACTTAATTACAAAGACATATTAACAGATGAAGATTTATCAGAAATATTTGGTAATGATGAAATGTTAGAAAAAATGAAAAGATCAATTCGTAAATCCGAAAAAATATATTTAAGTCTATGGATTATATTTTTGCTCGGATCAATTATTGTAGTTGAGAGTTTAAGTGTTTGTCCAGTATATCCTAATATATTAAAAACTTTGGGGTATATATCAGAGTTAGCATTAAGATTTTCAATAAAAAATTAATCATTGTATAAAATGGAGGCAAAATTAATGTTTTTTGCCTCTATTTTTTAAGAACTATTAATTAAAAGTAAAAGGCTTATATAGGATATCTATGATTGATGGGAAGGAGTGTACAGAGTAAAAATCATACCAGAAACTTAAAAGGCAAGCATGCTTTTATTTAGTAAAGTTTTTCGATAGTTGCCTATCATTTCCCGAAGGGTAGCTTTTTGTGGGGTATCTTTTTTTCCTTGCCATAAAATAAACCTCCAAACTGGTAAGTCTATCTTACATCAGTTTGAAGGTTTACACAAACTTTGGAATACTCCCTGGTTGTGACCTTTTATTGTAAATTTTTCATTTATAAATAGTATGGTGTTTCAGGTTAGTGTTCATGACTGCGAGCAAGTTAGGTTGAGCTTTTTTTATAATATCCTTTGGATAATAGAATTTTGCGTACAGCATCATCCGCCTTTGTGCTTACTTTATTATATCTGTATGCATAAGAATTAGATCTTAATTCCATAATAAATTCAAGAGTCGCTTCTTTGTTCTTTAGATATTTTAGAGCTAAGTTAAACACATCATCTTCTTTAAAAAAACACATAGGATGTGGTACGTTACTATCAATCAATGATTCCACAATTTTTTTATAGATGTCAGAAGTATGAGCAATATTTTGAAGTTTTTCTTTGCTGATGGCTATAGTTGAATAGTTTAATGAAAATGCAGATGATATTGTTTTTAAATCATCATCTTTAATAGGATCTTTACTTAATAGCATTCTTAATACAGTTGGTCGCCGTTCTTCTCCGGCGGACGATGAGGAAAGAACTTCTGCAATTCTGCAGTCTTGTTTTCCGAAATTAAGTTTAAAAAAACGGAACATCAAAAAACAAAATTCGCAGAGAGGAGCACTATACATAATACAGTTTAAACTATTGACAGTAGGAGATATTGCAGCATATCCAGTATATGTTTTGTAATTTATATTACCGTTATTATCAACAGTATTTGTATTAATTTTCAGAGTTGCTTTACAGTAGTTTCCAGCAGCGTTTAAACTAAGAACTCCTTTCAATATATGTTCTTCTTTTTTGTTTTCGGAGGAGTGTGTTGGATAGTAATAACAGTAGTAATCTTGTAAATAGCCCGTAAATAATGTGTGTTTTGGATCGGTTACTAAATTAGTATCATTAAACGGAAGCAATGAATTTGTGGATTGATTCATAGTATCATTAGTAGTGGTTTCTTGGATATGAGATTTAGCTTCTATAGTATTCTGGGTATCTTTATATTTTTGTAATAGTGCGACAATATCAAGATAGTCCTTATGTTCGTTTGTATCATTATACACATATTCGTTTGCATCAAATTTAGTTGAAGCTAGATTCTGAAGAGTAATACCAAAGAAATCACAGCAACTTAATAAAAAGGCAGCAGAGATGTACTTTGGTTCTTTTAATATCTTGCTGAAATGTGCTCTTGTAATAGATGTTTTTTTGGTAGCTAATTGTTTACAGAAGCTCCTTTGTGATAAATTGCGTGCTTTAAGTAATGCATTTAGATTATCACAGATAGTTTGATTCAGTGTTAAAACCACTTTTTCATATTTGTCATCTTTCTCTTTTGGCGTATTCATAATTGCCCCCCTTTGTTGTATGTATTTAACAATAATTATACAATGAGAAGTATAGTTGTTCAAGTGTCGTTGTAATATTTGCCATGAATGCGGGATGTTTTTTTGGGTGTTTTTGAAGAATCGTTACATACTTCTTGAGAACATAGCAGCCACAAGTTGTGTATTTTTTTGTGGCGTATTATTATAATTAAAAATCTTAAAGTTCCGACACTTTTAAGAGAAAAACTAAGGAGGTATGTTTTATGAAAGCACTTATCGCAAAAACAACAACAAAATTAGTTGATTTTCTTATGGAGACAGAGAAAATAGCTACTGAGGCAATGCGGCTAATTGATTCCAATTCTTACTTCCAAATCACGCCGTCGTTTGACTTAGGGATGCCATATGATGTGGATCGACTTAGTGGAGGATTTCCTAATGGCGTTTATGTTCACTGGAGCTGCAAAGAGCCGATTATTCCAGTGGATGCAACGGTAAATGTATGCACAGCAAGTATATTTGAATTAGAGCATACAAATAGTGATAAGACTTTTTTAGATAATCTTAAGAAGATTGAAAGTGTGTGGGAAAATGAATGCTATAAGCTAAACTTTAATAGCGGAAATCATTTTATAATGTTATGTGAGGACTCAATGCGTAAACGGTATTTGGTGATGCATTCGACTGCGAAGGAATTTACGCGAGGGTATAATGGGTTATATCCAATTAAAAATAATTGGTATTACGATAAGATTCACGTATATGAACATAATAATCGTTATTTCCGTTATATTACGGGACATGAAGCGGAGCTCTTTTATAAAACAGCGTTTTCTTTGGATGGATACAATGAAGTACGCCATGAACATATTGCAGAGCGCCTTTTGCGAGGATATGGAATAATTAGGGGAGTTGAGCATCACCATCACTATGGAATGCCTGATAGTCATTCTATAAATATTGGTTGTTATTTGAAGAAAGCAGGAGAAAGTTTTCCGATATTTTCAAAACCTAACTATCCAATTACGTTATTTCAGATAAACGAATCTTCACAAGTAGCGCCTAATGGAGCGTATATCGTACCACATGGTTGGGGAAAGGAAAGCAAGAATTCTTATAATATAAATATAGACTATAAGAAAAAAATTTTGACATTTAATGGAGAAATGTTCTCGCTTTTTAATGGAGATACGTTCTATCGGAGTGAACAGTTGCAATATCGTGACTATGTGAATTCAAAAGGAGAGAATACATTTTATGAGTGTTTTAAACAAAATTTAAAGGGAAACATAAGAAATACGCTGTATCAGTTAATTGCATATACGGCAAGTGGAATAACTGTTTTGAATGCTTGTCATAATGTGGAATAAAATGTTTGGTTTAGGTGATATATATATGGTAAAAATGATTGAAGGATGTGTTATTGGAGTTGCTGTAAAAAATGCTAATCCAGTTTTAAGGGATGTGGCAGAACAAATATGTGAAACGAATAACAACGATGGCGTAGTACATTGGATTAAATGTAATATTTTGTAAAATGTGAGGAGATTAGGTATGCAATTATTAAAAGTATTTTTGTCTTCAACGTGTTATGATTTGGGGATTCTTAGAGAAACTATTGGCACACATATAAAGGCACTTGGGCACGAAGCTATAATGAGTGAAGATTCAATTTATTATGAGTCACACAAATTATTGGAAGTATCGTGTTATAATGAAGTCGCTAATAGTGATATAGTGATTCATATTATTGGCGGAAAATTTGGGAGTGAATCGAAAATAAAGCAAAACTATTCTGTTGCCCAAAGTGAATTATTGAAAGCAATCGAACTTCACAAGCCTATTATGGTTTTTATTGAAGATAAAGTTAACCATGACTATACAGCGTATCGGGAAAATAAGAATATATTTTTGTTACATCCAGAGATTATGAATAACTGGAAATTTGAGATTGTTACAGACTATAGGGTATTTGAATTTGTAAATCTTATTAAAAATAAAAATATACCTATATATACATATAGTTCGAGCAATAAGTTAAAAACAGTTATTAGTAATCAGTTATCAAGTTTGTTTCATGATAGGCTGAATAATAATAAAAATTACGCAAGTGAATTTTTTGATCAGAATTATGTTGATGCATCGAAAGAGTTTTTGGAAGATTTAAAAAATTGTAAGAGCTTATCCGTGATTGGTCTAGGACAAAACAGGATGATACGCTCTTATGGCGAGAAATTTACCGAAATTTTACGACGACAGGGAAAAATTAAGTTTATACTGACTGATCCGGATGGTGACAGCACTAAAATGTGTGCAAAGCGTTCCTCGTTAAATCGTGAAGGCATAGATGAAGATATAGCTATTCATAAAGAAGCAATAAATAGACTGTTAGATATAAAAGCGAAAAACTGGGAAAAAATTCATATTAAAATTGCAGATATTATGTTTCCATATACAATGTATGCTTTTAATATTGAAGAAAGGAAACAAGCAACAATTTATGTGTGGTTTACTCCGCTTTTTGAGCCATCAGAAAAGAGACTAGGTTTTAGAATTTCTGGTCTCAATGATCCGGAAATTGTTGATTCTTTCATTAGACAGTTTGAAGAAATAGATTCAGAAAACGGCTCAATTGAAATTACCGAAAGGTATGAAGCATCAAAGAAAAACTAGATAAGGGTTTGATTTGTGATAGTAATTGTATTAAACTTATGGTGAAATATGAATAAGAGAAAAAGGCAATCGACGGGAATATTTCGATTGCTTTTTTCTTGTGCGCCTAATGGATGAAAGTCGTGTGTTCTGCAAGCTGTTATCAGCTTGCCAGTGAAAGCCTGGTCAAGGTAATCGCCAGTGAGCCTTGTAGCAAGCCTCCAATGCTTTTGAGTGACCGATTGTGTTGAAGCGAGGTATGCCTGCGAGAAACAGGTGCAATTATCCCGTAATTCACGCTATATATTATGTAGATACAGTGGAAATAGAGAAACAGTATAAACAGGAGTATGTATGAAGTACAGTGATGATTGCAAGGTGTATAGAATCAGATATTATAATGTAT
>CAUCIO010000010.1 GCA_958442925.1 uncultured Clostridium sp. | reverse complement strand
GATTTTCATGTGCAAATCGGCGCAGAGTATTCAGCACCTCCTCATAGGCTTCTCTGTTTACCCAGTCATCACTGTCCACTACCTTGAAGAAAATTCCCTGGGCATTTTTAAGTCCTGTATTGACTGCCGCTCCATGTCCTCCATTTTCCTGGTGAATAGCGCGGCAGATGCCTGGATAATTTCTCTCATACTGATCTGCAATCTCTGCTGTATTGTCTTTTTGGGAACCGTCGTCCACAATCAGAATCTCTACTTCCTCTCCGCCGGGAAGCAGAGATTCAATACACCGTTCCATATAGGCGGCAGAATTGTAGCACGGTATGGCAATCGTCAGAAGTTTCAAGAGTACGTCCTCCTTTTATACGTTGTATGCTTCCATCTGTCTGCCCACTTCGTCCTCGCAGGCTCTCATAGCCAGAATTGTTTTTTCAAGAAGCGTATCCAGCTCCCAGCCCAGCTGCTCCGCTCCGGCCCGGATAATATCCCTGGAACACCCTGCTGCGAATTTCTTGTCCTTAAATTTCTTTTTCAGACTGGAAACCTCCATATCCTTAGCGCTCTTTGACGGCCTCATCTTAGCGGCAGCCCAGATGAGCCCTGTCAGCTCATCTGCCGCATAGAGCACCTTCTCCATCTCATGTTCCGGCTTTACATCCACTCTGTGGCCATAGCCGTGGGACACTACGCCGTGGATTAATGCTTCGGAAGTTCCCGCCTCCCGCAGCAGCTCCGGCGCCTTGAGGCAGTGCTCCTCCGGGTACAGCTCGAAATCAACGTCATGAAGAAGTCCCACAAGTCCCCAGAATTCCTGATCGTCTCCATAGCCCAGCTCTTTCGCATACCAGCGCATCACTCCCTCTACTGTCAGACCATGAAGAATGTGGAAAGGTTCTTTATTATATTTCTGTAAAAGTTCAGCCGCAGCAGCTCTGCTGATTCCTGCATCCATGCCTTTATCCTCCTTGCTCTTATTTACTATCTCTAGTTATATCAAAATATTCTGGTTTAATAAAGCGTTTTACTGAAACTTAAAAGAAATGAAAGATTTTAATGGAGGCTTACGAAGGATTCAGCCATCGGGACAGACATTTTTTCAGACAGAGCCATACTGTATTTTTTTCTACTGACTCTGCTGCACAGACCGGATAGCTGGAAAGCAGGGTCTCACCCAGATAATAGTCTGCCTTTCCTACCGGATCCCCCTGTTTCACCGGAGCTGTCAGCTTCTCTGGATATTCATATCGGATTCTTGGCTGCTCCCCTTCCCTCATCAGCACGCGCAATGAATTTTTTTCATTTTCCCGAATCTCCAGGGAAACTGTGTCCTGCACCCCGTTCTCTACCGTGATCTGCGGAAATGTCTTTGTGCTGTCATAGATTTCCCTGTACTCATATTCTTTTAAAGCATATCTGGAAAGACACTTCATATCCTCCCACTTGTAAGTTTTATGCGGAGGCCAGCCGCATCCTAAAAGAGCGGCAATAAAAGTTTTCTCCCCTTCCCGCACAGCCCCTATGTAGCAGTAGCCGGCTGCTCCTGTAAACCCTGTTTTCCCCGTCAGAGCCTCCGGCATCATATTTAAAAACGCATTATGATTTCCACAGTAAAAAGAGCGCTTCCCTGACTCGTCAGAAAAAGAATGGGAAGCTGTTCTCGTCAGCTCCAGAAACTCTTCTTTTTTGGGGGATGTCTGAATGCAGTAGCGCATGATTCTGGCTAAATCCTCCGCTGTGGTGGAGTGGGGCGCCTGATCGGATTCTCTCACCCGATCCAGTCCGTTAGAAGTTACAAAGCAGGTATCCTGACATCCAATATCCCTGGCTTTCTGATTCATCAAATCCGCAAACGCTTCTGCCGAACCGCCGATGTGTTCCGCCACTGCCACTGCCGAATCATTGTGGGATTCCAGCATCAGGGAATACAGTAAATCCTTCAGATAATACTTCTCCCCTTCTCTGATTCCCAGCTGCACGTCCGGCATAGACGCCGCGTAGGCAGAAACCTCCACCTGTTCCTTCTGGTTCCCCTCCTCCAGAGCCAGAATGCAGGTCATAATCTTCGTCGTGCTGGCCATAGGCCGCTTCGTCTTCCCATCCTTTTCATACAGAATTCTTCCTGTCTCAGCGTCCATAAGAACTGCCGACTGCGCGTGAAGGACAAAAGGCTGTTTTTCATCTCCTTCTGCTGCGCCGGTCTGCAGGGCTGGCTGGCTTTTGACAAAAGGCTGTTCCAGACTGACAGTCCTTTCTTCTGTTCCCGTCCCTGGAAGTGATACCGCCAGAGCGGCCAGGCTGAGCCCCAGCAGCACGCCTTGCATTTCCCGGCCCTTCCTGCCTTTCTTTCTGCTTCCCTGTTTCAAGCTTTCACTGCATTCCTTTCCTGCCGGTTTATAAAAACTATATGCAGATAAAAATTGCCGTATTCAGAAACAGCTGCGGAAAACTCTTCTGCGCTCTTGCCAGCCTGCTCCCTCTGTGATAAAATTTCTCTCATGAAACAGACATTTACTTATCCAATTACAGACAAAGAACAGGGAAAAACCATTGAACAGGTTCTGCGCCAAAAGGGCTTCTCCCGCCGCCTTCTCGTGCGGCTCAGAAAAGCAGAGCACGGCATCTGCCTGGGGGAAAATGGTGAAATCCCTGTGTATACTGCAAGAATTTTATCAGAAGGGGATCTTCTCACCATCCGAATTCCTGACGATTCCCCCTCTGAACACATTGTACCTGTAAAGCAGGACTTTACCATCCTATACGAAGATGGCGATCTAATGGTCATTGACAAGCCGGCGGGAATGCCGGTTCACCCTTCCCAGGGAAACTTTTATAATACTCTGGCCAACGGCATCGCCTGGTACTTTTCCCAGAAGGGGGAAAACTTTACGTTCCGCGCTGTCAACCGGCTGGATCGTGACACTACCGGGCTTCTAATCATTGCGAAGCATCTGCTGAGCGCGTCCCTTCTCTCCGAAATGGTGGCCAAAAAACAGATCCGCCGCCAGTATCTGGCCGCCGTATCCGGAAAAACAGAAGAATCCGGCACTGTCTGCGCTCCCATTGCCAGGGTAGACGGATCCACCATTGAACGATGCGTGGATGAGAATCGGGGAGAATTTGCCTGCACTCACTATCAGAGGTTGTCCTACTGTCCGGAAAAAGACTGCTCTCTGATCCTCCTATCCCTTGAGACAGGGCGGACTCACCAGATCCGGGTGCACATGAAGCATATCGGCCATCCCCTTTACGGAGATTTTCTTTATCACCCCGACTACCGCTTCATAGGCAGGCAGTCCCTCCACTCGTTCCGCCTTTCTTTCACCCACCCTGTTACAGGAAGGGAGCTGTTCTTTGAGGCAGGGATTCCAGACGATTTTGCTTTCGCCCTTCCGGAGAGCTTCTCCGTTTCAGGCTTCCGTCAGTTTGGGGAACCACAGGGCATGTAGGCGCAAAATGCAGTTTCCTGCACCATAAAAAGGAGACATTCCCGGCTTTCAGAATACTGAAGCCTGGGAGATGTCTCCTTTTTCCTATCTTGTATGAATTTTTATCATTATGAACGTTTCAGATTTTTTCTTACAAGCTCTGCATACTGCTTTCTGAGCATATCCTTCTTATGCTTTAACTGACCGCAAAGCTCGCCGCCGATAGACAGGTTTGCGCCGAACGGATCTACCACAAATCCAAGCATATCCGGATTCCAGCCTACTACAGAGCACAGATCGTCAAAAGTCAGGACTGCTGTCTCCCCTTTATACTCCTTGTCCCAGCGAAGCAGCTGTTCCGGTGAGGTAAAGGCAGGGAAATACTTCTGACCCTTGGCATTGGTAAATGCTGTAAAGCGCATCTTTCTGCCTTTTCCAGAACCGACTTTGCGGCTCTCCTCTTCTGTCAGCTCTGCTGTCACTGCAGGAACCAGGAATTTTCCAGTCATAACGACTTCTTCCATCACAGTATTCAGATTCTCTCTGGATGGATTCTTCTCCCACTGCGCCAAAGCTTCGATCAGCTTTTCATTCACTTTCTTCTTCTCCGGCTGCTTCTCTGCCGCCTTCTTAGAAGCAGTCTTTTCTGCCGTTTTCCTTGAGGCAGTCTTTTTCTCAGCCGTCTTCTTTGTGGTTGTCTTTTTCTCAGCCGTCTTCTTCTCGGAAGTCTTTTTCGCTGCTGTTTTTTTCTCAGCAGGCTTATTCTCGGTCTCCGGGGTCTCTGCGCTGCCGTTTGTCTTATTTATATCGCTCAAAACATTTCCTCCTTAACTGGTAAAGCTGTCTCTCAAGGCTTTTGTCAGCCATAAATTCTAGTTTAATATGTATTATGCCAAAAGTCAAATATTTTATTGCATTTTTACCGCCTGAGTCCTTTTGGATAGTGGTTTTTCAGGGTCTGCCCGGCCAGCTTAGCCCAGCCAATGGGATATCCCACATCTTTTCCCGCCACAGTGATAAGAGTCCAGCCTTTATCAAAAGGTCCGGAGCCCTGCATCTTCTCCTCCTCTGTCAGCTGAGAAAGGCTTACAGACTCTCCTTTTAAGTAAGCGGCCAGCCTGGGGCTGTCGGGACTCATGCGGCAGAACCGAAGGGCGTCCTTTTCCTTCAGCCAGAGAGCCAGCGCGTGGGAAGGCTCAAACCTGTTCTTTTTCATCGTTCCCAGGTGAAGTCCGGGCCTCAGCACTTTCAGACCGTCAAAGGAGAGAAGCTCCGGAGGCAGCAGATACAGCTGCTCTGCGTTTAAGGTAAGCTCCCTTCCATTCAAAAGGCGGAAAAATGCTGAACCCTCTCCCAGATCCTCTATAGTCTCTCTCAGGAAGCTTTCGTAGTCCTTCAGCGTCTTTCTGTCCTTCCAGTAAGACGGATACGTTCTTTTCCTGCCGTCCTCCCAGTCTTCTTCCTGCTCCTTCTCCAAAACTGCAATAAAATGCCCCTCCCCGCCTGTTTTGTGGGGCCAAATCCGCACTGCTGACGCCAGTTCCTGCCCTCCTTTGATTCCCCACTGAGGCACGCCGTCAGACAGTCCCTCCGGCTTTTTCACTGCCTTGATTCGAAATTCCGGATGGCACTCCAGAAAGGCTTCCACCGCCTGCTCGTCCTCCTCCGGAGAGAATGTGCAGGTAGAATAGGCTATGATTCCTCCCGGCTTCACCATCCCGGCCGCGCAGTCTAAAATATGTGCCTGCCGTTCTGCGCAGAGCCTTACGCTGTCCTGGCTCCACTCCCCCCTGGCCGCTTCGTCCTTTCTGAACATTCCCTCGCCGGAGCAGGGCGCGTCCGTTACAATTTTGTCAAAATACTCCGGAAAACGCTGAAGGAGACGATCCGGCGTCTCGTTGAACACAGCGCAGTTTCCAATCCCCATTCTCTCTACGTTCTGGGACAGAATCCTGGCCCTGGCCGGATGGATTTCATTGGCTGCCAGAAATCCCTGCCCCTGAAGCCTGGATGCCAGGTGGCTTGTCTTTCCTCCGGGCGCTGCGCACAGATCCAGAATCCGCTCTCCTGGCCTGGGATCTAAAAGCGCTGCCACCGCCATGGCGCTGGGCTCCTGAATATAATAGACGCCTGCCTCATGGTATGGATGAAGGCCAGGGCGATCCTCCTTTCCGTAATAGTATCCCTCCTCTGTCCATGGAATCGGGGACAGGAAAAAGGGTGCTTCCTTTTCAAATCTCTCCTGGCTGGTCTTCAACAGATTCAGCCTCAGCCCCTGCTTTCTCTCCTTTTCGTAGCTTTCCAAAAACTCTGTATATTCCTCGCCTAAAAGGCCTTCCATTTTTTCCTTAAATGCCTGCGGCAGATCCATGGTTTTCCCCTCTCCTTGTCATGTTAATTTGAACATTTATTTTATCTTTTTGAAGCATTATTTTTCCAAAGCTTATTTTATCATACCTGCGGCGTCTTGGGAAATACTAATCCCTGTGAGGAGGATTTTTTCTATGTTTTTTGATTTTTTCGGTTATTTCGCCATCCCGTTCCTGGCGGCGGCCCTCAGCAGGGGAACGGATCTGTTCGCCACTAATTTTTCTTCCATCCGGACTGCCAGCCACAGGCAGGGAGAATTTCTCCTGTGGAGCCTTTCTCTCCTGGTATACCTGTTTCTGTGTATGCTTCCTCTCTGCTGCCGCCTTCAGGCGCAAAGCGGCGGTTCGTCTGAAAAGAACCGGCCTTTTCCTGTGTTTTTCTGCTTCCTCTTTCCGGCTGTCCTCCTTCTGACGGCTGTTTTCACTCCTTATCTGCCAAACGAGGAGCCCTTCTGGTCCCAGGTTCATGTCTATACCTGCGTCTGGTCCTCCGCAAGTTTTTTTATCCTGCTGACCCTGTCTGTGCTGCCTGTCTATTTCAGCGTCTCCTCCAGGCGGGAGGGGAGGGTTCTCCTGGGCCTGCTTATCTTAGTCGGAACTTTCTGCACAGCTTCCTACCTGATTACAGGAATTGTCAACAGCGCCATGGAAATTCTCTATACTTTTATCTGCTGTGTCTGCGCAAACCGTTTAAGACTGTTTTTCTCCCGCCCGGCTGTCAGCATATTCCCCTAGCAAAAAAGGCGCGTCCGAAGCTTATCTGCCTCTGACGCGCCTTTTTGTCACGCTCTTCTTATAACTGAATTTTATACTCCTCGGAACCTGCGCCGTTTACTGCATAGTAGGCTGCGTTCTCCTCCGGCTTTACATACACGCTGATTGTCTCGATCTCGCTCTCCTGATGTCCTGCTGCCACAAAGGCTTTCTTAGCCTCCTCCACAAGGCTGTCAGCGGAAACTTCCTTACCCAGATACTGGATAAAGACCTGCGCCTTGACCTCTTTCTTAGCGGCCGCCTTTCTGGAAGTGCTTCTCTTAGCAGCCGGCTTTTTCACCTCTGCCCTCGCAGTCTCTGTTTTCTCTGACGAAGTCTCTGCTGCAGATACTGCCTGATCCTTTACTTCCTTTGCCGCTGTCTTAGCTGCTGTTCTCTTTCTTGGTGCTGCCATTGGTTCCTTTCCTCCTAAATAAGCTTTATATGAATCCCCTTCTGAAAAATCCCATGATGTCACAATTCTTAGGAATTATAAGCCCATTTTTTCAATTTGTCAACTGAGGCTGAATCTGGAGGAAAGGAGCTTTCTGCCTTGCTTCTAGTTATTGGTTCCCCAGCGGAAATTGGGAACTACGTCGCTCCATTTGTTAATTCCAATGACAGCTTTCAGATACTCTGCCTCCTTCAGCGCCTTTCTGGAATCAATCACCTTAAAAATCGGATAAATTCTCTTCCTGTCAAAGCCTGAAGCTTCCACAGAATTCGGGTTTGCTGTCCACAGGCCAAAGGCCATGCTTAAAGATGCTTCATAGGTGTTATCTACCTGACGGCTGAGAATAAAAGAATCGATGTAAGGATTGCTGTCTACCAGAAAATATGCGTAGGCAAAGGCAGCCGCCTGCTCCTTCTCCACATTTCCCCTGCTGGGGCTCCTGGAGGTAAAGCCCTGCTCTGATAAAATAATGTGGCGCACCTGGCCTTCCCTGTTTAAAAGTTCCGGCCGCTGGAAGTAATCAGTCAGCACATGAAGATTCTTAAAGTTTACTACTTTAGAATCCACGCTGTCTGTCACCCTTTCGTTTTCCAGCCAGAATTCCGGCTCCTGCAGGTTTACAGGATATGGATGATAAGCCAGATTCCAGTCAATCTGTCCACCCTTCTTAATCTGGCTGCTGAAACAGTCGATTAAATCTCTGGCTCCGTAGCTGAGGGTTTTGTTTTCCTGCACCCAGTTGTAATCCGTAGAGAAGTACACCCTGGCATTTGCATTCTCGCTGCGAATGGCAGCGTACATCACGCGGAACATTCTCTCATACACAGCCACATACTGCTCTAAGGGCATAGGGCCTGTGTAATTCCAGATCTCCTGATTATTAATCTCATTTCCAATAATCCAGTTTGACACCTGTCCATAGTTTGAATCACTGCCATTGTAGCGCTCTGCTAAAAATGCCATCACTGCGCGGCAGGTCTCAAAGCCCTCCTGTGTGGCTGTATTAAACATATAGTACTGGGAGGTTCCCGTCTCCTTTACTCCAGGATAGAGCAGCTCCGGATGGGAGGTATTCCATCCGTTCAAAATAATTCCCGTTATAATGATTCCCTTGTTGGAAAACATGCGGATAGTCTTATCGTATTCCTCTACCCGTCTTTTGTTAAAGCGGTAGGTTTTTCCGTTATAATCGTAGGTTAAAGCTCCATTAGGGTCCAGAAACTCCCTGACTGAAATATTAATCGCCGTGTGCTTCACACCCAGAGACATGGCGTCCTCCAGCATGGACAGCTCGATGTTTAATCCTTTTTTCGTCTGTGCCTCTGGAAATGGCTTCTGATAGTCGGAAGTAACCTCCGGATTCGTCACATAGGCCTCGTTGCTGATGGGCTCGTAGACTCCGCCTTTCTTCACAGCTACTACATATCTGGCAAACAGCGGGTCTTCATTCCGGCGCTTGTCAAAGGGAAGCGTAAAGGACAGGCTCTCCGCCTTGTCTGAACAGGCCGCGTAATCTGCTCTGCCTTCCAGAGACGTCTCGTAGGGCATCAGGGCAAACAGATAGTATTTCCCGTCGTCTGCCGCCTCCGTCTCAGCCTTCTGTCCAGCGTCTCCCTGAGCCTTCTCAGGTTCATCCTCTGTGTGTACTGCCGTTCCGGTAATCTTAATCTGGTTTCCATCCACAACACAGGACGAAAGATCTGCTGAATCTCCTGCAAGTGCTGTTCCTGCAGACAGGCAGACGCACACTGCCGTCAAAACCGCTGTCTTCATCCACTTTAAATACTTCATTTCATCCTCCTGTCTCTTACCTTAGCTGTATTTGTTCATGGACTCCTGCACGCCCAAACGGGCGTCCCGACGAAAGCAGGACGCCCGTTTGGGCTTATACTATTCTACCACAAAGTCTTTTGTGTTTACACAGTACAATATTTACAATTTTCTTACAGCTTTTCCGTTCTGACTAGGCAAAAACAACTCCGTATACGCTTATCAATCCAGAGATGGTGACTACTCCTACCAGAACAGGGGTGAGGAAACGGACGCAGAGAATCCACAGCTTTTTAAGCTTAAAGCTGATTCCGTTTTTCTCGATCTCCTCTACCAGGTATTCCGGCTTCCACTTCCAGCCAATGTAATAGCACATGGTCAGTCCGCCGCAGGGAAGGAGAATGTTGTCCGTCACCATCCCCACAAAATCAAAGACACTGTAATTGGCAATCATCACATCGCCCAGCACGCCGAAGGATAAAGCGCTTGGGATGCCCAGGAGAAAAATCAGTGTCCCGATGATTAAGGTAGCACTTTTTCTTTTCCATTTCAGGGTATCAATGGCAAAGGACACAGATACCTCCAGCAGCGCGATAGCGCTGGTAACCGCTGCAAAGAAGACCAGCGCAAAGAAGGCCAGGGCGAAAACAGCCCCTCCTCCAATGCTTCCAAATACCTTTGGAAGCGTTCCAAAAATCAGTCCCGGTCCCTGTCCCGGTTCCAGGCCAAAAGCAAACACTGCCGGGAAAATGGCAATGCCTGCCAGAATTGCTATCAGTGTGTCAAGTCCTGCCACGCTGGCGCAGCTTTTTGGAATATTTTCCTTATCGTTTAAGTAGCTTCCGTAGGTAATAGTGATTCCCATACAAAGGCTGAGGGAATAGAATACCTGCCCCAGAGCAGCGGTAATGGAACCCAGGGAAAAGCTGGATCCCTGAGGAGTGAACACGAAAGCTACTCCCTCTCCCGCCCCCGGAAGAGTCACGCTTCTGCCGATAATAATCATCAGAAGCACAAACAGCATGGGCATCATAAATTTGGATACCTTCTCGATTCCGCTGACTCCCTTATAGCAGATCACGGTCGTAGCCAGCATGAAAATAAAATGCCACAGTACAGGTTCTGCACCATTGGAAATAAAAGCTTCAAAGTCTGCCGGAGCGTTAAACGTAGTGGCATAGCTGACAATATATTTCAGAAGCCAGCCTCCGATTACACTGTAATAGGACAGAATAATAAATGCTGCCAGTACACCGAAAACACCTACGATTCTGGCGTGTGGATGAATATCCGCATAGGCCTGAACCGGATCATGGCGTGTTTTTCTTCCCAGGGACATCTCTGTGATCATAACGGGAATGCCTAAGATGCAGATAAAAATCAAGTATGCGATGAGAAAGAAAAATCCCCCGTTTCTTCCCATTAAGTAGGGAAATTTCCACAGATTTCCCAGTCCTACGGCGGCTCCTGCCGTAGCCAGAATAAAGCCAAGCTTGCTGGCCCACTGATTATGAGCTTTCATCGTAATCGTACTCTCCTATTTTCTCTTTTTCATAAATATAAACACCAGGCCGCTGAGTCCCATTAAAATCGGATAAAAGCAATACGGAATAATCTCAAATGGTGTCAGGCCTGTCAGGCTGGCTGCTGCCAGAAGCTGCGCGCCATAGGGAATCAGTCCCTGGCCCATGGAACTGAACATATCGAGAAGAGACGCGGAACGTCTCGGCGTCACGCCAAATTCATCGCTGATCTCTCTGGCAATGGGGCCTGCCATCACAATAGCCACCGTATTATTGGCCGTACACATGTCCACCAACAGAGAAAGGGCTGCAATTCCCAGTTCCCCGCCCCGCTCATCACTGATACGCTTCTTAATAAAGGAAAGGACGAATTCTATGCCTCCATACTCCTTTACCAGGGCTACGATACAGGCCACAATTATGGAAATGACAGTGATATCATACATTCCGGTAATACCTGCCCCTACGTGAGTAAACATCTCTGCCACTGTAAAGGCTCCCGTGGCCACTCCCACAATCAGGGAAAGCACCGTCCCTGCCAGCAGCACCAGGAACACGTTGACTCCTGCCAGCGCTCCAATTAATACCACCAGATATGGAAGAACCTTAAATATATTGTAAGTCAGCTCGTACTCCAGCCGGTAGTCTGCATTTCTGGCCAGAACCAGAAACAGAATTACCGTCAGGATAGCGGCAGGAAGCACAATCAGAAAATTTTCCCTGAACTTGTCCTTCATCTCGCAGCCCTGTGTCTTTACTGCTGCGATGGTTGTATCAGAAATCATGGACAGATTGTCTCCAAACATGGCTCCGCCTACTACAGCTCCGGCGCACACTGCCATAGAAAAACCTGTCTTCTCACTGATTCCCACTGCAATAGGCGCCAGCGCAGTGATGGTTCCCACAGAGGTTCCCATGGAAATGGAAATAAAGCAGGCAATCACAAACAGGCCTGCCACTGCCACATTAGACGGCAGAATGGAAAGTCCCAGATTAACTGTGCTGTCCACGCCTCCCGCCGCTTTCACTGCACCGGAAAATGCTCCTGCAGCCAGAAAAATCAGGCACATGGTAATAATATTTTCCTCGCCCACTCCCCTTGCCGCCAGTTTTATCTTGTCGGCAAAAGAAAGGCTTCTGTTCTGGACAAAGGCTGTAAACAGCGCAATTAAAAAGGCCACTATGGCCGGCATGCTGTAAAAATCTCCTGTCAGGAAACCAGAACCCAGGAAAATAAGCAGAAATACAAGAATCGGCAGAAGAGCTGACGCCCTTGCCTTTTTTTGTTCATTCATAAAAAAATCCCTTCCTTTTTTATAGTCATAACTGATTATATCTGTTTTTTTCGGCCCTTTCAAGGGAAAAGTCCTGAATCCTGGAAAAACTGACAGGCCTGCGCCATATATATGAACTATAATCATGGAAGCGAGGTATCTATATGGAAACTTATAACTATGATCCATCCTCTCAGGCAGGCAGCGAAGCCAGAACAGCAGAAAACGAGCCAGCTGCCTATCACCACTCCGGATCCGGTTCTGACTCTGATCTAAACGCAGCTCCTGGATTCGGCCCGGTCGGCCCCGTCACTCCAGCCCTTCCCGGAAACACAGGCGGCTGCATCAATTGCGGACCTGGACAGGGAAATATCTCTAACCTTTTAGGCAATATCCTGTGGGCCTGGGGATCCTTCCCCTCCTCCTCTCCTTCCGGCGTCTCCCACGTCCGCTTCTATAATGCGGCCGCAATCCAGGAGCCTCTGGATATTTACTTAAACGGCAGACTGGTGGTCTCTGATCTGGATTACATGAATTTCACGCGGTATCTTCATATTGTACCCGGAAACTATCTTTTAACCGTTTACAGGAGAACCAATCCGGGCGGCGCTCCGATTATCAACAACCGCGTACAGTTCCAGGCAGGAAATTATTATCTGCTTTCTCTTTTAGGCGGTCCCTACGATTACTCCGCCCAGCTTGTAATTTCCTAATCTGAAATTTCCTATGAAATGAAAGCAAAAAGCCAGGAGACAGAGCAGCGATTTTTGCTGACTCTGCCTCCTGGCTTTTTATTTTACTTTATTTCTCCGGCTCTTCCTTCCTGGGATGGCACATACCGGAACAGCTGCACCCGCCGCAGTTTCCTCCGCAGAGGGATTTTCCATTTTTTTTGTCTTTCACAATGCTTCTGACTGCCAGAAAGACAATTCCAGCTACCATCAGACCTACAATCAGGGTAGATAATCCAGATAATATCAGTTCCATCACAGTCATCCTTTCTGATTTTTACACTCTGTGTTTCACAATTTTATCATTTTTTTATATTATATTCCAGCTATTTTTCTGTATTCCCTGCCAAATTCCTTTCTCTTTCTGTCCGGACGCGCCATCATATAAATTCGGCAGCTTGGCGCTGCATGGAATAAAGGTGGTAGTCATAATCGTCATTCTTCTGTCGTGTTCACTCTCAATTGTCCTGGAAGCCATAATACCGGGACACACCGCAGCCGGTTCCAATTAACTATTCACCATCTCACTGCTGATGGCCACTCTGGACTCCTTCACGCCGACGATCACATTTCCCTTATTTCGTGAAATCACTGTTACCTTTCCCCCGGGCACGAAGCCAAGTGTCTCTAAAAATCTTCTGATTTCCTCTTTACCGCCAATTCTCTTAATAAAATTTTCCACTCCCGGCTCTGCTATTGTCAACGGCATTTTGCCACGCTCCTTTCATTGGACGTCAAATCCGTATCTTTAAAACTGCCTGTTAGTTATTTATCGGTAACTTTAGTTAGTTCTATCTAACTTACACCAAGTTAACATATACTAACCGTTTTGTCAACTGTTTTTTACCGTGATTTTTTCTCCGTTTTCAGATTCGGCTGGCTTTTTATTGTATTTTTGGTATAATGTGTAAGAAAGGACTAGTGATAAAGGGGAGGTTGCATTGAAAATCCAGCAGTCAGCAGAGGACTACCTTGAGACGATTCTGGTTCTGAGCCATAAAAAGCCTCAGATTCGTTCCATTGATATCGTCAATGAATTGGGCTACTCAAAGCCCAGCGTCAGCGTAGCCATGAAAAATCTTCGGGAAAACGGATACATTTCCATGGATCGGGAAGGCTATATTACGCTGGAGGAGCCGGGACAGAAAATTGCCGAAGCCATTTACGAGCGCCACACCTTTCTGACAGGATTTCTTGTCTATCTGGGGGTAAGCCCTGAGACGGCGGCAGAGGATGCCTGCCGCATGGAGCACGTAATCAGCTCGGAAAGCTTTCAGGCTATGAAGCGTTTTGCTGAAAAACATTTAAAATAACATACTGCGCAGCAAATGCGAAACGAGAGCTGATTTCCAGCCTGAACAGGCCGAAAAATCAGCTCTCGTTTCGCATTTTACATACATCTCTCTTTCAAAATCTCAGAAAGAGCGCTCTGGCTGCTGGTGTGGCAGCGCACCACCTCTGTCCTGGTTCCTTTCGCTCCGTCCACAGCTGCCCGTATCATTTTATGAGACACTGTATTCGTAAACAGCACCAGCAGATCAGGGCTGCCTATCTGTTTTCCGAAATCAGCGCTCATCTGGGTAAATACCTTTGCCCTGCACTTAAAATTTCTGCAGATCTGTTTGTACTGGCCGACCATTCTGTCGTGTCCGCCTACGATCACAACGCTCATAAATATCACCTTCCCTCTGTTTTTACGCTTCTGCCAGCTGCCGTCCCAGCTCCTTTAAGGCCTCCTCTGCCCCGGCATCCGGCGCTCCGCAGCAAATGGCATCCTCACCGCCTAACACAAAAGCTCCTGCCTGCCTCATCCGATCCGTCCAGTCTCTCATCCACTGTCCGTCTCCCCATCCATAGGAACCAAACAGTCCTATCGTCTTTCCTGAAACTATCTTTTCCGCCTCTTCCACAAAGGGTTCCATGACGCTCTCCTCCAGAATCTCATCACCCATGGACGGGCATCCGAAAGCTGCTGCCTGGTAATCGGCTATATTACCGGCCAAAGCCTCCTCCACTGGAAGGATCACAGGATCCTTTCCCGCTTCCTTGATTCCCTCGGCTACCATGCCTGCCATAGCCGCCGTATTCCCCGTTCCGCTCCAGTAAACAATTAAAATCTGATTCATGTTTTTTCCTCCTTAGATATGTTCTGTCTGCAGGCAGTCCCTCGAGCAGGCCGCTGTACGCTAAGCTGCTGCTGTCCGGCCGCAGACTGGCTGTCCCACAAGTGAGGAGCAGATCTGCCACAGGCTTTTTCCCCGCCTCGTCTCCTCCACCACGCGCTCTCTCACAGCTGTATAAGCCGCAAATCTCCGTCTGGCCTCCTCCGGTTCTCTGTAGACTTTCCAGTAGCCGGAAAACAGAAAATCTCTGCCCTTATGCTCAATAAAGCCCTTTACATCCCAGATGGGATACTCTAAAATCAGACCGATTTCATGGGGGAATTCCCCCTGGCCATTGGCATAAAGGCCGTACCTCTTCTCAAGTCTTAAAAGTATCTTTGAAAGGTTCATAGAGCCATAGCCAAAGCTCTTAAAGAACCGTTCTGTCTCCCTGTTTTTAAGAATTCTCTCTGCCTGCTCTCTCCGGTACAGCAGGTAAACGGTTCTGTCCTCCCCTGCCCAGAGACATTGATACTCCACTCCTGTCCCTGACAGGACCAGGGCCACGTCCTCCTCTGTTCCCTCTGTTATAATTAAAATATTGGAGGCCTTCACTCCGGCCAGTACCTGCGCACAGTGAAAAGCCGCCTGTCTGCAGATTTCATTCTGTTCCCTGCTGTATGAGCCCCGATCCATTTTCTGTCCTCCTCTGTCTATGTCCTTTATTTGAGCTGTGCAAACGTGTCAGCTTCTTTTCCTTACAGTTCATACTTCTTTTAGTTAGCTCGAACTAACCCATGCAGTTAGTATATACTAACTTTTCTATTTTGTCCAGCACTTTTTTTCATATCCGTATAAAAAAAAAGCGATCCAGCTGCACTCACTGAACCGCTTCTCTTCTTTCTTCCCATTTTCAGCAGTTATGATTTTCCCGCTCCGGCCAGCACTTCCTGCATCTGTCCCTTCAGGGTCCGGCCATAAATCCGGTTAATGGCACTTTCCGCCTTCTTTCGCAGTCTCTCCTGTTCCTCCAGGCTGGCTCCTGCCATCTGATCGATGTATTTCTGTGCCTCGTCTGCCAGGGCGTGATCTCTCCTGTAATCGCCTACCGTATAGTTGGGGGAGAGCACATGGGAATCGTCGTAGCCTTCCAGATATTCCCCTCTTCCCTCTTTCTTGATATTTTCCTTTTCTGCTCCAGGAGCTGTAAAGGAAGCTTCCGGAAGTCCGGCTGTCAGCCCCTCCATGGCCTGTTTCCAGATAGAGGCCGGGTAGGAGGAACCATAGAGGGAGGACAGGGTTCTGGGCGTATCATATCCCACCCACACGGTTACCGTATAGTAGGGCGTCATTCCGCAGAACCAGCCATCCTTGCTGTTGTTGGTGGTTCCCGTCTTTCCAGCCGCCTCAATCTTGCTCTTCCACCCCATGCCGCGGGCAGTTCCTCTCGATATAACGCCCTTCATAACATCCACCATCACAGAAGCCGTCTGCTCAGAATAAACCTCCTTAGGCTCTCTTCCCGTGTAGATATTTTCTCCTGACAGATTTTCCATTCTGACAATACAGTCCGGTTCCCGGTACACTCCGTCATTTTCCAGAGCGCTGAAAGCGCCGGCCATCTCCTCTGCCGTCACGCCGTAGGTAAAACCGCCCAGAGAAGCTGCCATATTGTAATCATCCGGCACAATCTTATCAAAGCGCATCTGAGTCAGATAGGAAAGCCCCTCCTCCGGCGTCACCTCGTTAAACAGCCACCAGGCCGCTCCATTCCGGCTCTTTTCCACTGCCTGGCGCAGAGTGATCCAGTTTCCCGGAAGAGACGCCACGTCTGCCTTCGGCTCCTTGGCCGCATCCACGCTGATATCCTTGACGCTGGAGAAGGAGGCATAGCCCTCTTCCAGAGCCGGGGCGTAGACAATCAGCGGCTTAATGCTGCTGCCTGGCTGGCGGAAGCTCTGGAAGGCTCTGTTCAGGGTGTAGGTGCTGGTCTCCTGGCTTCTGCCTCCCACAATCGCCTCCACCAGTCCTGTATCGTTATTCACAGCCACCGCAGCCCCCTGCAGGGAATAAATCCCATTGTCCGCCGTCTCTCCGTCAAAGGACAGCACCTGATCGACTGAACTCTGCAAAATCTCCTGCTTGGCCGGATCCAGGGATGTATAAATCCGATAGCCGCCTGTGTACAGCTCATCCTTTGCAGCAGCATAGCTCTCCTCATAAGCCTCCTGATAGGCCTTATAGTCATCATAGTTTGAAAATCCGTACTCAAACTGGAAGCCTTCCCTCTCCATCAGCCAGCGCACTGCACAGTCAATGGCATAGGTAGTTTCGTAGTTGCGCATCTCATAGGAATTTCCCGTTACCACAATCTCCTCAGACACCGCCTCATCGTGCTCCTCCTGAGTAATATATCCCATAGTCAGCATGTCTCCCAGGATCTTATCCCGCCTTGTCAAAGCGTGATCCGGGTGGCGGTAAGGATTGTAATAGGACGGGGAATTGGGAATGGCGCACAGATAGGCGATCTGACTTAGACTCAGCTCGTCTGCATCTTTCCCAAAATATCCCTTGGAAGCTGCCTGAAGCCCGTAATATGTATTAGCGTAATTAATGTCATTGACATAGAACTCCATGATCTGCTCCTTGGAGTACTTCTCGGTCAGATCCATGGCAATTAAAATCTCTTTTACCTTGCGCTTAATAGACACATCTCTGGTCAGATACCGGTTTCTGGCCAGCTGCTGGGTAATCGTGCTGGCTCCGTGCATCTCCTCTCCCTTTGTGAGAATAAAATTAATTCCCACACGGATAATCCCCTTAAAATCCACGCCGCAGTTTTCCCAGAAGGTTCTGTCCTCAATGGCAATAAATGCGTTTACAGCGTCCTGGGGGATCTCTTCATAGGGCAGGTACTGGGAATCCTCGTCTCCTGAGATCTTGGCCAGCACATTGCCTGCGGAATCATAAAAATAAGACGCCTGGCCTGGCAGAAAGTCTGCCTCCGTGCTGGCTTCCACCAGTCCCTCTACCTCCTGTCTGCAGATGGTATAAAACTTCCAGCCCAGAATCCCACAGCCTGCAGCCGCCACAAACAGGACCAGGAGAAACATCAGAAAGAACCTTTTCCAAAGCCGTCTCCAGCCTTTTTTCCGTTTTGAGGAGCGGCGTCTGCGTCCAGTCCCTTCCCCTGCCTTCAAAGCCGGTTCCTGGTTTAACAGTTCCTGTCCGGGAACTTCCGGCTCTTTAGCCTCCTCCTGGAGAATACTCTGAATCTGCTCTCCCAGCTCCTGCTGCACAGCCTCCTCTGCTCTTCTCTCCTGAAGCCGCTCAGCCTCCCCTCTGTTCTGTCTTTTCTGCCCGTCCGCCGGCTCCGGCGTATTCTGCCCTTTCCGGCTCCTGGTGTGCCCGCGTTCATTTTTTTCTCTATCCATGTTACTCCTTTTTCTGCCTGTACCAGTTAAATCCGTGCGCATCTTCCCTGTCCCTTTCTTCCAACTCATTTTTCTAAAAGAGGGCAGAGCTTTTGTCTATTCTACCGCGTTTTCCTCTATAATACAACCTGTTTGCAGTGATCGGCCAGGTAAACGCAGAAATGAGGTTACCTGTGCAGAAACAGTGCGGCTGCTTCGTGAGCAATTAAAGGCGCGGCTGCCAGGGGCAGGAGAAATCCCCATTCCTGAAGGGAAAGCACACAGGTTCCAAACACTTCTGTTACCGCCGGAATCTCTGTCACTGCCGCCTGAAGAAAGACTCCAAGGCCAAAGGCCAGAAGCATCAGCCTGTTAGAACACAGATGGGAATCAAACACAGAGGATGAGACATCCCGCATCCCCACCGCATGAAACAGCTGGGAAAGGCTCAGAACCGTAAAAGCGTAGGTCTGGGATTTTAATAAAACCTCTGGATTCTTCAGAAATTCCCTGGCTGCCAAAAAACCTTCCGAACCTGCCAGCTCCATAGGCAGCCTGAAAAATGCGGCAAGGCTGACACCGGCAATCAGACATC
This sequence comes from uncultured Clostridium sp., assembly GCA_958442925.1. Lineage (GTDB taxonomy): Bacteria > Bacillota > Clostridia > Lachnospirales > Lachnospiraceae > Otoolea. Next base: position 9,773 of record CAUCIO010000010.1, on the reverse strand, counting down.
CATAACCTAAGGTTAAAAACCAGCCTCCTTTAGCGAACAGGCTCTCCCCGGAATGTCTCGGCGGTTTTTCCATCAGACGCCTGTTGTCATTTTCATCTACTCCCAGGGCCAGGGCAGGAAGGGAATCTGTAATCAGATTAATCCATAAAATATGGCTTGGCTTCAGCGGAGACGCCACCCCGGCCGCAATGGCTGTGAACATGGTGGCAATTTCCCCGAAGTTAGAGGACAGCAGGAATATCACTGATTTTTTAATATTCTCATAAACGCCCCGTCCCTCCTCCATGGCTCTCTCAATCGAGGCAAAATTATCATCTGTCAGAATCATATCCGCCGCCTGCTTTGCCACATCCGTTCCTGTCCTTCCCATGGCGATTCCAATGTCTGCATTTTTCAGGGACGGAGCGTCGTTGACTCCGTCTCCTGTCATAGCCGTAATGTGTCCCGCCGCCTTAAACGCATTTACGATTCTCACCTTATGGCCAGGGGAAACTCTGGCAAATACCTTTAAATCTCTGATTTTTTTCTGAAGATCCCTGTCCCCAATCTGATCCAGCTCTTCCCCTGTCATGCACTGAGATCTGTCCTCTGCGATTTCCAGGCTTTTTGCAATGGCCAGAGCAGTATCCACATGATCCCCCGTAATCATGACAGTATCCACCGACGCCCTGCGAAACTGTTCTACAGCCCGTTTTGCCTCTTCTCTGGGCGGATCGATCATACCGGCCAGTCCCAGGAAGGTAAGCCCCTTTTCTTCCGGTCCTCTGGCGTCCTCCTTTACCGCTGCAGCCAGCACTCTGAGAGCCTGGGAGGACATACAGGAGGCTGCCTGCTCCGCTTTGCTGCGCTCTGCCTGAGTCATAGGGACAGAATATCCGTTCTTTCTGATATGGGTGCATTGCTTCAGCACCCGATCCGGCGCTCCTTTTGTACAGGAAATGCCTGCCTTCCCCTGTCTGTGAAAGGTAGTCATCATTTTCCGTTCTGAATCAAAAGGAAGTTCTCCTCGCCTGGGCTTGTTTTTTTCCCGCTCCTCCTTCTCAACCCCTGCCAGACTGGCAAACTGAAGCAGAGCCAGCTCTGTGGGATCTCCCAGCCCTGTGTCAGATCTTGCGTCGCTGCACAGGGCAAAGCACTCTGCCAGGCTTTCCGAGGGCTTTTCCGAGATTTCCCCCTCCAGAGTCTGAAGTTTCCCATCCTCGTACCACTGAGTGACTGTCATCACATTTTTTGTCAGAGTTCCCGTCTTGTCCGTACACACTACGCTGACAGCTCCCAGTGTTTCCACTGACGGAAGTTTTCTCACAATCGTTCCCGCCCTGGCCATCCTGGTAACGCTCAGGGCCAGCACGATAGCAACTACTGCCGGAAGTCCCTCAGGCACAGCGGCCACTGCCAGAGAGATGGCGGTAATGAGCATTTCCATCGCATCCCGTTTTTGAATAACAGCTATGAGAAAGAGCGCTGCGCACAGAGCGACTGCCGTCAGGCTGAGTACCTTTCCTAATTCCCCCAGCCGTTTCTGGAGGGGCGTTTCCTCCTCCGGAGCTCTGTGGATCATGGCGGCAATGGTTCCTATCTCAGTTCCCATTCCCGTAGCAGTTACAATTCCTCTTCCACGGCCCGATGTGACATACGAAGTCATATAAGCCATGTTCTTCCTGTCCCCTGATCCAGTTCCCGGCTTTTCAGCTGTAAAATCAGCCGATTTAGACACAGGAACCGACTCTCCAGTCAGGGCTGACTCCTCTATTTTAAGACCTGCTGACTGGATCAGGCGCATATCAGCAGGAACCTGCCGTCCTGCTGTGAGCAGCACCAGATCGCCGGGAACCAGCTCCCTGGCATCGATCTCCATCTCTTTTCCATCCCTGATTACAAAGGCTTTCAGGCGAGTCATCTGCTTCAGGGAATCCAGGGCCTTTTCTGCCTTCCCCTCCTGCACTACTCCCACCACTCCGTTGAGCGCCACCACAATCATGATAATCGCCGCGTCACTGTATTCCCCTAACAGCACGGAAATCCCTGCAGCTGCAAACAGTACAAAAATCAGAGAATCACAAAGCTGTTCTGCAAACCGGTTCAGAAGGGTTTTCTGCTTTTTTTCTTCCAGTTCATTCTTTCCGTAATGCTTCTGCCGTTCCTTAACCTCCTCCCCCGTGAGCCCCTGTTCTCTGTCTGTACTTAATTTCTTTAACGTCTCTTCTATGGTTTTTTCTTCGTACATGGATTTTCCCTCCTTTGGACAGCCATTTGATCTTTTGACACTTTATGAGAGGAGGGCTTGTTTTAGAACTGAGCACAGAGAAAAACAGAGCTGCCTCTCGGCAGATGATTCCTCACCTGCTTTAAAGCAGCTCTGTTGTGCTTTTCCTAAATCAGTGTTTAAGAAAGTCCTGGGCCGGAAGGCTTATCAGGAGTGATTTGGATGATTCCATTGACCGTCCACTGTCCCTGTTCATTGACTGTAAATCCGTCTGGAGTCTTTCCATTTTTCACCATAGAGCCCAGAGGCTGTCCCTCTGTCTGTTCTTCCGTAAAATAGTAACGGTGCTCTCCAATCCAGCGCCATCCTGTCTCCATGGATCCCAGCTGGGCATCGTTTTTATCATGGAGGAAATAGGTATGGCCGTCCTTATCAGTAAACCAGCCTGTCTCCATATAGCCTTCTGCATTAAAGTGATACCAGCCTCCTCTTCCATTCCAGGAGCACTCAAACCAGCTGTCTGCCGGATACGTTCCATTCCTTCTGGAGAACCACCAGCCCCTGCTGTCCTGCTTCCAGGAACCGTTAGGCTTTCTGGTCCACTCAGCCTTGGAATCGCCTCTGCTGTGGCTCTGATCCTCATCTTCGCCCTGCTCTTCTTCCTCTGGATCTGAAGGAACAGGCTTTTCCAGAATCATCTCATAATCTTCATACTCGCCGAAATGAGTCACCTCTGTCTTCTCCCGGAAACTGTTTACAGCCTGAAACTGATCTCTGTCTACAGAAATTGTCACATTTTCATCGGAATTCACAGTAATGGTTCCCAGATCCAGCTGCTCTCCCTTTTCCAGCACCGGCTCCCGGTCTGCCACATAGACTGTCATCTCCTGCGCATCCTCGTCATACCGTGTCTCATACACAGCCGGCTTTAACTTGGCCTTTATATTCTGTGAAAACTTAAATACCGGATCCTCAGAAATCGGCCCATCGCTTTCAAATACCAGCTTTAAGCTGAATGCTGTAAAACTGTCTGACTGTTCCTGCTCCTGAAGCTTTAGTTTCAGTCTGACTGAATTTTTTCCTGTTTTTTCCCAGGTGATCATCTGGTTTCTTTCCGCCATGGAGTGCATGGACGGAAGGAGGGCCAGACTGAGCGCTGCTGCACACAGGCTGGCTGCAAATGTGGTCTTTTTCATTCTCCTTCTTTCTCTCCTTATTTCATACGGTTACCCTGCGGCTTAATTTCGATATCAGGAAGAACCTTCGGCACGTCCACAAACAGCGTATCGCTGACAAGGCGGTCTCCCTCATTTGTCTCGGCGTTGTCTACCCGGTACATCTCCGCCCGGACTTTATCAGGAAGCGTTACCCCCTTCATCTCGTCCGGTTCAATGTAGTATATCCAGATTCCGTCTGTGATCTCGCCCAGCTGACCGTTCACCGGATCAGGAGCGAAAATCAGCTGATGGGCTGTAATTGCACCGTCCGCATCCTTTCCGCCTACTGGATTTCCCTCCTCATCATAGAGGATAAATGTGTTGTAGGCCGGATTTCCCTTATAGCTTCCGGTAAATATAACAGAACCTGCCGGAATCATGTCAGAACCTGCATCTCCTGTCTCTGCAGAGCCTGTTCTGCTGAACTGGAAATTCTCCTTCAGAATTCCAATGCCAGCTGTCTCTAACTCCGCATTGTCGCCGGTAGGTCCCAGAATATCCAGCTCTGCGGCTGCAAACCGTTTGGAACCTGCGGCTGTAATTTTTAAGTAGGCTGTCTCGTAGACATGGTAGCGCGGGTCGTCCTTCAGGTCGAAGTAAATGAGAGCAGAACTGCTTCCCTCCTGGAATTCGAAGGTTCCGGACTTAATCTCCGTCCACTTCTCTCCGTCCTCACTGATGGAAAGCCTGTAATTTTTCACCGGATTCTCTCCCTCGTAGGTGTACTTAAATCCTGCGATGGATTCCGCCTTTCCAAGAGAAATCACTGCCTCGGCTTCCTTCTCTGTGGTAGTTCCCACATACGCCTTATCCGTCTGATTGTCAATCATCATACCGGCAGCGCTGATGGTTCCGGAGCATGGAGTATCTGTCTCGTTTCCATTCTCCGGCTTCTCATCACTTGGGGAGGTGGTGTTGACGTGGATCTCCCAGTCTGTCTTATCCAGCATTCCCTCGTGTAAGAGCTTGAATTCCTCTGAAATCCGGTAAGTCTTTGTCGGATTCATGCACTGGTCAATCCCTCTCACCTCGTAGGACACGACTCTGTTGTTAGTCGTCATCACATGGTCGGTAAAGGTATCTGTGACAGTAAATCCTACTACCCGTCTCTCTTCTTTGCCGTATTTTCTCTCAATTCTTGTGATCTCGTAGCCCAGAAGCTTGTCTCTGTCTCCGCCTTCCAGATTCATGGTCAGATGAACCTGGTTGGAAGCCTTCTCATCCTTCTTTGCCTCTGCCGCCACCTTCACAGCTTCGGCAATGCTCTCTCCGCCTTCCAGGCGGTATGCTCTGGAATCGTCGTTCTCATAGCAGATAGCACGAGTTTCCTTATCAAACTGTCCGGCGTACTCGTCCGTCGTCTTGTCAGGCGTCAGGCCCCAGCGGATAAAGAAATCACGTAAGTCTTTCTCTGCTGCCGCGCAGGCCAGACGAATCAGCTTGTTGTCCTTATCAGCGTTATCCAGCGTCAGCTTAATGCCGCCCGGCGCAGGAGCGCGGCTGATATCTCTTGCATAAGAATCAATCCTTGCAAAGATCAGGTTTTCTCTCTGTTCCTGATAAGTATCATAGGTCTTAAAGTTGTATCCGCCGTTGTCGTAGGCCATATGCAGCTGCCAGTACATGGCCAGGCGCTCGCTGCCGCCTCCCTTTGTTCCGGATGTTACTTTCTTGTACACCGTCTCATAGGGAATACGAGCCGTCTTACTGCTGTCGTCTGACTGGGCCAGCTGCGCATAATAGTTATTGGTCACTTCCGCATAGGTATAGGCATTCTCATTGATGATATGACCGATCTCGTGAGAAATTCCCCATCCAAAATACTGGCCGCTTTTGTATTTTCCATTCCCGTCTGTCTCCATCGGCTTAGCCGCCGCCAGCACAGGCACAGAATCCCACTCAATTCCTATATGAAGTCCGCCTGCGTACATGAAGGCGCCTGCAAACATCCGCTGATAGCGGATATTGAGACGGCTGGACGGCATCTTATCCTTGCCGTAGGCTGTTTCTCCTATCACAGGATTCTCGCTCAGGCCCTTATGCTGATAGAATAAGTCAATCATCTGATCCATGGCATCCAGGGTGACTGACAGCTGGCCTACTGCCTCATCTCTGCCTTTGTCTCCCTCTGTCAGCTTCGCATAAAACGGCTTCACTGCCACAGAATACATCATTTTATCCAGAACAATGTCTGTCGCTCCCAGAATACAGTTCTTCTCGTCGTAGTCTTTGCCTGAAATGTGTCTGTGGGAGGTTTCCTTGTCCGGATCCGCATTGTGAAGCGCTTCCAGCTCCTTCACCCGCTCCTCCATCTCAGTGAAATAAGTTTCAATCAGCTGGGCTCTCTCATCCTCATTCTTGGCCTTTGTCAGGTCAAGCACCGGATATGGGGAACCGCCGCTGACACGGACTGCATAGGAATCCTTGGAATTTCCTCCTGTATACTCAACGTACAGAGCTCCGCCTTTCTCATAATCGAGATTAGATACTTCCGGAATCGTAATCTCATTGACGCCGGCTTTAAGCGCTATTTCATTTTTATTATACAGTGCAGAAGCCTCGCTGTGATACTGTGTGGCAATCAGCTTTAACGGGGTACTATCCCCTGGTTTTTTCCCCTGAGCGCCTACATAGACTGTTATCTTCTCTCCGGCCAGTGCCGCTGTACCCAGAGGCTGCCACGCGTTTAAGCCGCCGCTGAAGGTAATATGCTTATCGTAAGCCTTGGATACAGAGGTATCGATCTGGATCACTTCCTGGCTTGTTCCTGTATTCAGAATACTCTCGGCTACTTCCAGATCCTTTAAGGCCAGTTCTTTCTTTGGGTGAGTCTCTCCGCTGACCGGATCGACCTTCTCTGCCCTCGTCTTCAGCTCTGTAATTCGTTCCATCGTTACATCCGGCTTCAGGGCCACATGGAGCTCGTCTGTAAACAGAGCGTCAATCTCGTTTAACAGGCTGTCATAATGATAGAAGCGTACCTCACCGATACTGATATATCTGACATTTCCGCTGGCGCTCAGATTAATCTGAACCTTTTTTGCTGTAAACGGCTCGCTGGCAATAAACTCGTAATAAACGCTTCCATTGCCGTCCAGGCTGGCAAGTTTTGAAAAACGTCCCGGAATCTCTTTTCCGCTTCCTGAGCCGTCCGCATTTTCCCATGCCAGCACCCTGACTGCGCTTAAATCAGATTTCTGAGCCGGTCCGGCCGTAAAACGGATTGTGTCCATCTCGTAAGGCTGATCCAGGGTGATAATCGGGCCTCTGGAACCGTAGTGCACGCCGGAATCCCAGTCTTCCAGCAGCCAGTAGCTGGTCGGATCTCCGTCTGCAATTACCTCCGGAACATCGATTTTCTCATCTTTTCCGTTAAAGTTTTCACCGGTTATATTTTCTACTTTGTCAATGTGTTTTGTCACATCTTTGTCTTCAGCCGGGCCATTGTTCAGCAGGCCGTAGGCAGGCATCTTCGCCGTAGAAGACGGAGCTGTCCGTCCGGAGTACATCTTGGAAGCAGGGCTGTCTCCCAGAGGATTGTGCCCTGTCATCCAGATTTCATACTCTACATTGTCTCCCAGATGAGCCAGGGTAAAACTAGTTTTACTTCTGTCGATATTCTCGACTGCCGTAAACTCCTCCTTTCCCTTCTGGCGGTAAAACAGCGTGTAGGACTGAGTATCCTTCATCTTCTTCCAGGACACGTTCAGGCTGCGGTAAGCTCCCTCAATGGAAATATCATCTGGAGCTGGCGGCGGGCTGGTTGGCTCAGGCGTCACTGACAACTGGCTGCTGTAACCGCTTTTCCAGCTTCCGTTGACAGAGCGCACTCTCACATTATAAGTCTCGTAGTTTAACAGCTCCTTCTCGCCAAACCGCTTAACAGTAATAGAATTCTCCTCAGAATCCAGCGTCTCTGTCTTTCCTTCATGGGAAACCGATATCTCATAGCCAGTTACATTGAGCTCTTTATCCCAGGTTAAGGTAAACTCCTCGCTTCCCTTTTCTGCCTGAAGATTCTTAGGAATATTCTGGACTGGCGGCGGAATGCGGTCTTTCATGTCCTCCATAAATTCCACCTGGCTGATCTCTGCCAGGCTTCCCTGGCCTACCGTTCCTGTAATGCGGATCGTCACCTTTTTCACCGGCTTCTGGCTCTTCAGATTAACGACAATGGAACCGTCCGGCTGAATCTCCGCCGTGCCCTGGCTTCTTCCGAAGCGGGCCTTTCTGGTTTCTCCAGCCTGCACAATGGTAAGCGTCTCTTTCTTGTCTTTTCCATTGTCATCCACAGTCACCTCAATCTGGCCCTGGACAATGGCATTGTCAGATCCTGACGGTGACTGAATGATAAAGCCCTCCGCCTTCATTTCCGTCTGGCTGTGGGTAAAATCTAAGGTCAGTTCAACCGGATTTTTCTCGGAAATCTTCTCCCCATCCCTTCTCTCCACAGTAACAGATGAGTCTTCGCTGTCGTGGTCAAACAGATCTTCCGGCTTACCACTGATCTCCACTGCATCGCTGGGGCTGGCCGTATCGTCGAACTTTACCTCTCCCTCTTTGCGGGTCACAGATCGCTCTACTGTTGAAATATCCTTACGGCTGCTGGAGTCGTGGTTGTAAAAGCTTGCAAAATACTGAAGATCAGACAGGTTCAGTTCCCCGTCCCGATTGAGATCCATGGCGTTTCCGCCTGATTCCTCCCCGTGGACAGCATCTAACAGCTCCTCCAAATCTTCCTCATCGATGGTATCGTCGCCGTTCACATCTCCCATTCGGATCAGTCCCGGATGGGCGTCTGCCCTATACTGTTCCTCGTCGTAATAATCATTAAACAGCATGACTTTACAGGTATCTCCTTTGATTTTGATCTCCTGCTTGTAAGGCTCATACCCGTCTGCGTTTACTGTCAGTTCATAAGTTCCGTCTGGTATATAGTCAGACTGGAACATTCCCTTTCCAATCTGAGACAGTTCTCCAGGCTGGACAGTAAACTGTCCATACTCGTTTACTTCCGGTTCATATCCTATAAGCTTCGCCAGCCTGGACGGTTTCTCTGTCAGATGAACCTCAAAGGGGATCTCATCCTCCACAGGGAGTACCGTGCGGATCTCCACAATCACATTGCCCCGGTACGGATTCTCCGGCGGCGCGTCAGGCGTTGCCACAGGTAAAATTCCTGTTTCCTTCTCCTGCCCGTCTGAGGGACTGGATACAGGAAGTCCTTCCTTCTGACTGCGCCCAGCCTCCGCCATTTTAATCGCCGGAGCGCCATAAGCCTCCATGGCCGTAAGAGGCTGCTGCAGTCCCATCCAGGCAGCCAGCACAAATGCCAGTTGTCGTTTCATGTCTTGCTTCTCCTACTCTCTTGTATTTTTGCTTGAAAGCGCTTTATTATACCAAATATTTCATACCTTCACAATACTTTTAATACTAATTATTGTTTTTATTATGTGAAATGAGGAAACAATTTGAATAATTCATCAAACTGTTTCCTCACTTTTCTCAAGTCAGTCTGCTATTCTTCAGCAGTAATATCATACTGGCCATTTTTTCTTTCTACAGACCAGACCATTCCTCCGTCCCGGTATCGTCCTGGTCCCTGAATCTGGCCGGAGCGATTGACCAGATAATCCTCATCATCTACCGTCCTGATCTCATATTTTCCCACATCCTCTGCTTTCTGCAGTACCCCGGCTCTGTAGAGCTTTCCTCCATAAGGGCCGTGAACTGCCTTTCCGCTTTTGTGGAATTCAAAGGTGCAGGTCTCTCCCCCAGCGACAATCTCCACTGTTCCTGTCTGTTTGGCCCCGCTTTTCTCATCGAAGTACATCAGATCATACTCATCCAGATACTGTTCCAGATCCTCTGCATCGCAGTCTGTGCTGTCTCCTGTGCAAATCAGGGTTTCCCCATACTTTTTGTTCTTAGTGACAGCCACCAGCCCGGCGCGCATAATTCCAGCCTGGTCAAACAGATACTCTTCTCCTCCTATGGTTCTCATGCGGTTCTGCACTACCGTTCCATCGGACAGCCCGTAATACCACCGTTTTATATGGTGTTCGCTGGCATAGGGATCCTGGGATGCCTTGGGAATCCGTTCAATCCACTGCTCTGTCAGGACTGCAGGACTGCTGCTTATCTTTTTTGAAGAGCGCATGATTCCATACTCGTCAAAAGTATAGCGGTATCTTCCGTTCTCATCACTCTCTGTGATACTGGTGTCCGCTGCCTTTTTTCCATTGGAATAAAAATAAAACCATCGCTGCTCCATCCCTCCATGATCCCGCTGGACTGGAAGGTATTTCCAGCCCTCGGCTGCCGCTCCCTCATCGGGGCTGCCGCAGTAG
>CAUCIO010000009.1 GCA_958442925.1 uncultured Clostridium sp. | reverse complement strand
GCAGACCTCATATTTTCTGTGGTATATGCTGACGCATTCAATGCCAAAACAAGAATTGAGGCTGTAATAGGCTGCATATCACGGAATACTGTAAACAGCTGAGCAAGCCCATAATAAATAAAAAACATCTGCGTGAGTAAAGGTGTCCCACGAAAAATATCTATATAAAGATTTACTATGGGGGTCAAAATTCGGATTTTATAGTATCTTATTATCGTAATTACGAGAGAAAATACCAGTGTCAGAGCCATAGAACAAATAGAAATCCATAAAGTAACGTGGATATATGAAAGAATCTGCGGCATTTTCTCTAATGCGTAAAGTAAATCAATTTTCAAAAATATTTCCTCCTGCAAAACATAGATTAAACTTCAAAAAAGGATGTCCATTATAAACGGACACCCTTTTTCTTTTACTGGAGTAATGGGTTATATGCAGTTACATCTATCTCCAGCCATTTATCACAGAGTTCCTTCATTGTTCCATCGTCAATCATTTCCTGAGTTGCCTTTGAAAACATTTCACAGATTTTTTCAGATCTGGGATCATCTTTTCTCCATGGGAGCGCACAAGAAGCTTCTTCCACAGTCGGACATTCTGCCACTTCAAATTCCACTCCAAGCGTTTTAGATTCTACCATCGCTGAAACAGGGGATTTATAAATAATATCTAATCGTCCCAGTGCCAGATCATTTACATAATTTTCGTTGTTATATGCAACAATCTCCAAGTCCAGCCCTTCTCTTTCCTGCAGTTTCTCGACTGCCAGAATAGAATTTCCTCCTCCTGCCACACCAATCTTATGCCCTTCCAGATCTTTATAAGTCTTATACAGGCTTTCGTCACCTGCTCTTACAATAAATCTGTTTTCATCGTAAATATACTCTCTGGAAAAAAGATATTTCTCCTGTCTTTCCTCATTCGGGAAAATACAGCAGGCATATGTATCAATCTTTCCTGTATCCAACTGGCCAAAAACACCGTCCCATGGAACTGTCTGAAGTTTAATATCAAGATCGGCCCGTTTTCCGATTTCCTGAATCATTTCAATTTCAAAACCTGTAGGCTCTCCATCATCACCCATATAATTAAATGGCGGATATGTACCATCGATTCCAACAATTACTGTTCCAATCTCATCTTCTTTCACTGCCTCCGTGTTTTTCTCAATGTTTTTTTCAGTTTCTGCAGATGCGCTCTCTCCTTTTCCGCATGCAGTCATGCATACTGCCGTAAGGCTAGCCAGTGCCAGCAGCACCCCTTTCCTTCTCATCATACCTACCTTCTCCTTATAACAATCTCGCCCGCTATGGTTCTTTAAATCATATTTCAGATACCTCTCTTTTCATACGAAAGCGCGAACCCTATACAGATTATCATATTTTTATTGATAAGTTAAATTGAAGTTTTGAATATTTTTGTATAATAATAATATTTTTCTATAATATCACGATTATTTTTATAAATTTCCCTTAAAATATATCCTTTTTTCTTCTGTAAACTCTATTTCTTCCGCTCCCACACATGGCCCAGCCACATAAGGGCGCCTGTCAGCACACCGCCCGCAATGTTTCCAAAGGTAACGGGAATCAGATTTTTCAGAAAGAAATTTCCCCAGGTCAGGACAGAAAGATCGACTCCCGCCTCCAAAGCCTGGGCAGCGTACTCCGGCACAGAAGAGGCAAAGATTCCTGCCGGAATATAGTACATATTGGCTATGCTGTGCTCAAAGCCACAGATAACAAAAAAGCAAATCGGGAAAAAGAGGCCTATTACCTTTCCTGCCGTATCCTTGGCACTCATGGCAGCCAGTACCGCAAAACACACCAGGATATTGCAGAACACGCCCAGCACAAAGGCATTCTCAAAAGGCAGAGAGCATTTGGAAACAGCCAGCGTCATGGTAAATACGGCCAACCCTCCGCCGGAGTAGTTCATCTGGCCAAATTTTGCGCAGGCGAAGGCGGTAAACAGGCTTCCAGCCAGATTCCCCACATAAACAGCGGCCCAGTTTTTCAACACGCCTGGAAGTTTTGCCTGCTTCTCCAGAACAGAAATACACATCAGGCAGTTTCCCGTAAAAAGCTCTCCCCCCATTAAAACCACCAGAGTCAGTCCTCCTGGAAACAGAAGTCCTGACAGAATCCGGATGGCCGACACATTGCCGATGCTGTGTCCGGCTGTATTCGTCACTGCTGCTCCCAAAGCAATAAACATTCCAGCCAGAAAACTCAGAATCAGCATTTCCAGCACTGGCATCTCAGCTTTTTTCCTTCCTGCCGCCCCATAATTTTTTACAATTTCTGCCGGTGTAAAGAAATTCATCGCATTTCCTCCTGTCAAACTGTCTGCACAGATAAAAAAGGCCGCAGAGGAACAATCCTCTGCGGCGGATACTGCATTTTACTATTTAGAATAAACCGGAGATTCTGCCCTCTGCATCCACATCGATCTTTTCCGCTGCCGGAACCTTCGGAAGGCCTGGCATAGTCATAATGTCTCCTGTCAGAGCTACGATAAATCCAGCTCCGGCAGATACCTTTAAATTTCTGACTGTCACAGTAAAGTCTCTGGGTGCTCCCAAAAGCTTCTGGTTATCAGAAAAGCTGTACTGTGTCTTAGCCATACAGATCGGGCAGGAGCCAAATCCCAGATCAGTCAGTCTCTTAGCCTGCTTTTTAGCAGAATCTGTCAGTACTACCTGAGCGCCTCTGTATACCTTTGTAACAATTTCATTCAGCTTTTCCTCAATGGAAAGCTCAGAGTCATAGCAGAACTGGAAGTGATTCGGCTCCTCACAGAGGCGGATTACCTCTTTAGCCAGCTCTACGCCGCCGTCGCCGCCTTTTTCCCATACCTCAGAAAGCGCTACGTTAACGCCCAGCTCCTTGCATTTTTCTGCAATCAGGGACAGCTCTGCCTCTGTATCGAACGGGAAGCGGTTAATTGCTACCACGCAGGGCAGGCCGAATACCTTGGTAATATTTTCTACGTGCTGAAGCAGGTTTGGAAGCCCCTTCTCCAGAGCCTCCAGATTCTCATTGTTCAGCTCTGCCTTAGCTACTCCTCCATGGTGCTTTAAAGCTCTGACTGTAGCTACCACAACTACAGCTGAAGGTTTCAGCTCCGCCATGCGGCACTTGATGTCAAGGAACTTCTCTGCACCCAGATCTGCGCCGAAGCCTGCCTCTGTCACTGCATAATCTCCCAGCTTTAAGGCCATGCGGGTAGCGATAATAGAGTTGCAGCCATGGGCAATGTTAGCAAACGGGCCTCCATGAATAAAGGCAGGAGTGTGCTCCAGAGTCTGTACCAGGTTCGGCTTTAAAGCATCCTTTAACAGAGCTGTCATCGCTCCGGCTGCCTTTAAGTCGCCTGCTGTCACCGGTTCGTCGTCATAAGTGTAGCCTACAATAATATGGCTCAGTCTCTCTTTTAAGTCAGTCACATTTTTAGCCAGGCAGAGAACTGCCATAATCTCGGAAGCAACGGTAATATCGTATCCGTCCTCTCTCACCACTCCGTCTACACGGCGTCCCAATCCGTCCACTACGTTTCTCAGCTGTCTGTCATTCATATCCACTACGCGGCGCCAGGTGACGCGCTTCGGGTCAATCCGCAGTTCATTGCCCTGGTAAATATGGTTGTCCAGCATAGCGGCCAGAAGATTATTCGCAGCTCCGATAGCGTGAAAATCACCGGTAAAGTGAAGATTAATATCCTCCATAGGAACTACCTGTGCATAGCCGCCGCCTGCAGCGCCGCCCTTTACGCCAAATACCGGTCCCAGAGACGGTTCCCTGAGAGCCACAACCACATTCTTTCCCAGCTTCTTCATTCCATCTGCCAGGCCCACTGTAGTCGTAGTTTTTCCCTCCCCAGCAGGAGTCGGAGTAATGGCGGTCACGAGAATCAGCTTTCCATCTGGGCGGCTGTCCTCATTTAACAGGTTATAATCTACCTTTGCCTTGTACTTTCCATACTGTTCCAGATACTTTTCATCAATACCCAGAGAGGCTGCTACCTCTGTGATATGTAACGGGGTTGACTCCTGAGCAATCTCGATATCTGTTTTCATCTTCGTTCTCCTCCTACTAAAAATGATGCCGACTTATGATTCATCTGCATTTTTCCATTCTATCCTTTATTTCTGTGAAATGCAATCCCATTTTCTTAATTTTTAAAAATTCCAAAGTCTTATCACTTTATTTCAACATCTCGGCAGAAAGATCTGAACTTTTTAATATCTTCCTCTCGTACTCAGACGCCGTCTCCTCCAGACGCCTTACCTGAGATTCCATTGCTGTTCTGAAGGCCTCATCCTTAATAGAGCTTAAGTTAATTTTCACATTTAAAAGAGCGCTCAGTACAGCGGTGCGGGCCATCATGGCAGATACCAGACCGTCTGTCACCGCATTTGCGTTTCCTCTGGCTGCAGCTGCCTCAGACAGCGGGAAAATTTCCGCCGCCGTCTCTGCCACAGAAAGGGGAACCTTGGCAGCTTCTTTTAAACCGTTCTGCATGGCCTCTCGTCTGGCCGCCTTTTCCTCCTCTGTATCCTTGGGCATTTTCAGAGCCGCCATATAGAGATTAAAAGAAGAACTGTCCCTCTGAATATCTGCTATTAATTTCTCGCGGATAACGCGGCCTTTCTCAGCCAGTTCCTTCATCTCCTCCTCTGCCCCTGCGTACTTTTCTTTTCCTATTGTCAAATTGGCTACCATTTCAGCCAGAGCTGCCGCCAGGGATCCTGCTGCTGCTGCCACGCTCCCCCCTCCTGGCGCCGGGGCGTCGGAGGCCGTCACCTTTGCAAATTCCTCTATGGTTAAATCCTTTAATTCTGTCATTTTATTCCTCCTCGAGAAGTCTGTTTTCCATCACCTGGGCGGAGTCAAAATTCTCCAGCTGCATGTAGTACTCCGCACAGTCAATCAGAGCCTGCATGGGAAGAAGACCAACAATCTCCGTGCCCACAGCCCTCACGCCATAGCGTCTCGCCTCCATCTTCACAGCCTCAAAAGCCTGGTAAATCGCCGTCTTGGTGTAGTCTGTCAGGTTCATGGAAACCTGGGCAATATTTCTCTCTTCCAGCATGACGCCGATAGCCTTCACGCAGCGGTAGCCGCCGTTAATATACCGTACTTTTCTGGCAATCTGATTGGCGATCTCCAGATCCGATGTGTCCAGATTCACGTTAAAAGCTACTAACGGCATCCTGGCTCCCACTGCCGATACTCCGGCTGTCGGATGAATGGTATCCGGGCCGAAATCAGGCTTCCACATCTCCTGATCTTTCATCTTCTCTGCCATTCCCTCAAACTGCCCTTTCCGTATACTGGCCAGATTCACACGATGCGGCGCAGTGGCGGAGGATTCGTACAGGAAACAGGGAATGCCGAACTTCTCTCCCACTGCTTCAGCTACTTCTTTTGCAATGGCATCAGCCTCCTGGAGCGTCGTATTCCTGCAGGGAATAAACGGAACTACATCCACAGCTCCCATTCGTGGGTGCTGGCCCTCGTGCTTTGTCATGTCAATCAGTTCAACTGCCTTTCCGAAAGATTCAATCACAGCGTCTCTCAGGGCCTGCGGCTCTCCAATAGCCGTAATCACACACCGGTTGTGGTCCTTATCTGTCTGATAATCTAAAAGCCTTACCCCGGCCTTTCCCCGAAAGCAGCCTGCAATCTGCTCTATTTTCTCCATATCCCGGCCTTCGCTGTAATTGGGCACGCATTCCAGTAACTTTCCGCTCATAAAATTCTTACCTCCTGTTTTCGTCCTCTTTTATATTGTATGATAATTTTACCATCACTCCCCTGTTATTGTACAGTTTTTTTACACAGAAGGAATATTCATTTTCCTAACAAATGCTTTCTAAATTTATCCTTCGGTTTACAGATTCCATTTACTTTTTTTCCGCTATCAGCTATACTATTATAGTTTAGGAATGATCTGCAGAGGAGGAAGCTCAGTGGATAACACAGATATTAAAATCATCAATATTCTGCAGGCGAACTGCAAAACCTCTACCAGAGAGATCGGGCAGCAGGTAGGCCTCACGGCGCCAGCTGTCGCTGAGCGGATTAACCGTCTGAAGGATGCAGGAGTCATTGAAGGTTTTCATGCCAAGATCAACGATACTCTCATGGGAAATCACATCTGCGCCTTCGTCCTGATCAATGTGCCCCCCAAATCATACGAAAGCTTCTGCACCTTCTGTGAGGAAACGCCTGCTGTCATTGAGCACAGTCACATTGTAGGCCTGAATAACGGACTTCTGAAAATCCGTGTCTCGGATTCCGAAGAGCTGGAAGCGCTGCTTCGGCAGATGAGGCAGTTCGGCCTCTCCAATACGTCGGTTCTTTTATCTACCTACTTTACTCAGAAACCATTTCCTGAACTGAACAGTCTTAAAAAAAATGAATCTTAGTCAGTAAACGGGCCGGCGCCTGGTAATTCCCCTGCGCCAGCCCGTTTTTTACGGCTGCCCTCGTTTTACGAGTCCTGCCTTATTTTTCTGTTCTTCTTTTGTCCGTCTTCTTCTCTTCCAGCATCCTAGTCCAGGAATGTGACAGCCTTGCACGGCGTCCTGTAGTTGGACGGCGCGATGCAGATTCCTGTCTTAGGGTTGCTGGAGTGGATAATCTGTCCGCCTCCTATGTACATGGCTACATGGTTAATATAGCTTCCGCTGGCATAAAACAGCAGATCTCCCGGCTGAGCCTCACTGATCGGAATCTCCTTTCCTCTGGCAGCCTGATCCCTGGAGCTTCGGCCTGTGGAAATACCGAAATGGGAATAAATGGCCTGTGTAAATCCAGAACAGTCTGCGCCCTTAGTCAGGCTGGTTCCGCCATATACATACGGATTTCCCAAAAACTGCTTGGCATAAGCGACAACCGCCGTTCTGGTGGCCTTTTCCACTCCTGACGAATTGCCTCCTGGATTCCCGGAACCTCCAGGACCATCTGATGTCTTATCTGAAGAAGGCTTCTGGGTCTCCTTGGGCTTCTCTGTCTCAGGCGCCTTGGTAGTCTCCTTTTCCTTCTCTGTCTCCTTGGGTTTTGTCTCCGCAGCCTTGGTAGTCTCTCTTGGGCTTCCGTCAGGATTCTGCTCTATCGTACCGCTGAACGAGGTCTCCGTCTCCTTCGCTTTTTCTGTCTCTTTCGGCTTTACCGTCTCAGGCGCTTTCACAGTTTCTCTGGCTGTGGTCTCTTTTGCAGCAGTCTGCTTCGCTGTAGTCTCCTTCGCCGCAGTCTGCTTCGCAGCCTCTTTCTTGGCCTCTTCCAGCTCCTTCAAGGCTTTTTCCGCTTCTTCCCTGCGTTTGGATTCCTCCACTGCCTTCTGTTCCTCCTCAGAATTGGTCACGGCATGGTCAAATTCAACTCTTGTATTAACATAATCCTTAAATACATAGCCTACCAAATCTGTGTCAACAGAAACCTTATAGAAATCTCCCTTCTCCTCAATAACTTCATATTCTGCATCTGAGGAAAGAAGATCAAGTGTTTTGCTGTCCAGGCTGGGTTCCTCCCTGAGGCGCAGGGTTGAGGTATTCGCCACCTTCGCATAGGTAGTTCCCACCTGTCTGGCCTTCTTCTCGGCCTCTGCTCCTGTGACAAAATACTGAGCCTTAATGTAGCCGTTTACAGAACCGGACTGGATCTTGTACCACTTTCCGCCCTCGCCGTCTACCGTATCCAGAATCGTGGCCGCGCAGTTATTATAAATCTTTCCCACAACAGAACTTGTGGTATTAGCCTCGTTTCGCACATTCACGTAATTGGATACCTGAGACACTGCCACATTGTCATAGGCAGAGGAAGACGACGGATTTTTCACAGTCGGAGCATCCTCTTTGCCGCTCTTTACCACCTGATCCATAGCTTCATCTGAGGAAAAAGCCTCTGCCAGCTCATTTTCCGGATCAAGGCTTCCTGCATAATAGTTATTCATCGCCACGGAAACTCCGGCCACTGAAGAATCTGTCTCCAGGTTTATCGCTGCCTGTGCTCCAAATCCCACTGTCAAAGAGATAACAGCTGCCGAACACAGGCAGGTCAGTATCTTAAATGGCGTCTCCATCGTATATTCCTCCTATCTCTCTGCCAGGTACCGCTCCACGCTTGTCACGCAATTAGCTCCGTCTGATGCGGCTGTCAGCACCTGACGCAGCTGCTTGGTCCGCACATCCCCCGCTGCGAACACACCGGGAACGGAGGTGGCTCCGTCCTCCCCGGCCGCAAAATACCCCTGGCTGTCTGTCTCTACCATCTGGGAAAACGCACTGCTTTCCGGCTCAATTCCTACAGCGATGAATACGCCGTCTGTCTCAAGCCTCTCCGTCTCCCCTGTTTTTCTGTTCGTAAGTACCAGACTCTCAACTCTGCCGTCTCCCTCAATGGCGTCTGCCACTGTATTCCAGTGCACTTCTATTTTATCCGATTCAAGCACACGCTTCTGCAGCGTCTTAGCTCCCCGCAGCTCATCTCTTCTGTGAATCAAATAAACTTTTTTACACAGCCTGGACAGGAATATGGCATCCTCCAGAGCCACATCTCCTCCGCCTATCACTGCCGCTGTCTTATCTTTAAAAAAGGCTCCGTCACAGGTAGCGCAGTAAGAAACTCCGCTTCCTGACAGTTCCTCCTCACCTGGTATGCCCAGCTTTTTATGGCGGGCTCCTGTAGCGATAATCACAGTTCTGGCCTGATAAGCTTCCTTCTGGCCATAAAGCGTCTTAACCGCTCCGGAAAGCTCTGCGCTTTCAATACAGTCCTCTGTAAAAACAGCTCCCAGCTGATCCGCGTGCTCCCTGAATTTCATTCCCAGATCAAAGCCTGAACTTCCCGGCAGGCCTGGGTAGTTATCCACCTCGTAGGTACTTAAAATCTGGCCGCCGCTCATCATCTCTCTCTCAATCACAAGCGTGTCCAGCTCTGCTCTCTTTGCATAAATAGCTGCCGCCAGTCCGGCCGGGCCGGAACCTGCAATAATCAGATCGTAAATTTTTCCCATTCTGTTATTCTCACTTTCCTCAGGAATCTGCAGCCTGCAGATTTATGCGTTCCAAGTGTTTTCTATCCTCTTTCCGCCAAAAAGCCGGTCTTCTCCCTTGTTTTGTTTATATTTTTTAGTATAGCACATCTTATCCTGTCAGTATACATAATTTTTATTTAATCTATAAATTTGCACTGTCAATCTGTGAATGGTATAATATTCTCAGAAGCAGATACAGCATACTGGGTATACATAGAAGCAGCATCATATCACCAGGTATGCAAAAAGCCTGTTTTTAGGAAGGACGTGAGTGTATATGGCAAAAAAAACTGTACTTGTCACTGGCGCTTCCCGCGGAATCGGGAAAGCTATTGCCGTGAAATTTGCCAAAAAAGGCTGGAATGTAGTCATCAGCTGTGTAAAGCGGGAAGAGCAGCTTCTTCAGACAAAAAAGGAAATCGAGTCCTTTCAGGTAAGCTGTCTGGCCTTTCTGGGAGATATGGGAAATATGGAAGACTGCGCTGCCTTATTTAAAAAAATAAGAAAGCAGTTCGGCGGATTAGATGTGCTTGTCAACAATGCGGGGATCTCCTACATCGGACTGCTTCAGGATATGAAGCCAGAGGACTGGGATTTGATTGTCCACACAAATCTTACCTCTGTATTTAACTGCTGCCGTCTGGCTGTGCCTATGATGGTAGCAAAACAGCAGGGAAAAATCATTAATATCTCTTCTGTCTGGGGAATCTGCGGCGCTTCCTGCGAGGTAGCCTATTCCGCCACGAAGGGCGGAATCAATGCCTTCACAAAAGCTCTGGCCAAAGAACTGGCCCCCAGCCATATTCAGGTCAATGCCATTGCCTGCGGAGCCATTGATACAGAAATGAATCACTTCCTGGATGATGAAGAACTGATCGGATTAATTGAAGAAATTCCTGCCGGACGTCTGGGCCGTGCGGAAGAGGTAGCTGATCTGGCTTACCATCTGGGCTATAAAGAAAATTATCTTACCGGACAGGTCATCGGACTGGACGGGGGATGGATTTAAAAGGGAAGATATAACGTGGAAGAAAGATTTCTTGTTCCACTTAAAGTCACCGAAATCTTTCTTCCACGTTAAAGAGAAAAAAACGAACTGAAAAATATTTTTTATTTCACTTAAAGCCTGCAAAATCTTTCTTCCACGTTAAAATCCCCAAAAAGAGCGGCTTGGAATAGTGAAGAGTATACATTTTCAGGATCGTAAAAACAGCCCGGCTAAAGCCGGGCTGTTTTTCTGTCTGGGCACTGCGTCCCTCTCGCCTTCGTAAGGACGCCGTCCGGCGTGGGAGGACATACCGCATCAAACAATCATGCAGACTGCCGTCCCCCGGACGATTATTTATTTTATGATGAAATTTTCGTTCAGATTAAGCGTTCTGAGCAGCCTTAGCAGCTTTCAGCTTCTCTGTTAATAACGGAACTACCTTGTTCAGGTCGCCTACAATACCGTAGTCAGCTACGTCGAAGATCGGAGCTGTCTCGTCCTTGTTGATAGCGATGATGATATCAGACTCCTCCATACCAGCTACATGCTGGATAGCACCGGAGATACCGATTGCAAAGTATACGTTTGGACGTACAGTCTTTCCTGTCTGTCCTACCTGTAATGCCTTTGGCTGCCAGCCAGCGTCTACAACTGCACGGGAGCAGCTTACTGTTCCGCCGATTACCTCTGCCAGATCCTCGAGAATCTTGAAATTCTCAGGGCTTCCAACACCACGTCCGCCAGATACAAGGATCTTAGCGTCCATAATGTCTACTGTATCAGCTACAGCCTTAACTACATCCATGATCTCAACATAGTTCTTGTTCGGAACGAATCCTGGATTGTACTCTACTACGTTAGCCTTAGCGCCTGCTGTCTTAGGCAGCTTCTGCATAACGCCTGGACGTACAGTTGCCATCTGAGGACGGAAGTCCGGGCATGCGATAGTAGCGATTGTGTTTCCACCGAATGCAGGACGAGTCATTAATAACTGATTGTGCTTCTGCTCCTTGCCTGGAATCGGGTTGATTGGGAAATCACCAATCTCAAGCTGTGTACAGTCAGCTGTCAGACCTGTATGGATTCTTGCACATACACGAGGTCCTAAGTCACGGCCGATTGCTGTAGCGCCGATTAAGAAGATCTCCGGCTTGAACTCGTTGATAACGGAAGCCAGCGCGTGTGTATACGGCTCTGTTCTGTACTCCTTTAACTCAGGATCGTCTACAACGATAACCTTGTCTGCGCCGTACTCAGCCAGCTCGTCTGCCAGTCCCTTAACGCCGGAACCAACTAAAACAGCTGTAACCTCTGTTCCTAAATCTTTTGCTAAATCCTTACCTTTGCCAATCAGCTCAAATGCGATGCCGCTGATCTCATTGTCAACCTGCTGTGCAAAGACGAATACTCCCTTATATGCTTCTAAGTTCATTCTTATTCACCACACTTTTCTATTATTTTTAATTAGATAACATGTTTAGCTGCCAGCTTCTCAACAATGTAGTCAGCTGCTGCTGCCGGATCAAGAGTAACCTGCTCGCCTGCTCCCTTTCTTACCTTATCGGAAGCTCTTGCGATCTGTGTCGGGGATCCCTTAAGTCCTAAGTTGGAGTCCTCAACATCCTTCAGGTCGTTTCTTCCCCATACGGTGATTTCTTTCTTATAAGCATCGAAGATTCCGCCTGGAGTCATGTAGCGCGGCTCGTTTAACTCAGCCAGAGCTGTGATTAAGCATGGCATCTGAGCCTTTAATACGTGATATCTGTCATCGTACTGACGCTCAACGATAACGCTGTTGCCCTCGATCTTGATATCCTGAGCGTAGCTGATTACCGGAATGTCTAAGTGCTCGGAGATCTGCGGACCTACCTGAGCTGTATCTCCGTCGATAGCCTGACGTCCTGTGATAATTAAATCGTACTCAAGGTTTCTGATAGCGCCTGCGATAGTCTGGGATGTAGCCCATGTATCAGCTCCGCCCAGTACACGGTCTGTAACCAGGATACCATTGTCAGCACCCATAGCCATAGCCTCTCTTAAAACCTCCTCAGCCTTCGGAAGTCCCATAGTGAGAACTGTAACCTCTGCGCCGTACTGATCCTTTAAGCGAAGGGCTGCCTCAAGACCAGCCTTATCATCCGGGTTCATAATTGTGAGCATAGCTCCTCTGTCGAGTGTTCCGTCCGGGTTGAATTTTACTCCGCCCTTAGTATCTGGAACCTGTTTGATACAAACGATAATTTTCACTGTATTTTCACTCCTTATTGTTTAATTTCATGCAGGCCTGTCCATCCGGACAGGGAACTGCATCATGTTTAGAGCCGCAATTATTTTAACAGAGCGCCGGAGATAACCATTCTCTGAACCTCAGATGTTCCCTCGTAGATCTCTGTAATCTTAGCGTCGCGCATCATACGCTCTACATCGTACTCTCTGATGTAGCCGTAGCCGCCGTGAAGCTGTACAGCCTTTGTTGTAACTTCCATAGCAACCTCTGCTGCGTACAGCTTAGCCATAGCTGCCTCTACAGAATATGTCTTCTGTGTAGCCTTAGCCATAGCTGCTCTGTAAACAAGGAGCTGAGCTGCCTTTACCTTTGTTGCCATATCAGCAAGCTGGAACTGTGTATTCTGGAACTGTCCCAGAGCACGTCCGAACTGCTTTCTCTCTTTTACATACTCGATAGTTCTGTCAAGAGCGCCCTCTGCAAGACCAAGAGCCTGAGCAGCGATACCGATACGTCCGCCGTCCAGTGTGTGCATAGCGATGTTGAATCCCTTGCCCTTCTGTCCTAACAGGTTCTCCTTCGGGATGCGGCAGTCTGTGAAGATTAACTCGTAAGTAGCAGATCCGCGGATACCCATCTTCTTCTCCTTTGTACCAAAGGTGAAGCCTGGAGTTCCCTTCTCAACGATGAATGCGGAGATCTCTTTCTTCTTTCTTCCTCTAGCATCCTCTTTTACGCCTGTTACAGCGATGATTACGTAGATGTCAGCCTCTTTACCGTTTGTGATGAAGATCTTGGAGCCGTTTAATACCCACTCATCTCCGTCTAAAACAGCCTTTGTCTGCTGGCCCTGCGCGTCTGTACCAGCGCCTGGCTCAGTAAGACCGAAAGCACCTAACTTCTCGCCCTTTGCAAGCGGTACAAGGTATTTCTGCTTCTGCTCTTCTGTACCGTATGTCTGGATTGGATCGCAGCACAGGGATGTGTGTGCAGAAACGATAACGCCTGTAGTTCCGCAAACCTTGGAAAGCTCCTCTACGCACATAGCATAGCAGAGAGGATCGCAGCCCTGTCCGCCGTACTCCTTCGGAACCGGGATGCCCATGAAGCCGAGCTTCTGCATCTTCTTAACTGTCTCTGTCGGGAAGTGCTCTGTCTCGTCTACTTCCTGTGCTAAAGGTTTTACTTCTTTCTCGGCGAAGTCATGGAATAATGTTCTCGCCATCTCATGCTCTTTACTTAATGTAAAATCCATGTCTAGTCCTCCATCTTTTTATATCGCGCTAAAAAGGGGCCTTGGGGAGACCCCTTATGCGGTTGTGAATCTATTATAACAGAAACCACAAAAAAGTGGTATCCATTATTTGCTGTAATCGTAGAATCCTCTGCCTGTTTTCTGTCCTAAACGTCCAGCGCGAACCATCTTTCTTAACAGCGGATGCGGACGGTACTTCGGATCGCCTGTCTCGCTCTCTAATACCTGCATAATAGCCAGGCATACGTCCAGTCCGATCAAATCGCCCAGAGCTAACGGGCCCATCGGATGATTAGCGCCTAACTTCATAGCTGTGTCGATTCCCTCTACAGATGCGATACCTTCAGCGTAAATGCCGACTGCCTCGTTGATCATCGGAATCAGGATTCTGTTTACAACAAAGCCTGCGCCCTCCTCAACCTGAACCGGAGTTTTGCCGATAGCTTCGGAAATCTCGATTACCTTATCTACCATCTCCTTCGGAGTATTGAGTCCTGCGATGACCTCTACCAGCTTCATAACTGGAGCCGGATTGAAGAAATGCATGCCCACAACCGGTCTTGCGCCTGCTCCAATCTCTGTGATGGAGAGGGAGGAAGTGTTGGTAGCGAAAATACAGTCTGCCTTGCAGATAGCATCTAACTCCTTGAAAGTTTGCTTCTTGATCTCCATGTTCTCAATAGCAGCCTCAATAATCAGATCGCAGTCGCCGCAGATATCCTTCACGCCTGTTGTAATCTTTGCGAGGATCTTATCAGCATCCTCCTGAGTCATCTTGCCTTTTGCGATTCTCTTCTCAAAGCCCTTTGCAATTTTCTTCTTTCCGTTTGCAGCGAACTCCTCATTAATATCGCATAAAGCTACTTCATATCCCTCTGTCTGTGCAAAAGCCTGTGCAATGCCGGAACCCATGGTTCCTGCTCCGATAACACCGATTTTCATGGTTATCTCCTCCTATCTCATAAAAAGCGTATACTTTTTACTAACGGTTTCTGAACTCTTTTTCTTTTCGCTTCTCAAGGAACGCTGTCATGCCCTCTCTCTGATCCTCTGTCTCAAAGCAGGCGCCAAACAGGTTTTCCTCAATTACAATCGCTCTGTCCATATCTGTCTGGAGTCCGTCGTTCGCTGCCTTCTTGCTGTTTCTCACAGCAATCGGAGCGTTCGCCGCAATCTGGCCGGCCAGCTTTTTAGCCTCAGCCATCAGATTCTCCAGTGGATAGACTGCATTGACAAGTCCTAAACGGTAAGCCTCGTCAGCCTTGATGTTTCTGGCAGTGTAGAGCATCTCCTTAGCCTTTCCCACGCCAATGACGCGGACCAGTCTCTGAGTACCTCCAAAACCTGGCGTAATGCCCAGACCTGTCTCCGGCTGTCCGAACACTGCGTTCTCAGAACAGATGCGGATGTCACAGCTGAGAGAAAGCTCGTTTCCGCCGCCAAGAGCAAAACCGTTTACAGCTGCAATTACCGGAATCGGAAATGTCTCAATCTTACGGAAAATATCGTTTCCATACTTTCCGAAAGCTTCTCCCTCTTCCTTCGTCATAGTGCTCATAGCTGCAATATCAGCTCCGGCGACAAAAGATTTCTCGCCTGCTCCTGTCAGGATGACGGCTCTCACCTCATCCTGATCAATCGCGTCAAATGCAGCTTCCAGATCTTTCAGTACCTCTTCATTCAGGGCATTTAATGCTTTGGGCCTGTTAATCGTTACAATACCAACATGGCCTTCCTGCTCGTAATCTACATAACCCATATTGATCATCTCCTTAAGGCTTTACCAGGATTTTAGTCTCTCTCAACGATTGTAGCGCAGCCCATACCGCCGCCGATGCACAGAGTAGCAAGACCCCTCTTGGCATCGCGCTTCTGCATCTCATGAAGCAGTGTAACAAGGATACGGCAGCCAGATGCTCCTACCGGATGTCCGAGGGCAATTGCGCCTCCGTTTACATTCAGATTATCCTTATTAAATCCAAGCTCGCGGGCAACTGCGATAGACTGAGCAGCGAATGCCTCGTTTGCCTCGACTAAATCAAAATCCTCTACCTTAAGGCCTGTCTTAGCCAGAACCTTCTTAGTAGCTGCTACCGGGCCGATTCCCATGATTCTCGGATCTACGCCGCCTAATGCGCCTGCAACCCATGTAGCCATCGGCTTAATGCCTAACTCTTTTGCCTTCTCCTCGCTCATAACAACAACTGCAGCAGCGCCGTCGTTAATGGAGGAAGCGTTTCCTGCTGTTACGCGGCCGCCGTCCGGCTTAAATGCTGGACGCAGTCTTGCAAGGCCTTCCATGGTTGTGCCTGGACGCGGACCCTCGTCTGTGTCAACGATAACAGTCTCTTTTTTCTTCTTAACTTCAACCGGAACGATCTCATCTTTGAATCTTCCGGACTGTACAGCCTCACATGCCTTGTTCTGGCTGGCAACAGCGAACTCGTCAAGCTCTTCTCTTGTGATGTTCCAGTCATCGCAGATATTCTCTGCTGTCATTCCCATGTGGTAGTTGTTGAAAGCATCCCAGAGAGCATCGTTTACCATAGTATCGATCATCGGAGCGTTGCCCATACGGTATCCGTAACGGGCGTTCTTAAGAGCGTATGGAGCTGCGGACATGTTCTCTGCTCCGCCTGCTACAACAATGTCAGCGTCGCCTGCGAGAATCATCTGGGCAGCTGCGTTCACACACTGTAAACCGGAACCGCATACTACGTTCAGCGTAACTGCCGGAACCTCGATGGGAAGCCCTGCTTTAATGGACATCTGACGAGCCACGTTCTGTCCAAGGCCGGCCTGGATTACACAGCCCATGTAAACGTGATCTACCTGCTCCGGAGCAACTCCTGCTCTGTTGAGAGCTTCCTTAATAACAACTGCTCCCATATCTGCCGCTGGTACTGTGCTTAACTGTCCGCCCATGGAACCAATGGCTGTACGGCATGCACTTGCTATTACGACTTTCTTTGACATAATTTGTTTCCTCCTTGTCATGGTTAGCCTGAAAATAGAAATAATTGCATAAATGATAGTAATTCTATACTACCACTGTTAGGCAAAACTGTCAATGACCACTTGATAAATAATTATCAATTCATCACCTATTCACGATTTTCCACCTATTTCTTACCTATTCTTATTGACCTTGCCAGCGGCGAATGATAAACTGATAACAAACTGAATAAATTTAATAAGGATAGGTGAATCAAATGGATTACAGAAGCATGTATCAACAAAAACTTGTATCTGCTGACCAGGCTGCCGCTGTTGTAAAATCCGGCGACTGGGTAGATTATGCCTGGACAACAGGAACTCCTGTGGCTGTAGATAAGGCCATTGCCAAGAGACTTCCTGAGCTTCACAATGTAAATTTCCGCGGAGGTATCCTTATGTGGGTGCCTGAGATCTTCAAGATCGAAAATCCGGCAGAGCATATGACCTGGAACTCCTGGCACATGAGCGGTATTGAGAGAAAAGCCATTGCACAGGGCTTTGCTTTCTACAGCCCCATGCGCTATTCCGAGCTTCCGAGATTCTACCGTGAATTTGCCGAAGAAAACCGCAATGATGTAGCTGTATTCCAGGTAGCTCCCATGGATGAGCACGGCTACTTTAACTTCGGCCCCAATGCTTCCCATCTGGCAGCCATCTGCGAGACCTCCAAGGTCGTAATTGTGGAAGTCAACGAAAATATGCCTGTCTGCTTAGGCGGATTTGAAGAGGGTGTCCACATTTCCCAGGTAGATATGATTGTAGAGGGCGACAACCCGACTATCGCTGAAATGGGCGGCGGCGGAGCTCCTTCTGATGTTGATGAAACAGTTGCCAAATTAATTGTAGAAGAGATTCCTGACGGCGCATGTCTCCAGTTAGGTATCGGCGGTATGCCCAACGCCGTCGGTTCTCTGATTGCCAAATCTGACTTAAAGGATCTGGGCGTTCACACAGAGATGTATGTAGATGCGTTTGTGGATATTGCTGAGGCTGGAAAAATTACAGGTGCTCATAAAAATATTGACAAGGGCCGCCAGGTTTACGGCTTCGGTGCAGGAACCAAGAAGTTATACGATTATCTGAATAACAACCCGGCCTGCATGAGCGCTCCTGTCAGCTATACCAACGATGTGCGCGTAGTTGCGCAGCTGGATAATTTTATGTCCATCAACAACGCTGTCGACATTGACCTCTTTGGCCAGGTAAGCTCCGAGTCCTCCGGAATCAAGCACATCAGCGGAGCCGGCGGACAGCTGGATTTCGTAATGGGAGCCTATCTCTCCAAGGGCGGAAAGAGCTTCATCTGCTGCTCCTCCACCTTCAAGACAAAGGACGGAGAGCTGAAGTCCAGAATTCTTCCGACCCTGCACCCAGGTTCTATTGTCACTGATACCCGTGCCAATACCCACTATGTGGTAACTGAGTTCGGTAAGGTAAACTTAAAGGGATTAAACACCTGGCAGAGAGCAGAGGCGCTGATCTCCATCGCTCATCCGCAGTTCAGAGACGAACTGATTAAGGATGCCGAAAAGATGAATATCTGGAGACGCAGCAACAGAAAATAAGTTTGTCCGCAAAAAAGCCGGCGCGTCTATGACTCAATCAGCATAGACGCGCCGGCTTTTTTATTTTCTTCCCTGTCTTCTGAAATCAAAGTATCCTCTTGACTTCCGGCATGGTTCTGGTTGTATAATCGATGTAAGACATAATAGGAACCTAACGGTTCCGGACCATTAAAATCATAAGGAGGATTTTGCCATGAAAAAATCATTAGTAGCCTATTTCAGCGCCAGCAAAGTTACGAAAAAACTGGCCGAACAGCTGGCTGGCTGCACAGGAGCTGATCTGTTTGAAATCCAGCCCCAGATTCCTTACACCAAAGAAGATTTGGACTGGAAGAACAGCCAGAGCAGAAGTTCTGTTGAAATGAACGACAGAAGCAGCCGCCCTGCTGTCAGTCAGAAGGCAGATCATCTGGAACAGTACGACGTTATTTTTGTCGGTTTTCCGATCTGGTGGTACAGAGAGCCGTCTATCATCGATACCTTCATGGAATCCTATGATTTCAGCGGAAAAACGGTGGTTCCCTTTGCCACATCCGGCAGCAGCCTGATGGGTGATTCCGGAAAAAATATGGCTGCCCTGGCTCCCGGCGCATCCGTAGACAGCGGCAGACGCTTTGAAGCAGATGCATCTGCAGAGGAGCTGAAGGACTGGGCCTCTAAATGGCTGTAAGTCTTCTGTCTGTCATTAATCTGGATCAGACGGGATAGCTGTGCCGCAAAGGCGGCAGTAATTCACCTTTTTCCCATAGGAAGCTTTGCAGGAGGGGCAGACACAGACTGCTTCCTCCCGGCTGCTTCCCGTTTCGTCTTTCATTTCTTTTTCTTCTATTTTTGTTTCTGCTTCTTTTATTTCTTTTGTTTCTTCTTTTTCTGCTGCTGCTGTTTTTTCTTCTTTTTCTGCCTTTCGGATAGATTTAAGCTCTTCTGCTGTCTCCTCCAGGCGCTCTGCTTCTTCATTCCGTTCATGTATGGAGTCCTCAAGCTCCTGAGCCTGCTGAAATGCCTCCTTCATGCAGCTTTCCCAGTCTGCAGCTTCTTTCCAGGCTTCATAACTTTTTTCTGCTGCCTCAGAAAGCTCCCTCTGCAGTTCTCTCTCTGTCTGGCGTGTCTCCGCCCTCAGGGTTCTGGCCTCCAGGCGAAGCCGGTGTATCTCCAGCTTCAGCGCAGCTAAACGGCTGAACGCCGCAGCTTTTTTTCCGATACTCAGCTTTATCCTCTCAATTCTGTCCTGCGCCATTGTTTTCTCCTTTATCTCGCGTAAACCTGATTCTGGCGGACAAGCGCTGCCCTATCACCGCTCCTGATGTACGCAGCCCATACATCCTCATCAATCTTTCTGCTGGTTCCCTTCTGATAATAATTCAAAGTCCCCCGTCCTCTTGCCTGGTCATAATCTGTAAAATATAAAATTCCAGTCGGTGCAGTCAGGTAGCCGGATACATTGCTTTCCACCGTCTCGGCGCGTCTGTCCTCCCCGGAATACTCTGTCAGCACTCCGCTCCCTTCCTGCGCGTCATAATCAGACAGGAAATAAATACCCGTCTCTTCTCCATTCCGGTTCTCTGCAAAACAGACGGAGTCTTCCTTCACATCATAAGAAACAGCTTCCTCCCCGAAATACAGATCCCCTGTCTGCCCATGAACATCGTTCAGGTAAAAGGGCGTCCCTCTGTACTGTCCGCAGAAACGGTCCGCATCCTCCGCCGCTTCTTTTGTACTTCCAAATTCTTCCTGATTCAGTGACACGCGATACAGGGCCTGCTGTGCCCCAGCCTCCGGAAAAGCCAGATACCATCCATATCCGCCTGAAACAGTAAAAGAAATCTCCTGATTGGGATCACAGTCCAGAACTGCAGACATTCCCGCTCCGGCAATCCTGATTTCTTCTCCGCCTTCCCCGGACGCCTTATAAACCACAATTCCGTCCTCACCGTGAATTAAAAACTGAAACTCCGGATCAATCAGCTGCTCTCTGCCGCCTTTGCCTCTTTGCATTCCGCTCAGATAGTAAAGGCTCTCTCCTCCATTTTCCTGTCTTGTAAAAAACAGGGTTTTCGCATCTGCATCTGCCAGAAATACCTGGCTTACATTCTGTGCCAGGCGGCGTTTCTCTGAATGGTTTTCAAGCAGCCAGATTTCTCCCTCTTTTTGATAGAGAACAGACTTTAAATCCTCTGAAACTCCCAGAAGTTCGGCGTCTCTTTCTAACAATTCTTCTGCTGCTTCTCCTTTTTTGTCAAGAGCAGCTCCATAAAGTCCTGTAGTCTGATCCGGGTGTTCCTCCTGCCAGATTAAATATGTGCCGTCTCTTCCCAGCTGGTAGGATGAAACACCGGCAGTCAGCTTTTCCTTTTTCCCTTTTGAATACACGTAAAGCCCGCCGCTGCTTTTTTCATAGACCGCCGTATCCCCGGCTGTCTGCGCAGAAACCACTCCACTGTCTGCCTTCTGTTCTTTCTTATTATAAAGGCTCATCAGGGAGAAAGCTCCGTCCCCAGCCTGCTCCGGATACCAGAGAACTTCTTTTTCCCCTGAACAGAACGGAAGCCATTCCGCTGCTTCCGGCAGACGCAGCTGTTCTCTGTTCTTCCAGTCTCTCAGACAGGATTCAGAAAGCTCCCTTGAGGTTTTATTCTCTTTCAGCACAAACAGGCTGTTATCCTTTATGTATCCGCATACAGGCTGAAAGTCCCGCCCTGCCTGTCTTCCTGACGCCCAGACAACAGACAGAACAAGGCCACAGGCAGCAATTACTCCAGCCGCCGCGGCCTTTTTCCATCCCAGATGCTTCAGACAGCAAAAGCCGCCTTTTTCATCCTCTGATATCTGTTCAATTTCATGCTCTATCCTGGAACCGCAGAATTCACAGTACACAGAGTCCGCAGGCAGAACCCTTCCGCAGGAGGTACACCAGATATGAGCTTCCCCTCCTGCTTCCTGTGTTTCCCTCTCTCTTGTATTTCCCATACCCTTCATCCTCCAGTACACATTCCTGCGTTCAGTCTATCACATTTTCAGACTTCTGTAAACGAAGGGACGGACATGACGGCAGAAGCCATAATCCTATCTGGTCTTCAGCGCTCTCATGGCATTTAAAATGGCAATGACGGAAACGCCTACATCGGCGAATACTGCCTCCCACATGTTGGCCATTCCAAAGGCTCCCAGAGCCAGTACCAGAGCTTTCACTCCAAGGGCAAATACAATATTCTGCTTCACAATCGCCAGAGTTTTCCTGGAAATCCGCACCACAACGGAAATCCGGGCCGGATCATCGTCCATGAGCACTACATCTGCTGCCTCAATCGCAGCGTCAGAACCCATGCTGCCCATGGCAATTCCAATATCAGCGCGAGTCAGTACAGGAGCATCATTAATGCCGTCTCCGACAAAGGCCAGCTTTCTGCCCTCTGCCTGGCCGGCTAACAGCCGCTCTACCTGTTCTACCTTGTCAGCCGGAAGAAGCTCTGTGAAAACCTCGTCTAAGCCCAGGGTTTTTGCCACTGCCTCGCCCACTGGTTTTCTGTCGCCTGTGAGCATAACTGTCTTCTTCACGCCTGCCTGCTTCAGATCGCGAACTGCCTGAGCCGCATGCTCCTTCACCGTATCGGAGATCACTATCGTTCCTGCAAACACTCCGTCCTTAGCCAGGTAGACTACCGTTCCAATGCTTTCGCACTCCTGGAAGGAGATTTTTTCCATCTCCATCAGCTTTCCATTTCCAGCCAGAACGATGGAGCCGTCTATCTCTGTCCGCACGCCGTGGCCGGAAATTTCCTCATTTTTTCCAATGGAAGACAGATTCATCTGGCCGCCTGTTTTCTCATAAGCGTCACGGATAGAAAGGGAAATTGGATGGTTAGAGTAGTTCTCTGCCAGAGCCGCCAGCCTTAGCAGCTCTTCCTCACTCATGCCTTCCGGCCGGATTTCCGTTACCTTAAATTCTCCCTTGGTCAGAGTTCCCGTCTTATCGAACACAATCGTATCCATCTGAGCCAGAGCTTCCAGATAGTTGCTTCCCTTTACCAGAACTCCGTTTCTGGACGCAGCTCCGATTCCTCCGAAAAAGCTTAAAGGTACAGAAATAACAAGGGCGCACGGGCATGAAATGACAAGGAAAATACAGGCTCTCTGAATCCAGGGGCCAAAGCCTGTGCCAAGAACCAGAGGAGGCACAAGAGCCAGAGCTGCCGCTGCGATCACCACTGCCGGGGTATAGTATCTGGCGAAACGGGTGATAAAGTTCTCCACCTTCGCCTTCTTGCTGCTGGCATTTTCCACCAGTTCCAGGATTCTGGCCACTGTGGAATCGTCAAATTCCTTCGTCACCTCCACCCTCAGAACGCCGCTCTCGTTAATACAGCCGCTGATAATTTCAGAACCCGCTTCCACTCTTCTGGGTACAGACTCGCCTGTCAGGGCCGAAGTATCTACCATGGACTGGCCTGAAATCACAGTTCCGTCTAAGGGAACTCTCTCCCCCGGCTTGATTACAATAATATCTCCTATTTCCACATCATCCGGATCCGCCTGAATCAGCTCCCCGTCCCTCTCAATATTGGCATACTCAGGACAAATATCCATTAAATCTGCAATCGACTGGCGGGAACGGCTGACTGCATAGCTCTGAAACAGCTCTCCTACCTGATAAAACAGCATAACTGCTACTGCTTCAGAATACTCCCCAACGCCAAAAGCGCCGAAGGTGGCAATGGTCATCAGAAAATTTTCGTCAAACACCTGCCCGTTTACAATTCCCCGGACAGCCTTGTATACAATATCCCATCCTATCACCAGGTAGGGAACTAAAAAAACGGCAAACTGAAATGAAGCGGCAAGTCCATCCATCGCTCCCTTGTGGGAAGCGGCAAACAGCGGAATATAAATGATAAAGGCGGCAATAATCCTCGCCAGCATGGTTTTCTGTTTCTTTGTCATGATGCCTCCTGACGCTGTCCTACATATTAATAATGCAGTCTGGCTCTACCTTTCTGCAGACAGCCACAACCTCCTTCATAATTTCGTCAAACCGATCGTCGTCGGCCTCAATCGTCATCTTCTGTGTCATAAAGCTAACTGTGGCGTCCTTCACTCCATCAATTTTCTTAATACCTGCCTCCATCTTTGCGGCACAGTTTGCACAATCCAGATCTGTTAACTTAAATTTTTTCTTCATAGCTATCTTTCCTCCATTTTTTCTTTCTATTCCTGTTACTCTTCGATATGCTCAAGCCCCTGGTTAATGATGCTTCTCACATGGCCGTCTGCCAGAGAATAAAATACCGCTTTTCCTTCTCTTCTGTTTTTCACCAGCCTTGACTGCTTCAAAATTTTAAGCTGGTGGGAAATGGCCGACTGGGTCATATTTAACAGCTGGGCAATATCGCACACGCACATCTCCTGTTCAAACAGTACGTAAAGAATCTTAATTCTCGTGGAATCGCCGAATACCTTAAAAATCTCCGCCAGATCATAGAGCTCATCCTCATCCGGCATCTTCTCCTTCACTGCCTTTACCACGTCTTCGTGAACCTGGTAAAAATCGCAGCACTCCACATCATGTACCGCCATCTGCATACCTCCTCTTTCTCATTTTTTCTGCCTGTGTCTCGTTTAAACATCTGAATGATTGTTCATATGTTTATAATATTATCTTTTTTCTCATTTGTCAACTATTTTCTGATTATTTTTTAACTGACGCGCGCAGAAAGCCGGATACAGAAAATCTGCTTTCTGCATCCGGCTCTGCTGATTTTATGTTTCATTTTCACAAGCCATTTTTTTATTAAATAAAGAACTAAAAATTCTTCCTCTCCATAGCTGCTGCTGACAGGAGATAGGATGGAACCAGGAGAGCAGCTGCAAAAAACAGGCCAATCACAAGTCCTGTCATCACCGTCTCCTCTGTCACCGGTATCCGGCTTCCGGATGACAGGGCTGTAATCAGAAATACTGACGCCAGCACAAAAGCAAGAAAGACAATTCTCGCTTTCATCTCTCCCAGCCAGTACACAGCAGGCAGCAGAATCAACTGTAAAATCAGGGAAATAATCATCACTGCTGCCAGCCCCATAACTGTCTCTGCCATACTTTCCCCCAGAAACCATCCTGCTGTCATTCCGCAGAGTCCAAACACTGCCGCTGCTGTCAAATCTAAAAGAAGCAGAAAACTGTATCTGGCCTTCACAATCTCCCTGCGGCTTACCGGAAGCGCCGCCGTATAGGCATCACTTCCCCGTTTTTTCTCTTCTGTAAAAGGGGCCAGGCTGCTGATCACCACAAAGCCGCACATACCTCCTACAAAGGGGCCTGTCTGACCGGCAATGAGGCAGAAGACCATCAGAAATGCCAGCACAGCCGCCCAGGTTTTCACCTGAAATGCAAACATCCTGAATTCTTTATATAAAAGTCCTTTCATCCGGCTTCCTCCTCTCCGTATTGCTTCTCTGCTCTGCCCTTTCTTCTTTCAGCAGGCAGGTGACAATCTCTTCTAAGCTGGCTCTGCCTGTCAAAAGTCCCGGATCTTCTAAAACTGCTCTGTTCTGAACGCTTGCCCTGTCGAAAATGGCCCAGGCTCCGAAGGCTCCTCTCCTCATTCCAAGCAGGCGGATATTCTGCTGTCTTAAACGATCCAGGGTTTCCTCCGCGCCCTGTACTGTCCTGTACCGCTCCAGCAGCCCGTCTTTCTCATCAAATAAGGCAAGCTTCCCATTGTGGAGAAAGGCCAGGTAATCAGCCAGCTTTTCCAAATCTGCTGTTGTATGACTGGAAATCAGAATTGTAACCTCTTCTTCCCCAAGTTCTCTTAAAAGTTCCACTGCCTCGTCTTTTGCCAATGGATCCAGACCGTTTAAAGGTTCATCCAGAATCAGAAGCCTGGGGTGGTGGGAAACTGCACCTGCAAGAGCCAGCTTGGCCTTCATTCCTGCTGAAAGCTGTCTTACCGGCTTATTCTCCGGAACAGCAAAGCGCTCCTGGATCCTTTTAAAATATGCTCCGTCAAAGCCTTCATAGATCTCCTGCCAGAACTTTCCTGCCATCCGTGCGGTAAAATTTCCCGGAAGCTGCAGTTCTCCAAAGACTACTCCCACCTCTTTTCTCGCCTGCTTTCCTTCTCTGACTGGATTACAGCCCAGGCAGGATACTGTTCCTCCATCCGGCAGCGCCATACCCAGGGCCGCCTTCATCAGGGTAGTCTTTCCTGCACCATTTTCCCCTACCAGTCCTGTAATACATCCTTCCGGAACTGAAAGAGTCAGCGGTCCCAGGCAAAAGTCTCCGTACTCTTTTCTCACCTCCTGAAAGGAAAGAGCTGCCTGTATGCCGTTTTTTTCCTGAATCACTTTGTTTTTATCTTTTCCTTCATCCATGTTCTGCCCTCCTTCTGCCTTTGATTTTCGATTGCTGCAATTTTTATTGCCCCGCATCCTTTCCTACCCTTCATAGAGTGTCTCCAGCAGCTCCTTCATCTCCTCCAGGGAAATCCCCGCTGTCCTGGCTGCATCCACAGCCTCATTCAAATGCTCCTCCAGCCGCTTGTACTGCTCCTCCTGCAGAAGTTCTCTGTTGATCTCTGCGGCAAAGCTCCCTTTTCCCGGAACTGAAGTAATATATCCCTCCCGCTCCAGTTCTTCATATGCTCTTTTAGTGGAAATCACGCTGACTCTCAGTTCTTTCGCCAGAAATCTCAGCGATGGAAGCGGGTCGCCCGGCTTCACTTCCCCGACTATCACAGCGCTTTTAATCTGGGAGGCAATCTGCTCATAAATCGGTGTTTCCCCAGAATTGCTTATCACTATGTTCATGTTCCGGCCTCCTGTTCTGAAATATTCATCTTCCTGTCTTCTCCCCCATCCTCCCCATATCTCTTGTATCTACTGTATATTTATAATATATACAGTAGTAACAGTTTTGTCAATCCCCGATTGTATTTTTTTCTGTTCTTCCCCTGTCTTGGGCTGTACAGCATATAAAATCAGTTGCATTCGAAGAAAAAGTATATTATAGTACATTTGAAAATTCAGACCAAGTATTGACATAAGGAGGAATGAACCATGAAAGCAGTTCAGGTAAAAGAAGGCATTTACTGGGTAGGCGCTCTCGACTGGCACATCAGAAATTTCCACGGCTACACGACAAACCGGGGAGCTACCTACAACGCTTATCTGATTATAGATGAAAAGATTACTCTGATTGACACGGTAAAAGCTCCCTTTGCCGCTGAGATGTTAGAACGCATCAGCGATGTGATTGACCCGTCTAAAATCGACTATATTATATCCAACCACGTGGAAATGGACCATTCCGGCGCTCTTCCTGAGCTTTTAAAGGTATGCCCCAATGCTGCCGTTATCACCAGCGCTCCCAATGGAATCAAAGGACTGACCGCCCACTATGGCGATTACTCCTATCAGGCTGTAAAAAGCGGCGATTCTCTGAACATTGGTTCCAGAACTCTGTCCTTCGTATCGACCCCTATGCTCCACTGGCCTGACAATATGGTTGTATGGTGCCCGGAGGAGAAAGTTCTCTTCTCCAACGATGCCTTTGGACAGCACTACTGTACCAGCTGCCGCTTCGACGACGAAACCGATCTGGCTGTTACCCTGTTCGAGGCTAAAAAATACTATGCAAACATTGTTATGTGCTATGGATCCCAGGCAGCCGGAGCATGGAAAATTGTAAAAGACTTAAATCCTGACATGATTATCCCGGGACACGGCGTTATCTGGAGAAGCCATGTGGCCGATATTTTAGACGCTTATGAAACCTGGGCCTCCAAAACCCCAGAGACTGGCGCCCTCGTAGTATTCGACAGTATGTGGCACTCCACAGAACTGATTGCCCAGGCCATTGCAGAAGGATTTTCCCAGAAGCAGGTTCCGGTGCATCTGGTAGATTTAAAGACAGAGCATATTTCAGACATCCTTCCCCTTGTCCTGGACTGCAAATACATTGCCGCCGGTTCTCCGACCTTAAACAACAATATGATGCCGAATATGGCCGCTTTCCTGTGCTACCTGAAGGGACTTTCCCCGAAAAAGCGGGAAGCCTTTGCCTTCGGCTCCTACGGCTGGGGAGGACAGAGTATCGCACAGGTAGAGGAGGAGCTTGTAAAGTGCGGATTTAACATCTGCATGGACAAAATCCGTATCCAGTACATTCCCACCAGGGAGCAGCTGCAGGAAATAGAAGAAAAAACTGCGGCTCTCATTTCCTAAAAGGAGGAACTTATTTTGAAGCTGGAACAGGGGCAGGTATCCTACGGCCTGCCCATCCATTTTCTGATGGCAGTCTGCGGCGGCTATCTGGGATCCTATGCATTCTTTAACAGAATGTCCACTTTCGGAAATGC
The DNA here is from genome assembly GCA_958442925.1 of uncultured Clostridium sp. Taxonomy (GTDB): domain Bacteria; phylum Bacillota; class Clostridia; order Lachnospirales; family Lachnospiraceae; genus Otoolea. The sequence goes on along the minus strand of CAUCIO010000009.1, from coordinate 2,706 downwards.
CCAGACCGCCAATCTGATTGAAATGGTACGCTCTGTACTGTGGTGCCGTTTTCCGGATGCCCTGCTCAGGCTGGGGGCTTTTCTGGTGTTTGTATCGGCCATTGTACTGTCTGTGATTCTGGAACGAAAGCTCCACAGACGATTAAAATACCTGGCAATTGCTGTGGAAATGGCCATTGTCATCATACTCAGCTTTTTCCCGGAAAAAATGAATCCCACCCTGGCTGTCTACCCTATTTTCTTTTCGGCAGCTCTTCAGTGGTGTGTATTCCCCGGCGCAGACGGTTTTGCATCTGCCAACGTATTTTCCACCAACAACATCAAGCAGACCTTCTCCTCCCTGACGGAATACATGCTGGATCGGAAATCCAACCCGGAATATGCCAAAGAGAAATTAAAAAAGACCGCCTTCTTCGGCGGCACGCTTCTGTCTTTTCACTTTGGCGTCATCAGCGGATTCCTGGGAAGCAGATGGCTGGGGATAAAGAGCAGCCTGCTGTGTCTGATTCCCCTTGGCATTGTGTGGGGACTTTTGCGAAAAGAAGATGGAAAAAAAAGATAAATAAGAAAGAAGAGGAACAACTTTTTGACGCTCCAATGAAAGTCGCTTAAAAAGTTTTCCTCTTCTTTTCTTTACTTTATCATCTGCACCAGCACGCCTCCCAGCGTCAGCATCAGGGCGCCGCAGGACCGGGTGACAATCTGGGCGAATGGGAGAAGCTCCATGCGCTTCGCGCTGCTTAACACAGCCACATTTCCGGAACCTCCCATATTGGTAGTACACATGCCGGCAGCAATGGCGGATTCCAGGGGGTAGAAGCCCACCAGGCGGCCCACCGCCCCGGCTGTCATGGTAATCACCATCACAGACGCCGCTATGGTGAAAAAATAAAAAGGCGTCATGGTCTGCATGATAGCTTTCAGGTTAATCAGAGTCATGCCGATTCCAGTCAGAGCTGCCGCTGTCCAGCTGTGGATGGCAAACTGCCCCCACTGTCTGGCTGCATCCTCCAGTTCCTCCGACAAAATCCCCGTCCCCTTTACAATGACTACAGCTACGATCATCCAGGCATAGGCCGGCACAATGCTGATAAAATGATTGCAGAGGGCTCCCAGCCCATAAAAAGCCAGGGAAATGATAAGCCCTTTGGAAAGCTGTGGAATCGACGGCTTCATGGGAATGGGATCCGGCGCTTTCGTCCCGTCGTTGACCAGGCGGCCGTTTCCGGTAAGAGACGGGCGTCTCTCTCCCAGGTTGTTGGCCAGACCGCCGAATACAATCGCCACACAGTTTCCAAGGACTGTGGCAGGCGCAATTCTCGTAAGAATCTCCCCTGCGTCAGCTCCCAGAGCCGAAGCGTACATACCTGACAGGGGAACTGCCCCGGCTGTCATGCCGCCGCTTGTCATGGGGACTCCGATGAAAAGGATTCCCTCCAGAAAGGAATGTCCCATAAAAAGCCCCAGAATGCCGGCAGTCAGAACACCTGCGGCCAGGGAAATCACTGCTGTCGGCAGCAGCTTAACTGTAGCGCGGATTAACAGATTTCTGTCAATATTAAACAGACTTCCAGTGATCAGCGCAGAAATATAAAACACCAGAAAGCCCTGCTCATTGACAAAACTGTCCACGGTCTCATAAGCATCCTGCGGAAATACTCCTGCTGCCTGCAGAACCGCTGCCCCCAGAATGCAGACCACGGAACCTCCCAGGTAGGTTTTTACCACTGGAATGGTATTTCCCAGGGTATTAAGCCCTGCTCCCAGCACCATCAGCAGAATCAGGGCACCTGCCAGGCCGTTTGGCAGACACCCTGTGTACATGCAGACCGCTACCAGGAAAAGTGTCAGCAGATAGGGAAGCCTAATAGCTCCTGATCGCGTCTGTCCCATCGTCGCCTGTCTTCTCTATCTTTCTGATTTCCACATAGTATCCGGCCTTATCATTTATCTTTACATAGGCCCGTTCCCCGGCCTTACAGCCGCGGATAGCCTTTCCCAGAGGAGACTCGATGCTGATCTTATTTTCCAGAGAGTTTCCCCGGATACTGGTTACGAGACGGTAAACGTCCTCCTCCTCGTCATCCTCAAAATAGAGTGTGACTGTATCATTTAAGCCTACCTCGTCCTCTCTGGACTGGTCAGACACCACCCTGGCATTCTTGATCATGTTCTCCAGATAGCGGATACGGCTCTCATTTCTGTTCTTATCCTTTTTAGCCGCATAATACTCAAAGTTTTCGCTCAGATCCCCCTGGGCTCTGGCCTCCTTCACCGCTTCGATGGCTTCCTTTCTCACTACCAGTTTTCTGTAGTCAATCTCTTTCTGAATCTTCTCAATATCCTTTTTTGTCAGCTGCTCCCGCATGATTTCACTCCTAAATCACGTGGCCTCTGGCCTTCATGACATCAATCACCTGATCCACGTATTTCTCACAGATCGCATTGGTCTCAGCTTCTACCATCACGCGGACTACCGGCTCCGTACCGCTCTGGCGAAGCAGAATCCGTCCTGTATCTCCCAGGGCATCTGCCACCTTCTGAACCTCTGCCTGAACCTCCGGATCATCCTGAGCTGTCTTTTTATCGTGAACTCTCACATTTTTAAGCACCTGAGGATAAATTTCTACCTCGTCAGCCAGCTTCTTGAGACTTTCCTTTTTCTCCAGCATAACCTCCATTACCTTTAAGGAGGTCAGAATTCCG